>JAPPGP010000106.1 GCA_028821395.1 Defluviicoccus sp.
CCTCGCGCCCGTGGGACCGCGACCGCGACGGGTTCGTGATGGGCGAGGGCGCCGGCATCGTCGTGCTGGAAGAGATGGAGCACGCCAGGCGGCGCGGCGCCAGGATCTACGGCGAGGTCGTGGGCTATGGCATGTCGGGGGACGCGCATCACATCACCTCGCCGCCGGAGGACGGCAACGGCGGCTACCGTTCGATGATGGCGGCTCTCAAGCGGGCGCGGCTCAACACCGACGAGATCGACTACATCAACGCGCACGGCACCTCGACGCCGCTCGGCGACGAGATCGAGCTTGGCGCGGTGAAGCGGGTGTTCGGCGAGGACGCCCATGCGCTCTCGATGTCGTCGACCAAGTCGGCGATCGGCCACCTGCTCGGGGCCGCCGGCAGCGTCGAAGCGATCTTCTCCATCATGGCGGTCAATGACGGCGTGGTGCCGCCCACGCTCAACCTCGACAACCCCTCGGAGGGCTGCGACCTCGACCTCGTGCCGAAGCAGGCCCGGGAACGCCCGGTGCGCAATGCGCTGTCCAACTCCTTCGGATTCGGCGGCACGAACGCCTCCCTGATCTTCGCCGCGCCGCCCTGATCCGGAGGCCGCGCCGATGTCTCGGCTTGTCCTCCATGCGGCTGTGTTCGGCTCGCTCGGGGCGGCCTTGTTCCTGCTCGCCTTCGCCTGGCGCGCGCAAGTCGCGTTCACCGAGCCGGGGCCGCTCGCCGCCGCCGGGACGGTGGTCATCGAGAAGGGCGCGGGCATCCAGCGCATCGCGGCGACGCTCCATGCAGGCGGGATCGTCGGCGACCGGTTCCTGTTTGTGGCCGGCGCCCGGCTGACCGGGCGCGGCCGGGCGATGCGCGCGGGCGAGTACCGCTTCCCGGCCGGCATCTCGATGGACCGGGCGATCGCGCTGCTGGCGAGCGGCGAGACGGTCAAGCGCAGGCTCACCGTCGCCGAGGGGCTCACCGTGAGCCAGGCGCTCGCTCTCGTCGCCGCCGATGGCGGGCTCGCCGGCGACCTCCCGGCCGACGTTCCCGAAGGATCGCTGCTGCCGGAGACCTATTTCTTCTCGCTTGGCGACAGCCGCGCGGCGCTCGTCCGGCGGATGCGCGACTCGATGCGCGAGGCGCTGCGCTCGCTGTGGCAGAAGCGCGCGCCCGGCCTCGCGCTCGAAAGCCCCGAACAGGCCCTGGCGCTCGCCTCGATCGTCGAACGCGAGACCGCGCGCCCGGAGGAGCGGGCGCGGGTCTCGGCCGTGTTCCACAACAGGCTGCGCCGCGGGATGCGCCTGCAATCGGACCCCACGGTGGCCTACGCCCTGACCCTGGGCAGGGTGCCGCTGGGCCGGCCGCTCGGCAGGGCCGACCTCCGGGTGGACTCGCCCTACAACACCTACCGGGTGAACGGCCTGCCGCCCGGGCCGATCGCCAACCCGGGCCGCGCCTCGATCGAGGCGGCGCTGCATCCGGCGGAGACGGACGAGCTCTATTTCGTCGCCGACGGCAGCGGCGGGCACGTCTTCGCCCGCACGCTCTCGGAGCACCGCCGCAACGTCGCCCGGTGGCGGCGCATCGAACGCGAGCGCAGGGAGAAGCCGCCGCCAGCCCCGGGCGCGATCACGCCGCCGCCGGGCTGAACCGCAAGCGCGGCTGCGCCGCCGCCGGGCCGAATCGCAGGCGTGACCACGCCACCGCCCGCCCGAACGGCAAGCGTGACTACACAACCGTTTGGCCGAACGGCAAGCGTGGCTACGCCGGCTCCGGGCCGAAGGGCGGGCGTGACTATTCCGCCGCCGGGCCGATCGGTGGGCGCGGCTCCGCTTCCGGCTCGGGCGATGCCCCGATGGCGAGGTCGCGGTCGGCGCGCGGCAGTCGGATATCGGTGTCGATCGGCTGCGCCTCGGCCAGCGGTCGCGACGCCCCTTCGACCTCGAGCTCCGAGAAGCGCCGCGCCTGCGGCATCACCCGCGACTCCAGGCTGCCCACGAACTCGTTGTAGCTGCCGACCGAGCGCGCGATGTCCTTGCCCAGCTCGACGATGTGGCCGCCCATCGTGCTCATCCGCTGGTACAGCACCTGGCCCAGCCGGGCGACCTCGCGGGCGTTGTCCGCGACCTTCTCCTGGCGCCAGCCGAACGCGACCGCCTTGGCGAGGCCGAGCATCACCGTGGGCGTGACGATGAGCACGTTGGACTTGAGCGCGTCGTCATAGAGCGCCGGGTCGCGCTCGATCGCCGCGGCATAGAAGTTGTCGCCCGGGACGAACATGACGACGAAATCCGGGGTGACCTTGTGCGCGCGCCGGCAGGCCTCCCAATAGGCCTTCTCCCCGAGGCGGCGCATATGGGTGCGGAGCTGCTGGCCGTGCCGTTCGAGATGGGCCTCGCGTTCGGCCTCGTCGTCGGCTTCCACCGCGTCCATATAGGCGGCGAGCGAGGTCTTGGCGTCGACCACCATGTAGCGCTCGCCGGGCAGGCGGATGATGACGTCCGGGCGGAGGACGCCCGATTCCTCGTTCAGCGACTGCTCGCGGACGAAGTCGCAATGCTCGGTCATGCCCGACAGCTCGAGCACGTTCTTCAGCGTCTCCTCGCCCCAGCGCCCGCGCGTCTTGGGCGCCGAGCGCAGCGCATTGACCAGCCGCGACGCCTCGCCCCGGACCCGCTCCTGGCCGTCCACGACGTTCTTGAGCTCGTTGGTGAGGCTGCCGTAATGCTCCCTGCGGGTCTTTTCGATCTCTTCCAGGTTCTTGCGCCACTCCGCGAGCGCGGTCCTGATCGGCTTGAGCTCGCCGTCGACGCGTTCGCGGTGCTTGTCGAACACCTCGTTGGCGATGCCGAGGAAGGACGTCTGGTTGTCCTTGAGCGCCTGCTGGGCGAGCGCCTTGAGCTCCTTCTCGATGTCGCCGCGCACCCGTTCGAGAGAGGCGGTCTTCTCCCGGTGCGCGCGTTCCACCTCTTCGAGCCTGGCGCGGCTGGCCGCGAGCGCCGCGCGCTCGGTCGCGAGATCGCTCGACGCCGAGTCCGCCCGCTTCCGTTCCGCGTCGCGCGCGGCGGCGAGACGCCCGATCTCGCCGCGGCGCGCCAGCCAGACGATGGCCGCCCCCGCCGCGAGACCGATCAGCGCTGCAATCATCGGATCCATCGGCAACCCCCATCGACGCCGGTCCGGGAATCTACGCCGCGCCGGGGGCAGACGCGAGCCGCCCGATTCGTTTGCGGCATCGGCGCTCTGTACTATAGAAATCTCGCCGCGAGGCGGGCGGAGTCCCCTGTCTTGCAATGTCACGGACAACGCGAAGCGGACATGGCCGAGGCCCAAGCGAGCGGAATTGCCGAGCGAGTAGCCGAACCGGCCGCCATGCTCCAGAGCATGACCGGCTTCGCCCGGGCCGAGGGCGGCGCGGACGGCGCGAGCTGGGCCTGGGAGGCGAGAAGCGTCAACGCCCGCAACCTCGATATCCGGGTTCGCCTGCCGCACGGGCAGGACGCGCTCGAGCCCACGGCGCGCGGCCTCGCGGCCGAGCGTTTCAGCCGTGGCTCGCTGTCTCTCCATCTGTCGATCAAACAGGTCGAGAGCAGCCCCGAAATCCGGGTGAACGAGGCGGTGCTGGAGCGGCTCGCGGCGATCCACCGGTGCTGGCGGGACCGGCTCGGCGCGCCGCCCGCGCGGCTGGAGGCGCTGATGGCCTTGCCCGGTGTGCTGGAACGGGTGGAGGCCGACGAGACCGACGCCGAGCGCGAAGCCCGCCACGGCGCCATCGCGGCCACGCTGGAGGTTGCGCTCGACGCGCTTGCCGGCGCCCGCCGCGATGAAGGCCGCCGCATCGGGGCGGTGCTGGAGCGCCATCTCGACCGGATCGGCGATCTCGCGGCCGGGGCCGCGTCCACCGCCGCGCTGCAGCCCGCGCGGATCCGCGACCGGGTGCGCGAGCAGGTCGCGGCGCTGCTCGACTCCAACCCGCCGCCTGCCGAGGACCGGCTGGCGCAGGAGGTCGCCTATCTCGCCGCGCGCGCCGACATGGGCGAGGAGATCGACCGGCTGGTCGGCCACGTCGCGGCGGCGCGGGAGCTGCTGGCCGAAGGCGGGCCGGTCGGAAGGCGGCTCGATTTCCTGTGCCAGGAATTCAACCGCGAAGCCAACACGCTGTGCTCGAAATCGACCGATCTCGCCCTGACGCGGATCGGCCTCGATCTCAAGGCGGCGGTCGAGGGGCTCCGCGAACAGGTCCAGAACCTCGAGTAGCAATGGGCGGGAACGGGATTCGCCGCCGCGGGCTCATGCTGGTCCTGTCCTCGCCGTCGGGGGCGGGCAAGACCACGATTTCGCGGCGGCTGCTGGAGGCCGATACCGGTCTCGAGCTGTCGATCTCGATGACCACGCGCCCCAAGCGCCCCGACGAGATCCATGGGCGCGATTACTGGTTCGTCGGTCCCAACGCGTTCGAGAAGATGCGGGCGGCCGACGATCTGTTCGAGCACGCCGAGGTGTTCGGGCACGACTACGGCACCCCGCGGGAGCCGGTGGAGAGGGCGCTCCAGGAGGGAAGGGACGTCCTGTTCGACATAGACTGGCAGGGCGCGCGCCAGCTCTCCGAGAAGGCGCCGCGCGACCTGGTTCGGATCTTCATCCTGCCGCCCTCGGCGAAGGAGTTGCATGCGCGGCTCAGGCGGCGCGCCCAGGACCCCGATGACGTGGTGGCCCGGCGCATGGCGATGGCGCCGGACGAAATCGCCCATTGGGAAGAATTCGACTACGTGGTCGTCAATCGCGACATCGAGGAGAGCGTGGCCGACGTCCGCGCGATTCTCAGGACCGAGAGGCTGCGCCGGGAACGGCAGATCGGCCTCCCCGATCTCGTCAAGCGGCTGAACGAGGGTCTCTGATCCCGGCCAGCGCGCGGGCGAGCGCGCAGAACGCCTCGGGCGGCAGCGTCTCGGCGCGGGCGGTCGCCTCGATCCCGGCCTCCGACAACAGCGCGAGCGGGTCCGCGACCAGCCCGCCCAGCGCCGAGCGCAGCATCTTGCGCCGGCGCCCGAACGCGGCCGCCGTGACCGCCTCCAGATCGGCCATGCCGGCGGGTGCGAGCGGCGCGTCGCGGGGTATCAGGCGAACCACGCTCGACGTCACCCTGGGCGGCGGCACGAAGGCCGAGGGCGCTACGTCGAACGCCCGCCTTGCCTCGCAGAGCCACTGGCAGATCACGGTCAGGCGGCCATAGGCCGCGCTGCCGGGGGCGGCGGCGATGCGCTCGGCGACCTCCTTCTGGAACATCAGCGTCATCGCCGCGATCCGCTCGATGCGGCGCAGCCAGCCGATCAGCAGCGGCGTGGCGACGTTGTAGGGCAGGTTGGCGACGATCGCGACCCGGCCCCCCGCCGCGAGCCCGGCAATGTCGGTTTCCAGCGCGTCGCCCGCGACGACGCGGAGCCGGCCACCGTAGCGCCCCGCGAGGTCCGACAGGGCGTCGATGCAGCGCGGGTCCCGCTCGACGGCGATCACCCGCGCCGCGCCCGTCTCCAGCAAAGCGCGGGTCAGCCCGCCCGGGCCGGGGCCGATCTCGACCACCGTCTGCCCGTCCAGATTGCCGGCGGCGCGCACGATGCGGCGCGCGAGGTTGGCATCGAGCAGGAAGTGCTGGCCCAGGCTTCGCCTTGCGCCGATGCCGTGGCGGGCGATGACCTCGCGAAGCGGCGGCAGGGCTTCAGTCAACGCCGCCGCGGCGTCGCGTCCGCGCCCGCGTCTCGGCCATCCGCGCGGCGAGCCTGAGCGCGGCGATCAGGCTGTCGGGGCGGGCGGTTCCGGTGCCGGCGATGTCGTAGGCGGTGCCGTGATCGGGCGAGGTGCGGACGATGGGCAGGCCGAGCGTGACATTCACCGCGGAGTCGAAATCGAGCGTCTTGATCGGGATCAGCGCCTGGTCGTGGTACATGCAGAGCGCCGCATCGTAGTCCTGGCGCGCCCGGTCGTGGAACAGCGTGTCGGCCGGCGCCGGCCCGCTCACGGCGATGCCGTCGCGGCGCAGGGTCTCGACCGCCGGGGCGATGATCTCGATCTCCTCGCGCCCCATATGGCCGCCCTCGCCGGCATGGGGGTTGAGCCCGGCGACCGCCAGCCTGGGCGCGGCGATCCCGAAATCCGCGGCAAGCCGCTCGGCGGCGACGCGCCCGCAATGGATCACCGCATCCGCGGTCAGCGCCTTCACCGCCTGCTCCAGCGCCAGGTGGATGGTCACCGGCACGACGCGGAGCCGGTCGCTGACCAGCATCATCACCGGCGCCGCCCCGATGCCGCAGCGCGCGGCGAGGTACTCGGTATGGCCCGGGTGGTCGAACCCGCTCTGGTAGAGCGCCGCCTTGTCGATCGGATTGGTGACCACCGCGGCAACCTCGCCCGCGAGCGCCAGCGCGACCGCGCGGTCGATGGCCGCGACCACGGCGGGCGCGTTGGCCGGGTCCGGGCGGCCGCCCACCGGGGGGGACGGGACGGCGACCGGCAGGACGGGGAAGGCATCCGCGAACGCCGTTTCCGCGTCGGCGGCGCGCGTCACCGCGACGACCGGGACATCGAGCCCGAGCGCGGCGGCGAGCGCCTTCGCATGGCGTTCGCCGCCGAGAAACGCAAACGGCGGGACATCCGCTTCGCCGCGCCGGGTCCACGCAAGCAGCGCGATCTCGGTGCCCACCCCCGCGCACTCTCCCATGGTCAGCGCGAGAGGCTGCATTCCGCCGCGCCCGGCCTAGATGCGGATATCGACGATGGCGGCGCTGCGGAGATCCCTGAGATAGCGCTGCGCCGCGAGGTTCAGCCGCCGATCGCGCAGCCTTCGCACCACGCTCCCCCGGTCGGGCGATGTTGACCGGGGCTCGATTCGGCCGCACACCGCGATCAGCGCGATCCCGCCATTCATCCGTATCGGCACGCCCGCCTTTCCGACCCCGACCCCGGCGATGTTCTTGCGGATCGCGGCCGAGAGCTCGCTCGGCTTGAGCGTACCCAGCTCCCGCGGGGCGCCCGCGCCGAGGGCCTCCGCCACGGCCTCGAGATCCTCGCAGCCTTCGATCACGCGGGCCGCCGACGCCGCCTGTTCGAGGCGCGCCGCGACCCGCGCGGGCTTCGCACCGTCCGCCAGCGGAATGAAGATCTGCCGCAGATCGAGCGCGGCCTCTCCCGGGCCGGCGGCATCGCGCCGTTCTATCAGCGTGAGAATGCGGAAGCCCGAGACCGTCCGAATCGGATCCAGCACGTCGCCCGGCGCCAGATCCGCGACCGCGGCGGCGACTTGGGGGTCGAGGTCCGAGCGCGCGGCCCAGCCCAGGTCTCCGCCCACCGCGGCGGTCGCGGTGCGGGAGAATTGTCGCGCCAGCGCGCCGAACCGGGCGCCCTCGCGGATCTGCGCCACCATGCGCTCGGCGGCGTTGCGCACCGCGGCCGCGTCGTCGCCCCGGCTGACCGGGAGCAGGATCTCGCCGAGCCGGTAGGCCTCTTCGCCCTGCGACGCCTCCAGCCGTGCCAGAGCCGCCGTCACTTCCTCTTCGCCGATATCGATGCGCGGGGCTAGGCGGCGCCCCACCAGCTTGGACCAGGCGATCCGGGCGCGGAACTGAGCGCGCAGCGATTCCAGGCTCACCCGGTTCTCTGCCAGAACCGACGACAGGCCGCCGGGCGCCATGCGGTTCGCCCGCTCCATTTCCGCGACGGCCAGCCCGACCTCATCGCCTGAGACCGACACGCCGCGCTTCTTCGCCTCCTGGAGCTGAAGACGCTCGTCGATCAGGGTGCGGACCACCTGGTTGGCAATCCGCCGCCGCGAGTCGCTCGTGTCCCTGATCCCGGACAGGAACAGGACCAGGCGCACGCGATCCCGCAGATCGCGCAGCGAGACGACCTCGTCATTGACGACCACGGCGATCCGCTGCACCGACTGGGCATGGGCGTGCGGCGCCAATCCAACCGTCGCTGCCAGGAAGAGGGCGGAAATCAGACGCATCGACCAGTTCGCGAGACAGGTTGAGGCCGTCGGACCGGCCAGCGAAAGCATCGTGTTTATAGCCTCCTGGCGGAAACCCTGTCCATTTGCCAGTGATCGGCGCCCGTCGCGGCGGAGTCCTGCGGCGGGGCGGTTGTGGCGAAATGGCGGCCTTCGTAAGTTTGCCCTGCCGGCGACGCCCCTCCGTGCCCGGCCCGGCGAAAAGGAGAACGCCCATGAAGATCGGCTTCGCATCCCCCAAACTTCCCCGCAGCGGCGCCCTTGCGGTGGGCGTGCTCGAAGGCGGCAGTCTCGGGGAGACGGCGGGGAACGTCGACGAGGCGACCGGCGGGGCGCTGTCGCGGGCCATCGGATCGAGCCGCTTCACCGGCAAGTCCAACCAGACGCTGGTCGTCAACGCGCCTTCCGGCCTGGCCGCGAGCCGGGTAGTGCTGGTCGGGCTCGGCAAGGCGGACGGATTCGATGCCCGCGCCGCGCAGGCGGTGGGCGGGACGATCGTCGCCACGCTCGAAAAGAGCGGGGACGGCGCGGTCACGGTCGCGCTCGACGCGGTGCCCGACGCGCCGCTCGACGCTGCCCGGCTGGCCGCCAATATCGGCTACGGGGCGCTGCTGCGCGGCTACCGGTTCGACAAGTACCGCACCAAGGAGAAGGCGGACGACAAGCCCAGCCTCAAGCGGCTGACGGTGACCACCGCCGAGCACGCGCGGGCGCGCGCCGCATTCCGCCCGCTCGGCGAGGTGGCGGAAGGGGTGTTCCTGACCCGCGACCTGGTGTCCGAGCCCGCCAACGTGATCTTTCCGGCGAGCCTCGCCGAACGGGCCAAGGCGCTGACCGAGCACGGGGTGGAGGTCGAGATCCTCGACGAGAAGCGGATGGCGAAGCTCGGCATGGGAGCGCTGCTCGGCGTCGCCCAGGGCAGCGCGCAGCCGCCCAGGCTGGTGACCATGCGCTGGAACGGCGCGCCCGGGGCGAAGGACAAGCAGCCCATAGCCTTCGTCGGCAAGGGCGTGACGTTCGATACCGGCGGGATCTCGATCAAGCCGTCCGGCGGCATGGAGGACATGAAGTGGGACATGGGCGGCGCCGGCGTGGTGATCGGGCTGATGCGCGCGCTCGCCGGGCGCAAGGCCAAGGTCAACGCGGTGGGGATGGTCGGGCTGGTCGAGAACATGCCGTCCGCCACCGCCCAGCGGCCGGGCGACGTGGTGACCTCGATGTCGGGCCAGACCGTCGAGGTCATCAACACCGACGCCGAGGGGCGCCTCGTGCTGTGCGACGTGTTCTGGTACTGCCAGGAAAAATATCGGCCCCGCGCGATCGTCGACCTGGCGACGCTGACCGGGGCGATCATCATCTCGCTGGGACACGAGAATGCCGGGCTGTTCGCCAATGACGACACGCTGGCCGAGCGCCTGGTGTCGGCCGGCGGCGCGGTCGGCGAGCCGGTATGGCGGATGCCGCTGGGCGATGCCTATGACCGGCAGATCGATTCCGACATCGCCGACATGAAGAACGTGGGCGGGCGCGACGGCGGCTCGATCACCGCCGCCCAGTTCCTCCAGCGCTTCATCAAGGAGGGGACGCCCTGGGCCCATCTCGACATCGCCGGCGTCACCTGGTCGAAGAAGAACGCGCCGACCGTGCCCAAGGGCGGCACCGGGTTCGGCGTCAGGCTGCTCGACCGGCTGGTGCGGGAGGATTACGAGGGCTAGAGCATTAACCTGTCCAGTTGAATCGATCGTGAATTCCGAAGGTCTTGCGATTCGCGATCGAAGATGCGGGCTGGTGAAGGAGGCCAGCCTGCATGGCACGAGCTCTTTCCGACGATCTGCGTCGCCGCGCGGTGGCGGCGGTGGTGGAAGGCGGCATGTCGCGGCGCGGCGCGGTGCGGCGAAGCGCTTCGGGATCGCGCCGTCGACGGCGATCAAGCGGGTCGATGCGTGGCGGCGGACCGGGAGCTGGCGGCCCGGGCGGCAAGGCGGCGACCGGCGCTCGCGGCGCGTCGAGGCGCATGCGGCGGCGCTCCTCGCGCCGATCGAGGAGACGCCGGACATGACGCGCGGGAGAGGATCGTTGTGGGTCGGTCGCGCAAGCTCAACGCGCTTCGCAGGTCCGTCGGCAACGACGTCGGCGAGCGCGCCTTCTCCGAATCGCTGGAGTCGCAAACGGCGACGGTCCCGGCGGACAGGAACGCAGGGCGGGCTGCTGACGCGCCGTGGCCGCCGATCGAGCAGGGATCGCTGAAGAATTCGCGCGGCGGCTATATCGTGAGACGCGGCCGCGGCCGGATCGTCGTCGAAACGGTCGAGTCGTGGACCGGCCTTCGCAGCGTCGGATCGTGCCTTGCAGCGTCACCCCGTGCTATCGGCGAATCGGTAAGCTCAAATGGCGCTGACAATCCGGGCGGCTCCGAAGAGAGCGAACCTGTTCCGGATCCCCTGATCTCAGGAGGGCCGGCTGCCGCATCGCCCTATTCGAGGCCTGCCCGGCGTTCACTCGCGTTCCGGCTTGCTTGCTCGCTGAGCCACCCATTGGCAGCCCTTTGTCTCCAGAGCGCTTCGGGCTATGTCGTTGTCTCCGCAGACCGCCTTAGCTGCGACCGACCGAAGCGACAAGGGTTGGCTGGGATGACGCGGCTTTCCACGGCGCACTGAAATATCCGGCTAGCTCGGCCGACAACACTGCGATGCCCGCCAGCGCTGCGCGCCAGCCTGGTCCGGGTATGCTAGTTGGGCTCCCTGGTCCCGTAAAACACCGACTTGAAGGTGCCTATATCGACCTGTCCCAGTCTGGAGCTGCTGGCAATGTCGCCGCTGACATACCCGGCGACCCCCTCGGCATCGGTCCCTCCGAAAGCGCCCTCACCCGCGAACGTTCCGGTAAAGGTGATCGGTCCTATTGGGGACGGCACATCGATCGTTTCCGTGGCGGTGGGATGGAACCTGCCGCCGGACACGGATACTCGTTCCGACGTGATCTCAGCGAGGCCGAACTCGTCCAGCCCGGTGTCCATGTAGGTAAGCGTCGCTTCGACGCCGGCGGTCTCGAAGTGCGCGGTGATGCGCGTGCCGCCGGAGAGCGCCGCGAGATCGGCCGCAGTCAGGTCGACCAGACTTAGGCCCGTAACGACCGCGGGATCCGAACTCACCTCGATCCTCCCGGACCATCGGCCGTTCCAGGTGGCTGTTCCCATGCCCGCGGGCTGTGTCGGCTCGCGCGCCATGACGTGACCGCCCGCCATATCGTAGTTCGCGCCCAACACGTCGTTCGTGTCGCGCAAATGGAGAGTTCCGGCCGGCAGGGCGTTCCATTCGCCCAGCTCGGCGATCATCGGGTCTGGCGGTGCAGGCGGGGTCGGCGCTTCGCGGCCCGACATGCCGCCATCGCCGCCGCAAGCCGCAAGCAGCAGCCCCGCAACCAGAAGCATCGCGCCGCTCTTGCGTTGCATCGCCATGCGCATCCTGTCTTCGCCTGGGAGCGCTACGAACTGTTCGGAGCCCGTCGTCACCATTGGACCTGTCCCTTTATTTGGTTGCCCTCTTTGGCCCGACAGCTCATCACGCTTTATTCCTGGGGGCGAGGGGGCGTGATGGCGAACGGGCCAATGCTGCGATGGCGTGAGCGGCTCCGAACCCCGGTTTTTCCATGGATTGTCTTCCGAACTCTCGTGGCCGCTTCTCTGCCGGACGGGAGCGGAGGTTAGCCCAACCGCGTGTTGTCGGGCGTCCCCAATATTGGGGAGAAACAAGAGAATATTGGGTTGTGTACCGTATAACCGGGACTGAGGCGCAGGTCATCGTCCGGCTTCTCGCGCTATCGGGCGCCCAATCGACAATTTCGCCGTTCCTCCCCAAAGTTGGGGAGGAACGGAAGCCCGCAATCCGGTTAACCTCACCAAATGTGGGGTATGTCAAGACATGCGGGCAGCTCTCGTTTCCTGCGGTAGAGCCGCCGCCGTATGCGGCCGCGGCGACATGGACGCGCAGACTTGCGACCCGGAATATCGGCGACGAGGAAACGCGCCACCTGCGAAACAAGGGTCGTCGGTTGTCGGGAGCATCCGCCAGTGAACCCGTGGCCGGAAGCGACCTGAACGCGTTCGAGCGCATCCTCGCCGCGCTGCACGAGGCGGCGCTCGACCCTGCCCGCTGGCCGGGCGCCTCGGCGCTGATCGACGAGGCCCTCGGCACGCATGGCAGCACGCTGGCGTGCGGTGACGGGGAGGCGGAAGAGGACTACCGAACCTACTTCATGTGGATCTGCCATCGCGGGCAACGGCGCCGGGATCTGGAGCGTCTCTGGGTGGAGACCTACATTTCCCGGGACGAGAGGTTGCCCCGCCTGCGGCGCCAACCCTTCTACCGGTTGTTCCACATCGCCGACCTCTACACCGAGGAGGAGCGCAGGACCTCCGCGGCCTACGACACGCTGCAAACCGTTGGCAATGCCGGGAACGCGATCGACGTGCGCCTGGATGGCCCCGGAGGCACGCGCATCCTGTGGGAGATCAACGACCCGCTGGACGGGGAGGGCTGGTCGTCCGCGCAGCGCGACTCGATCCGGCGGCTCCTGCCGCATATCCGCCAGACCGTGCACGTCCGGCAGACCCTGGCGCGCGCGGACGCCCTGGGCGCGACGCTGACGGAGATGCTCGACGCGACCGGGCTCGGCATCGTGCAGCTCGACGCGCGCGGACGGATCGTGGCGGCGAACGACCGCGCCCGGGACCTGCTGCGGACCGGCGACGGGCTGTTCGACAGCGACGGGTTCCTGTTCGCCCGCGCGTCCCCGGACAACGACGACTTGCAGGCGCTCCTGGGTCGTGCCTTGCCGCCTTTCGGGACGCAGGGCAGCGGCGGCTCGACGATCGTGAGACGCCCGGGCGCCCTGCGTCCGCTGGTGCTGCAGGTGAGCCCGGTGAGCCGCCCGGAGGCGGACTTCCCGGGCTGGCGGGTGGCGGCGCTGGTGCTGATCGTCGATCCGGCGCACGAGGCCGCCGTCGATCCCGCCGTAGCAGCGGCGGCCCTCGATCTCACGGGGATGGAGAGCCGGGTGGCGGTACTGCTGGCCCAGGGCATGAGCGTGCGCCAGATCGCGACCGCCACGGGCCGCAAGGAGAGCACCATCCGCTCGCACGTGAAGCACATCTTCGCCAAGCACGGGTTCTCACGCCAGGCGGAGCTGGTACGTCTGGTGCGGTCCCTGGCAGGCGCTCCCTGGACCTGCGGCTGAGGGCGAGAGTGCGTTCCGGCAACCGCCGGACCCCACGTGACTGCTCGAGAGGCGGAAAAAATCGCCCGGTTTCCTCAATGTTGGGGAAGCACGAAGGCGTCCCGTTCCCATAGGTTCCGCGCCGTTCCTGCCGCCGCCGAGAAGCGGGGCGGGTGCGATGGCGCGTGGATTCCAGGGGAGGGCGACAGGCTTTGCGGATCGGCTTTGGCACGAGGTTCGGCAACAAGGCGGCGGGGACCGCCATCAGGGCGGAAGACGGGGACGCGGACCCTCGTCGGGCCGTTCGCCGCGGCAAGTACGTGTGGATCGGTACCGCTGCCCTGCTCGCTATCGCGGTGCCTCTTTCTTCCGGCGCCGCCTATGCCCAACCTCTCGAGGTCCTGATAGAGCGGCTGGACAGGCTGGAACGGGAGAACCGGCAGCTCCGCAAGGAGATCGACGGGCTCAAGGCCGCGCGCTCCGAGGCGGCGAGGCCGGCGGTCGCGCCGCGCGGAATCGGGGAATCGGGGTATGTCCGCTGGAATCCCGCCTACGGGTACGCGGTCCTCGACCCCACCTCCGGCATCGACCGCAAGCAGCGCCTGATCCTGGACCGCAAGAAGCGGGGAACCCTGGCTCCCGACAGCGTGCACGTGCACGGCGCGGTCACCGCCGTGGCCAACTACCAGACCAGCAACCGGGCGGACAAGTTCGGCTACCTCATGCGGCACCCGACCGCCAGCAACCAGGTCGGGAAGGACGTGTCCGAAGCGGCGATCCATTCGGCGCAGCTCGGCTTCACCGCACTGCTCGGCGACTGGATCGTCGGCCACGCGGCGATGCTGTTCGACCCGGAGCAGAGCTTCGGGGCGGGCACCAATACCGACCTGGAGCGCAACCAGGTCCAGGTCCGGCGGGCCTACGTCCTGTTCGGCGACCTCGCCCGCGCGCCGCTGTTCGCCAGCCTCGGCAAGATGGCGGTCCCGTTCGGTCTCACCGACACCGTGAATCCTTTCACCGCCTCGACCGTCTGGCATGCGTTCGGCGGGCTCGCCAACGGCGCCGCCGTCGGCTACGCGGGCGAGGGCCTCAACCTGACCGCGATGGCCGTCCAGGGCGGCGCCCAGTTCCGCGCCGCGAACGCCCCGGTCAAGGGCACCGACGTGCCGAGCCGGCTGAACAACTTCGCGCTCGACGCGAACTACACGGTCCGGCTGGGCAAGGGCGGGACGTTCCTCGCCGGCGCGTCCTACCTGCACGGCTCGGCCTATTGCCAGGACTTCCCCATCGCGCACTTCATGCCGTGCCGCGACAACAACCCGGCCTTCGATTTATACGGAAGGCTCGTCCTCGACGATTTGACGCTCAAGGGGGAGCTCGCCCGGACGCTCGACGTGTGGCCGGGAACCTTCAACCCGGACATGCCCCGGTTCCGGGCCAGCAAGGTGACGAGCTTCGATATCGGCGCCAGGTACCGGCTGGTCTCCGACCCCGCCCCGTTCGACCTCTCCGCCGAGTTCAGCCGGTTCGTGGCCGGACCCGACGGCGCGCCCTGGGAGAGGCAGGACCAGTTCGTCGTCGGCGCCGCCTGGTTCGCCCGGCCCAGCGTGAAGCTCTTCGCCGAATACGTCCGCGTGCACGGCTTCGCGCCGCTGAACTTCATGAGCGGCGGCAGCGTCAGGGACGCACGCGGCAACGTTATGATGGACCGCACGATCAGCGACGCCGGCGCCCGGTCGAACGTCTTCCTGCTCGGCGTGAACGCGGCGTTCTGACGCGGGAGCGCGGCGGTCGGTCCGCATTGCCTCCAGGAGCAGTCGCCGAGCCGGGTCCACGTCCGCCAGGACGGCGTTCGATGGAGAAGATGCGTCGCTGACCATACCGGCGGGCGCGCGAGACCAGGCGGGAGAGACGGAAAACGCGTCGACCGTCGCTCATCACTGCCTCAACCCGGTCAGGAACATCGCGGTGCACCTGCACCGGCCAGCGGACCCGACGCGATCTCGCCGGCGCGCTCCGCCGGAACCGGTCATTGTGCGACAGGCAACTCCGTAAGGATTGGAAACGACGCCCGATACGTCAGAGTGGCCCCGTTCGCCGCGGTACGACCGACGCTCGTCAGTCCGCGCCTCCAGGTGAGCCATCCGTTCCCTACACGGCTTTGCCATGGACGGGTCGGACCGGTGCTGTTCTCATCGCCGTCACCCCGCGCGACCGCACGATAGTTGCCGGCACGTGCGAAGCCGGTCATCCGCCGCCACTCGGAGCCCGTGATCGTCCGCACACTGAAAAGCATTGAATTCGGATTGACGACCGGCCCTGCAATACGCGTTCCCGGGCTCCCAAATGAAGGTGATTTACCGCGTTATTACAATGTACTATGGAACCGAGCCAAGTTGTCGAAATCCAGAATGCGGGATAGACTGCGGTGACCGATATCGGCTTCTACCACCTGACCCGCAGCACGCTGGCCCAGGCCCTGCCGCGGCTGCTGGAAAAGGTCCATGCGAGCGGCGCGCGCGCCGTCGTGATCACCGGCTCCGAGGAGCGCACCGGGGCGCTGGACGCGATCCTCTGGACCTACGACCAGAACAGCTTCCTGCCGCACGGCACGGCGCGCGACGGCAATCCGGAGGACCAGCCGATCTGGATCACCCATGCGGACGAGAATCCCAACGGCGCCAGCATTCTGGTCCTCACCGACGGCGCGGTCTCGGGGCGAATAGGGGACTACGCAAGGTGCCTGGAGATGTTCGACGGCAACGACGACGAGGCCGTGCAGGCGGCGCGGGCGCATTGGAAATCCTACGCCGCGGACGGTCACCGCCTGACCTATTGGCAGCAGACGCCGTCGGGAAGCTGGGAGGAGAAAGACTGAAGCCCGGTTGCCGCATCCTCGGGATGCGGATATATAGCCGCGCCACCGCTCCAGGGGACATTCCGAAATGGCTGTCGAACGCACGCTTTCGATCATCAAGCCCGACGCGACGCGGCGAAACCTGACGGGACAGATCAATACCCGGCTCGAGGAGGCGGGTCTCAGGATCGTGGCGCAGCGGCGGCTCAGGCTGTCGCCGGAGCAGGCGAGGCAGTTCTACGCGGTGCACCAGAGCCGAGCGTTCTTCGACGACCTGTGCGAGTTCATGGTCTCGGGCCCGGTGGTCGTACAGGTCCTCGAAGGCGAGGACGCGATCGCGACCAACCGCGAAGTCATGGGGGCGACCAACCCGGCCAACGCGGCCGACGGCACGATCCGCAAGGCGTTCGGGGAGTCGATCGAGGCGAACTCGGTGCACGGCTCCGATTCGGCGGAGACCGCCTCCACCGAGATCGGCTTCTTCTTCTCCGAGTGCGATATCGTCGGCTGAGACCCGGCGGCCCGTTCAGAGCAGGAACAGCGCCATCAGCACCAGCGCCAGTATCACCGCGGCCGTCGACAAGAATGTGAACAGCACGAAGCCCTTCCAACCCGCCGCGTGGCGGGCGTTCTCCTGTTCGATGTCGAAAGCCATTCCGATCCTCTCCGCAGTCGGTGCGCCGGGCGAAGCTATATCCCACTCCGCCCGCCAGCGGAAGACGTCACCCGCAACCGGACGGTGACGGCGATATCAGCGGGGAGAATGGCGCCGCCGCGCCCGCGATCTCGCAGCGCTCGCCCACGACCCTGACCCGGCCTTCCGCGATCAGCCGGACCGCGAGCGGCAGGCAGCGGTGCTCGGCGGCGAGCACGCGCGCGGCGAGGCTGGCCGCGTCGTCGCCCTCTTCGACCGACACCGCGGCCTGGACGACGATCGGACCGCGATCCATCGCGGGGCGGACGAAATGGACGGTACAGCCGGCGATCCGCACGCCGGCGGCGAGCGCCCGGGCATGGGTGTCGAGGCCGGGGAAGGCGGGCAGCAGCGAGGGGTGAATGTTGATCAGCCGGTCGCGCCAGCGCTCCACGAACCACGGCGTCAGCAGGCGCATGAACCCGGCGAGGCAGACCAGCCCGACATCCGCCCCGGCGAGCGGCCAATCGAGCGCGCGCTCGAAGGCCTTGCGGTCGGAAAACTCGCGGTGATCGATGGTCTCGGCCGGGATTCCCGCGCGGCGCGCCCGCTCCAGCCCCGCCGCGTCCGGCTCGTTGGAGACGGCGAGCACGATTTCCGCCGGGTAGTCGGCTGCGGCGCAGGCGTCGATCAGGGCTTGCAGGTTGCTGCCGCGTCCCGAGATCAGCACCGCCAGCCTCAGCCGCGCCATGCCGCCTCGCGACCCGGCATCTGGACCGCCGGCAGCTCCGGGATGCGCTGCACGATGCGGCCGATCTCGTGGACCTGTTGTCCATGCGCTTCGAACGCCTGCCGCGCCGCCGCCGCGCGGTCGGCGGCAACCGCCGCGACGAAGCCAATGCCGCAGTTGAAGGTGTCCGCCAGATCGGCCGGACCCAGCCCGCCCGCCCGCGCCAGCCAGGCGAACACGGGGGGGAGCGGCCAGCTTCCGGCGTCGATCTCCGCGGCGAGCCCGGCGGGCAGGGTGCGGCCGACATTGCCGGTCAACCCGCCGCCGGTGATATGCGCGAATCCATCGACCAGGCCCTCGCGGTGCGCGGCGAGCGCGGCGGATACGTAGAGCCGGGTCGGGGCGAGCAGGGCGCCGGCCAGGGAACCGTCCGCAAACGGTGCGTCGTCGTTCCAGCCAAGCCCCGACTCGCCGACGATCCGTCTGACGAGGGAGTATCCGTTCGCGTGGACGCCGGACGAAGCGAGGCCCAGGACAAGGTGGCCTTCGCGGATGTCCTCGCCGGTGAGCAGGGTGCCGCGCTCCGCCGCGCCGACCGCGAACCCGGCGAGATCGTAGTCGCCCGCGGCGTAGTGCCCGGGCATCTCGGCCGTCTCGCCGCCGATCAGGCTGCATCCGGCCTCCGCGCAGCCTCGGACGATGCCCTCGACCACCGTAGCGGCGATTCCGGGATCCAGCCGTCCGGTGGCGAAATAGTCGAGAAAGAACAGCGGCTCGGCGCCCTGGACGACGATGTCGTTGACGCACATGGCGACCAGGTCGATGCCGACGGTCTGGTGCCGCCCGCAGTCGATCGCGATGCGGAGCTTGGTTCCCACGCCGTCGGTGGCGGCGACCAGCACCGGGTCCGAGAAGCCGGCGGCGCGCGGGTCGAACAGCCCGCCGAACCCGCCGATTTCGCCCATGGCGCCGGGCCGGGCGGTGGACCGCGCCAGCGGGCGTATCCGGTCCACGAGGCGGGAAGCCGCATGGATGTCGACACCCGCCTCACCATATGCTGAACGGTTGATGACTGCCCCGCGAGAGCTGGAGTGATAGACTGCGGCCGGCAGGCCGTCCCGGGCCGGGCTCACCGCTTCGCGAGGATAGACGATCGGCAGCCGTTTTCAATGCTGAGACCTCCGAGACAGGGTAGCGGAATGCGCCAGCAATGGGCGATGGCCGCGGCCGGGGCGCTGTTCGCCTGGGCCGCCGCGGCCGCGTTCGGTCCCGCCGCCGCGAGCAACGCCGAGGCGTTTCTGGTCCGCGACGTGGCCGTCGATGCGACCGCGGCAAACGCCACCGCGGCGCGCGACCGGGCGCTCGCCAGGGGGCATTCCGTCGCCTTCGGCCGCCTGATCGCGCGAATCGTGCCCGTCGGCGAAGTCGCCAGGGTGCCGCGGCTCGACGCCGCCGCGATCGCTCCGCTGGTACAGAGCTTCGAGGTCGACGGCGAGAAGACCTCCCGGGTGCGCTACCTCGCGCGGCTGACCTTCCGGTTCGACCGAACGGCGCTCCGCCGCTTCCTGCGCGCCAGCGGGGTTCCGTTCGCGGTGGCCAGGTCGAGGCCGGTCCTCGTGCTGCCGGTGCTGCGGAGCGCGGGGACGTATCTGCTCTGGGACCGGCCCAACCCGTGGCGCGAGGCATGGGCAGGCCTGCCGCGCGCCGGGAAGCTGGTGCCGCTCGTATCTCCCGCGGGCGACCTGCAGGACTTGCGGGACATCAGCGCCCGGCAGGCCGTGGCGGGCGAATCGGCGCGGCTCCGCGCGATCGCCGGGCGCTACGGGGCGGAGTCGGTCGCCGTGATGGTCGCTTCCCAGCGTCGCGCCGACGGCTCGCCGGCGGCGCTCCGGGTCTCGGTCACGACCCATGGCGCGGACGGCCGCAAGCGAACCCTCGCCGAAACCCGCCCGGTCGGTCCCGACGCGACGGATGGCGAGCGGTACCGCGCGGCGGCGGCGCGCATCGCGCGACGGATACAGGAGGCCTGGAAGTCCGAGAACCTGTTGCTGTTCCACCGGGGAGGGCAGCTCGACGCCGCGGTGCCGGTGTCCGGGCTCGACGAATGGGTGGCGATCTCGCGGGCGCTCGCCGACACGCCGTCCAGCGACGGCACAAGGGTGCTTGCGCTGTCGCGCGGCGCGGTCGACGTGCGTCTCCGGTATTTCGGCGATATCGAGGGGTTCCGGGCGGCGCTGCGCCGCAACGACCTGGATTTGCACCGCGGCGCCGGCGGCTGGGTGCTGCGGCGCCACCGGGACGGCGGGGCCGGGGCGAATCGAGCCGCGAGGTCGGAGCGGTGAGCATCCCCAACCTGATCACCCTGTCCAGGCTGCTCTCGGTTCCGCTGATCATCTACCTGATCCTGAACGAGTCCTATGGCTGGGCGTTCGCGCTGTTCCTGCTGGCGGGCGCATCGGACGCCCTCGACGGGTATATCGCCAAGGCGCTCGACCAGACCACGACCCTCGGCGTCTATCTCGACCCGCTGGCCGACAAGGCCCTGATCGTCAGCGTCTACGTCACGCTCGGCATGCGCGGGCTGATCGACGATTTCGTCGTCATCCTGGTGGTCTTCCGCGACGTTCTCATCGTCGGCGGGGTGCTGCTGCTGCTGGTCCTGCGCCGGCATTGGGAGGCGCGTCCGGTGCTGGCGAGCAAGGTCAACACGGGGGTGCAGATTTTCCTGGCGGCGGCGGTGCTGGCCGAGGCCGCGGCCGCGATCGCGATCGAAGGGGCGATCGAGCTCGTGCAATACGCGGTGATCGCGACCACGGTGGGCTCGGGCGGCTGGTATCTGGTGGCCTGGGCGCGCAAGGTCGCCGGCGCCGACACGAGGTGATGACGGCACGGCGACAAACCCTCTACTGGCTGCTGGCGCTTGCCGGATTCGTTGCCGCGCTCTACCTGTTGCGCGGCATCCTGCTTCCCTTCGTGCTCGGCATGGCGGTGGCGTATTTCCTCGATCCCATTGCCGACTGGCTGGAACGGCGCAAGTTTTCCCGAACCCTCGCGGCAACCGCGCTCACCGTCGCTTTCCTGGTCGTCGTGGCCCTCTTCTTCATCCTCCTGGTGCCGCTGCTCCAGTCCCAGCTGATCGGATTCGTGAGCCGCATCCCGGCCTATGTGGAGATGCTGCGCGCCGTTGCGGGCGACGCCCTGACGATGATCCAGGCCAACCTGCCCGAGAGCGCGATCGCCAAGCTCCGCGAGGCCGCCGGAACCCTGGCGCAGGCGACCGTGGGCTGGCTCGGGGACCTGGTCTCCGGCATCTGGAGCGGCGGGCTCGCTTTGGTGAACCTGCTGTCGCTCGTCGTCATCACGCCCATCGTCACGTTCTATCTTCTGCGTGACTGGGACCGGATCGTTGCCAAGGTCGATAGCTGGCTGCCCCGCGACCATGCCGACACCATCCGCGAGCAGGTCGGGCTGGTCGACGACACGCTGGCGGGGTTCGTGCGCGGGCAGGGGCTGGTGTGCCTCGGCCTCGGCACGTTCTACGCCATCGCGCTCTCCCTCGCCGGGCTGGAGTTCGGCGTCGTGGTCGGGCTCGGCACCGGGCTGATCTCCTTCGTGCCCTATTTCGGCATGCTAGTCGGGCTCTGCGCCTCGGTCGGCCTCGCCTTGGCGCAGTTCGATTCCTGGCAGCCGGTGGCCATCGTCGCCGCCATATTCGTCGTCGGCCAGATCGTGGAAGGCAATTTCGTGACCCCCAAGCTGGTCGGCGACCGGGTCGGGCTGCACCCGGTTTGGATGATCTTCGCGCTCTTGGCCGGCGGCGCGCTGTTCGGTTTCCTCGGCGTGATGCTGGCGGTGCCTGCGGCGGCGGCGATCGGCGTGCTGGTGCGCTTCGCGCTGTCTCGCTACACCGCGAGCCGGCTCTATCTGGGCGCGGGCGGCGGGCCCGATGGCGAGTGACCGGCGCCGCGGCGCGCAGCTCGCTCTTCCCCTCGACGGAGAACCGGCCTACGGGCGGGACGACTTCCTGGTCGCCGATTGCAACCGCGATGCGCTCGCCTGGATCGAGGCCTGGCCGCGCTGGCCGGGACCGCTGGCCGTGCTTGCCGGTCCGGAGGGGAGCGGCAAGACCCATCTCGCCCATATCTGGTGCCGTCTCGCCGGCGCCCGCGCGGTCGCCGCGAGCCGCCTCGATCTCGACTCGCTCGGCGGCGCCGCGCTCGTGGTCGAGGGCATCGATGCCGCGCCCGACGACGCGGTCCTGCTGCACGCGCTCAACCGCGTTGCCGAGGCGGGCGGGCACGTGCTGGCGACCGCCAGGGTGGCGCCCGGCTACTGGCGCGGCCGGCTGCCCGATCTGGTGTCCCGGCTGCGCGCGGCGCCGACGGTGGAGATCGGCCGGCCGGACGACGCGCTGATCGAAGCGGTGCTGCGAAAGCTGTTCCGCGACCGTCAGATCGAGGTGCGCGGCGAGGCCGTCGAATACCTGCTGCGCCACATGGAGCGGAGCCTCGAGGCGGCGCGCCGCACGGTTGCGGAGGCCGACCGGCTGGCGCTCGCCGAACGCCGGCCGGTGACCATCCCGCTGCTGCGCCGGGTGCTCGGAAGCTGAGCCCGCCGGCGATCACCCTGCGCCGGCGATCACCCTGATGCCGCCGCCCTTCATCGCCAGCGCGATCTCGCCGTGCTTGAGGGCGAGCGCGTCCCTGCCGAAGATCTCCCGGCGCCAGCCCTTGAGCGCCCGCACCTCGGCGCTGTCGTCGCGCGCGATGGCCTCGATGTCGTCTGCGCTGGCGACCAGTTTCTGGGCCACCCCGTTCTCCTCGCAACGCAACTTGAGCAGCACCTTGAGCAGGTCGGCGGCGGGCGCCGCATGGTTGGCTTGCGGGCGCGGCTTGCGCGGCTCGGGCCAGGTCGAGGCGGGCGCGGCCTTGGCCACTGCGACGACCTCGAGCAGGGCGTCCGCGGCCGCCTTGCCGATATGGCCCCGGCCGAGGCTGCGCAGGTTCCACAACTCTTCCCGGCTCGCGGGCTGCTGCGCCGCGATGTCGTTCAGCGCCTCGTCGCGCAGCACCCGGTTGCGCGGCACGTCGCGTCGCTGCGCCTCGGCCTCGCGCCACGCCGCGAGGTCGCGCAGCACCGCGAGCTGGCGCGGCTTGCCGAGCCGTGTCTTGACCCGGAGCCAGGCCTCCGCCGGGTCGAGGCGGTAGGTCGCCGGATCGGTGAGCGACGCCATCTCCTCGGCGAGCCAGCCCGCGCGCCCGTCGCGCTCGAGCCGGGCGGCGAGCTTCTCGTAGACCGCGCGGAGATGGGTCACGTCGGAGATCGCATAGTCGTACATCTTGCGGCTGAGCGGCCGGCGCGACCAGTCGGTGAAGCGCTGCGTCTTGTCGATCGAGGCGCGCGCCAGCTTGGCGACCAGCCGCTCGTAGCTCGCCTGGTCGCCGAAGCCGCAGACCATCGCCGCGATCTGGGTATCGAAGACCGGCTCGGGCACGCTTCCGTCGAGATGGAAGAAGATCTCGATGTCCTGGCGCGCGGCGTGGAACACCTTGAGCACCGCCGCATTCCGCAACAGGGCGAGCAGCGGGGCGAGGTCGATGCCGGGCGCAAGCGCATCGACCGCCGCCGCCTCGTCCAGCGAGGCGAGCTGGACCAGGCAAAGCCGCGGCCAGTAGGTGGTGTCGCGCAGGAACTCGGTGTCGACGGTGACGTAGCGCGAGGCCGCGAGCCGCTCGCAGAGGGCGCGGAGCGACCCGGTATCGGCGATGAGATGCATGGCCGGGTCTATACACGCTTTCGCATGAGCGGAAAAGCGACCCAGGCGGGGCGCCGTTCGCTTGACAAACGCCCCCGCCCGTGCGCTCTTGCGCCCGCCTTGGCGACCGCCGGGCAGCCCCGCAGAAACCGGAAGAGAGACCGATGCACGCCTATCGCACACACACATGCGGTGAGCTGAGGCGCGCGCATGAGGGCCACCGGGCCCGGCTCTCGGGCTGGGTCCACCGCAAGCGCGACCACGGGAACTTGCTGTTCGTCGACCTGCGGGACCATTACGGGCTGACCCAGTGTGTGATCGATTCGACGAGCCCGATCTTCGCCGAGGTCGAGGCGATCCGGCTGGAGGCCGTCGTCACCGCGACCGGCCGGGTGGTCGAGCGCAGCGCCGATACCGTCAACCCGGATCTGCCCACCGGCGAGGTCGAGCTGTCGATCGAGGCGTTCGAGGTGCAGGCGCATGCCGACCCGCTGCCGCTCGAGGTCAACAGCGACCGCGATTACGGCGAGGAGATCCGGCTGCGCTACCGCTTCCTCGACCTCCGGCGCGACCGGATGCAGCGCAACATCGTGCTCCGCTCGGCGGTCATCCAGAGCATCCGCCGGCGCATGATCGAGGCCGGGTTCACCGAGTTCCAGACCCCGATCCTGAGCGCCGCAAGCCCCGAGGGGGCGCGCGATTTCCTGGTGCCGAGCCGGCTGCATCCCGGCAGCTTCTACGCCCTGCCCCAGGCGCCGCAGCAGTTCAAGCAGCTCATCATGGCGGCCGGGTTCGACCGCTATTTCCAGATCGCGCCGTGCTTCCGCGACGAGGACGCGCGCGCCGACCGCTCGCCGGGCGAGTTCTACCAGCTCGATTTCGAGATGTCCTTCGTCACCCAGGAGGACGTGTTCGCCGCGCTGGAGCCGGTGCTGTTCGGCGTATTCGACGAGTTCGCCGCGGGCCGCCCGGTAACGCCGCCGCCGTTTCCGCGCATCGCCTATGCAGAGGCGATGCTCGCCTATGGCAGCGACAAGCCCGACCTGCGCAACCCGATCAGGATCGCCGAGGCGACCGAGATCTGGCGCGGCACCGATTTCAAGATCTTTGCCCGCCAGATCGAGAAGGGCGCGGCGGTGCGTGCCATCCCGGCTCCCGGGGCGGCGGCCAGGCCGCGCAGCTTCTTCGACCGGCTGAACGACTGGGCGCGCGATGAGGGCGCCGGCGGGCTCGGTTATATCGTGTTCGAGGGCGGCGAGGCCAAGGGACCCATCGCGCGGTTCCTCGACGCCCCCCGCATGGCGGCGCTCGGCGAGGCGACCGGCGCCGGCGACGGCGATGCGGTGTTCTTCAGCTGCGGCGAGGAAGACCAGGCGGCGCGCTTCGCCGGGCTCGCGCGGAGCCGCATCGGCGACGAGCTCGGCCTGATCGAGGAGGGGCAGTTCCGGTTCTGCTGGATCGTCGACTACCCGATGTACGAGCGCGACGAGCGCACCGGCGGGATCGCGTTCTCGCACAACCCGTTCTCAATGCCGCAGGGCGGGCTGGAGGCGCTGGAGACGCAGAACCCGCTCAAGATCCTCGCTTACCAGTACGACATCGTCTGCAACGGGGTGGAGCTCTCCAGCGGCGCGATCCGCAACCACCGCCCGGACGTCATGTACAAGGCCTTCGAGATCGCCGGCTACGGGCGCGAGGAGGTCGAGGCGCGCTTCGGCGGGATGCTGAACGCGCTCCGCTTCGGCGCGCCGCCGCATGGCGGGTCGGCGCCCGGCATCGACCGCATCGTGATGCTGCTCGCCGACGAGCCCAATATCCGCGAGGTCGTGCTGTTCCCGATGAACCAGCAGGCGCAGGACCTCATGATGCAATCGCCCGCCCCGGTGCCCGAGGACCGGCTGCGCGAGCTGTCGCTCAGGGTCGCGCTGCCGCCGGGAAGCGAGGCGGCGAAGCCGCGAGCCGGACGGGACCCGGCTACTTGATCTTGGCTTCCTTGAACAGGACGTGCTTGCGCGCGACCGGGTCGTATTTGCGGAACTCGAGCTTGCCGCTCGTCGTCCGCGTGTTCTTCTTGGCGATGTAGTAGTAGCCGGTGTCCGCGGTGCTCACCAGCTTGATCAGGGTCGTGGTCGGCTTGGCCATGGCGATGCTCTCTGCGCGCCCCTCGGTCTGCGGCGCAAGATAGGGGAGGGCGGCCGCCTGTCAAGGGGACGGCGCCGGTGCCGCGGCCTCGCCCGCCGCGCCCGCAACCGGCACCGCTTCGGCGCGCAGCCTCAGCCCCAGGGCGCCGACCACCCTCAAGACCGTCTCCAGCCTGGGGTTGCGGTCCCCCGAAAGCGCCTTGTAGAGGCTTTCGCGGGACAGGCCGGAATCGCAGGCGATCTGCGTCATGCCCCGGGCGCGGGCGATGTCGCCGAGCGCCTTGGCGACGAACGCGGCATCGCCCCCGGCTTCCTCCATGCAGGCGTCCAGATAGGCCGCCATCTCCTCCGGCGTGCGAAGGTGCTCGGCGACGTCGTAGGGAGAAGTGACGGTCCTGGTCATGGTTTCCACCTACAGGTTTCGTGCGACCGGACCCATTTGTGGCCAGATGGCTACAATCGTCAATGCTCGCCCGATCGGTCACACCACCGTGCAGACCAGCGAGCCTGTGGACTTGTAGGCCTCGGCCAGCCTCACTCGGAGCGCGTCGCCGAGCCGAGCGACCGTCCGGCCGCCGCGGTCGGTCAGGCGCAGGCCGGACCGGTCGACCCGCAGCGGCCCAAACGGCAGGCTGGAGAGCGGCACCAGGGCGCTGGCGCCGGTCTCCTCCAGCCTGACGAACAGGCCGGCGCGGGCGATCCCCGTGATCCGCGCGGCGAACTCGCCGCCCACCCGGTCGGCGAGAAAGAGCGTGCAGAGCCGGTCCACCGCATCGCGCTCCGCCGCGGCGGAGCGGCGCTCGGTCTCGGATATGTGCTTCGCCGTCGCTTCCGCCTCATCCCGCGCCTCCTCGACCCCGCCCTCGCCCAGCCCGCAGGCGGCGATCAGCGCGCGGTGGACCATGAGATCGGCATAGCGGCGGATCGGCGAGGTGAAATGGGCGTAGCGGCGGAGCGCGAGCCCGAAATGGCCGATATTGGCGGTGCCGTAGGCGGCCTGCGCCTGCGCTCTCAGGACCGCCTCGGAGACCAGCTCCGCTTCCGGCGTGCCGGCCACCCGCTCCAGCAGTCGGGCGAAATGGCTCGCGCGCAACACCCCGCCGCGCGGCAGGTTGAGGCCGAGGCTCGCCAGGACCTTGCGCAGCTCCTCGACGCGGCCCTCGTCGGGGCTGTCATGGACGCGGTAGACGCAGGTCGCGCCCACCGCCTCCAGGGTCTCCGCCGCGGCGACGTTGGCGGCGATCATGAACTCCTCGATCAGCCGGTGGGAATCGAGCGTCGGGCGGCGCTCGATCGAAGCGATCGTGCCGTCTTCTGCCAAATCGATGCGGCGTTCGGGGATCTCGAGGTCGATTGTGCCGCGAGCGCGGCGCGCCAGCGTCAGCGCCCGGAAGGCTCCGTGGCAGGCCCCGATCGCCTCCGGCTGCGGCGCGGGCCCGCCCTCGATCGCCGCCTGGACCCCGCTATAGGTCAGCCGCGCGGCCGAGCGCATCGACCCGCGGACGAAGCGGTGGTCGCGCTTGCGCCCGTCCGCGTCGATCCACAGATGGACCGCGATGCAGGGGCGGTCCTCCCCCGGCACCAGCGAGCACCAGCCGTTCGACAGCGCGTCGGGCAGCATCGGCACCACCCGGTCGGGGAAGTAGACCGAGTTGCCGCGCAGCCGCGCCGCCCCGTCCAGCGCGGAGCCGGGGCGGACATACCAGGCGACGTCGGCGATCGCGACGATCAGGTGGAACCCGCCCCCGGGATCGGGCTCGGCCCAGATCGCGTCGTCGAAATCCCGCGCGCTCTCGTCGTCGATGGTCACCAGCGGGGTGTCGCGCAGATCCTCGCGCCGGCCCGGCGGCGCCGACCCGGCGGCCTCCGCCTCGGCCAGCGCCTGGTCCGGGAAGCGGTCGGGGATGCCGTGCTCGGCGATCGCGATCAGGCTGGCCGACCGGTGCGGCGGCGCGCGGCCGAGGCGCTCGATCACCCGCGCCCGGGGGAGACCGAGGCGGCGGCCGGGAACCGTCTCCGCCCGCACCAGCTCGCCGGGTCTTGCGCCCTCGCTGTCGCGGTTGGATATCGCGAACGCGGTCTTGACGCGCCGGCTGGTCGGCTCCAGCCGGCCGCCCCCCGCGACCCGGCGGAAGATGCCGAGCACGGTGCTCGCTTCCACCTGCGGCAGGCGCCGGATGATGCGCGCGCGCCAGGAACCCGGTCCGCGCTCCTCGATCCGCGCGAGAATTCGGTCGCCCGCGCCGGGCGCCGGGCCCGCGCGGCCGTCGGGCGGCACCTCGACGGATATCTCCCCGGAACCGCCGGCCGGCCGCGCCCGGGCGACGCCGTCGTCGTCGACCTCGATCACCTCCAGCACCGCGACCGGGGGCAGCCCGCCCGAATCCGAACGCGCGGAACGGCGCGCCGCGGTCTTCCTGCGCCTCAAGATCGCCGCCGGTCGCTCACGCTTCGCCCGGTCCGGTCCTTTTCCTGCCGCGCGCCGTCCCGCGCCGCGACCCGCCGCCGCCCTTGGCCGCCCGCGCGGCGAGCAGCGCGAGCGCGGTCTCCATCGTGACGGTGTCCACCTTCTCGCCCTTCGGCAGCGAGGCGTTGGTCCGCCCGAGCGTGCCACGGGGCATCGCTATTCGCCCAGACATCGCGGACGATGTTTTCTCGATGCGATTTCATTCTGTCAATCAATTTCAACTATCACTTTCTCAAGCGGCTGTACGGAATTAACGTCCGAACTTAGGGATTTTTCGCAACAAACTGAATTCCAAACTGTCCTATCGGTGATCGTGCGCGAATGCAGCGGGACCATGTTTCAACTGCCCTTGTAGTGTGGCTCGATGCCCAAAATCTTGGTGGTTGAAATACCTATCTCCTTATACGTCTCACCTCTGATCGGCAATTCTTCCGCGGTACCGCCGATTGATACAGCAAGTTGGGCGTATTCGCTCTCCAAGTCCGGGTATCGATCAATCAGCTCATCCGGTGGGTGTGGTACCAGGGTGCAAGCCAAACTCCGACCGTTAACTTTGATCATCTTCTGCCCCAGCGCATGTACCATCGGCAATCCGGCGCCGCCTCCGGTTACTACGACATTAAGGCCATTCCTCGCAAGTCCTTCAATCCAAGAAGGATGGGCACTTTCTAGGGACTTTTGAAAATACTCCTCAATTGCTGATTCGAACTTCTTAACCCGCTTTATTCATGATGGCTAGGTGAGATGGTGGCGGACGTGGCTTAAGTC
>JAPPGP010000095.1 GCA_028821395.1 Defluviicoccus sp.
CGCTGGCCCGCTGCGGAACCGCGGCCCGCGGCGCGACCGCCTATGTCACGCTGGAGCCCTGCGCCCACCATGGCGGGACGCCGCCCTGCGCGGATGCGCTGATCGAGGCCGGCATCGACCGCGTCGTCGTCGCCTGCCGCGACCCCGACCCGCGCGTCGACGGGCGGGGCATCGACCGATTGACGGCGGCGGGGGTCGCGGTCGAGACCGGGCTTTGCGCGGACGAGGCGGAAGACGGGCTGATCGGCTTCCTGACCCGGGTGCGCCGCGGCCGCCCGGCGGTCACGCTCAAGCTCGCCACCACCCTCGACGGGCGGATCGCGACGCGGACCGGCGAGAGCCGCTGGATCACCGGCGCGGCGGCGCGGCACTCGGCCCATATGCTGCGCGCCCGCCACGACGCGATCCTGGTGGGCGCCGGTACCGCGCGCCGGGACGATCCCAGCCTGACCTGCCGGCTTCCCGGGCTCGAGCGCCTCAGCCCCGTGCGGGTCGTCGTCGACGGGCGGGAGCCGCTCCCCGCTTCGCATGAGCTGGTGGCTGGCGCGAACCGGCTGCCGACCTGGTTCATGGTCGCCCGGCACCGCGCCGCCGAACGCGTGCGCGCCTATGGCGGCGGCGCTGCGGTCGAGCCGGTCGAGCCGGACGGCGACGGGAACGTCGACCTCGCCGCCGCGCTCGGCGCGCTCGCCGGCCGGGGCATCACCTCGGTGCTGGTCGAGGGCGGCGGGAAAATCGCGGCGGCGCTGCTCGGCGCCGGTCTGGTCGACCGGCTGGTCTGGTACCGCGCGCCGCTCGCGTTCGGCGGCGACGGGCGTCCCGCCCTCGCCGGGCTCGGGGTCGACGCGCTTGACGCCGCGCCGCAGTTCGAGAAGATTGCGAGCCGGCCGGTGGGCGACGATGTCGAGGAGATCTACCGGCCGGCTCGAGAGCCGGACGGTTGAGCTGACGAATGTTTACCGGAATCGTGACCGATCTGGGCCGCGTGCGCGCGATTTCGAAGGCTGGCGACACGCGGTTCGAGTTCGACACCGGCTACGACACCGCCGAGATCGAGATCGGCGCCTCGATCGCCTGTTCGGGCCCCTGCCTGACGGTGGTCGACAAGGGGCCGGGCAGGTTCGCCGTGGAGGCCTCGGCCGAGACCCTGGCGCGGACCACGCTGGGGAGCTGGACGGTGGGCGCGCCGGTCAATTTCGAACGCGCGCTGAGGATCGGCGACGAGCTGGGCGGGCATATCGTGTCGGGCCATGTCGACGGCGTGGCAACGGTGATCGGCACGCGCGCCGAGGGCGATTCGACCCGCTTCGTCTTTGCCGCGCCGGACGGGTTCGGACGCTACATCGCGCCCAAGGGCTCGGTCGCGCTCGACGGGGTCTCGCTGACCGTCAACGAGGTTGACGACGAGGGTTTCGGAGTCAACATCATCCCTCATACGCGCCGCCATACGACGTTCGGCGGCTTGGCCGAGGGCGATCGGGTTAATTTCGAGGTCGACACCATCGCCCGCTACGTCGACCGGCTGCTGGCGCGAAGCTGAACGGGGGACTGCCTTGAGCGACGGTCTCAAACGCGTGGCGCCCTCGAAGGTCCGGGAGGCGGCGCTGGACGACACCGCCGGCTTCCTGTCGCCGATCGAGGACGTGATCGCGGACATTCGCAACGGGCGCGTGGTGGTGCTGGTCGACGACGAGGACCGCGAGAACGAGGGGGACCTGGTCGTCGCTGCGCAGATGGCGACGCCCGAGGTGGTCAACTTCATGGCGACCCACGGGCGTGGGCTGATCTGCCTCGCGATGACCCGCGAGCGGATCGAAAGGCTCGGCCTGCCGCTGATGTCGCGCAACAACCGCACCCGGCACCAGACCGCCTTCACGGTCTCCATCGAGGCCAGGGAAGGGGTCACGACGGGCATCTCCGCCCCCGACCGGGCGCGCACCATCGCGGTCGCGATCGACCCCACCTCGGGCGAGGAGGACATCGTCACGCCGGGCCACGTGTTCCCGCTGGTGGCCTGCGACGGCGGGGTACTGGAACGCGCCGGCCATACCGAGGCCTCGGTCGACATCGCCCGGCTCGCCGGGCTCAACCCGTCCGGCGTGATCTGCGAGATCATGAAGGACGACGGCACCATGGCGCGCCTTCCCGATCTCGTCCCGTTCGCCCAGTTCCACGGCCTCAAGGTGGCGACGATCGCCGATCTGATCGCCTACCGGCTGCGCCACGACAGCCTCGTCGAGCGGGTGCTGGCGACGCGCCTGACCCGCAAGCGCGGCGGCGAGTTCCGGCTGATCGTCTACGTCAACCGGATCACCGGCGCCGAGCATCTGGCGGTGATCAAGGGCGACATTTCCGGGCCGGAGCCGGTGCTGGTGCGCATGCACGCGATCAACGTGCTGGACGACGTGCTGCAGGACGAGACCGGCGGCCGCGCCGGGGTGATCGAGTCCTGCATCCGCACCATCGGCGAGGCCGAGCGCGGGGTCGCGGTGCTGATCCGCGATTCCTTCGCCCAGAGCTTCGTCAACCAGGTGCGCCAGCGCCACGAGATCCCCGACGACCCGGGCGCCGCCTCGATGGAGGTCAGCGTGACCACCGGCGCCGAGCCCGCCTTCGCGACCCCGGCGCTGCGCGATTACGGCGTCGGCGCGCAGATCCTGCGCGACCTCGGGGTCACCGACATGATCCTGCTGACCAACCACAACCGCACCGTGGTCGGGCTCGAGGGCTACGGGATCAGGATCGTCGGGCACCGGCCGATCGAGCCGGTC
>JAPPGP010000100.1 GCA_028821395.1 Defluviicoccus sp.
AACCTCAATCGACAGTTTCGAAAATCTATTCTAAATAGTAGACAGACATTCTAACATCCAGTAGAATAACAATGAAACGAAGAAATGTCGAAGAACAAATCAGATCCAACAACCACTTAACCTGAGTTTTTTCTCGCTACACGTTCAACGCGGCGCTCTCGGTCGGCGGCATGTGGGGCGCGCTCGCGGCCGGCAACGTGTCGGGCGTGGTGCGCGAGGGCACGAGGCGCGGGCGCGGCGCCGGCAACGCCGCGCTCGCCCTCGACGACGCGCTCGGCCGGCGCGCCGAGTGGAGCGGCGGTTATACCGGGCGCTTCGGACCCTGGGTGGTCGGCGCGGTGGTGGACGAGGCGGGCGACTTCGACGCCGGGGCGACGTTCCGCCGCCCGATCGACAACACCGATTACCGGCTGAGCGCGCGCATCGGCACGGGTGTCTTCGCCCCCGACGGCGGCACGCGCGGCTTCGGCAGCACGGCGGCCGCCGTCGTCGGCGAGGCCATCCACGGCAGCACGACATTCGATCTCGGCCTCGGATACGAGCGCCTCGCGGCACGCGGGCCCGACGCCGAACGCTGGCACGCCTCGACCGGCGCCCGCGGCAAGCTGGGCGCGATCGGCTGGTCCGTGGAGGCGCATTACGGGCGCGTCGCGGGCGAGGCCGAGGTCGCGGCGGCGCTCGGCGCCCGTTACGACGTGGCGCGCGGGCTGTCGGCCAATCTCGGGCTCAACCACGCCAGGGCCCGCGCCGAGCTGGCCGGCGAGCCCCTCGTCGACCTCGACGACACCAGCCTGGCGGTGTCGGTCAGGTACAGCTTCTAAGGCGCATCCGTCACAGGTAGAACCTTTCCCGTTCCCTCCCCCGTCATGCCCGGACTTGATCCGGGCATCCATGGGCGGTGCATGGAGGGCCGGGTGCGGCCCGCCCCCGACGCCATCCGTCCAGACGAATCGCTGCGCGTGCGGAGGGCCGCATGGATGGCCGGATCACGCCCGGACTCGATCCGGGGGCCGGCCATGACGGTGGTGGCGGAGGAGCAGGGGGAGCCGAGTGCGGGCCGCGTCGAAAATCTAAATCGGACAGCTTCTAGCCCGACCTCCCGCCCCTCGCGGTTTCGAGCTACCCTCGCCGGCGGCGACACCAGCCCGGGGGGACGCGCCATGATCGAGCGAAGCGTCGACATCGCCACCGCCGACGGCACCATGCCGGTCTTCGTCACCCGTCCCGAGGGCGGCGGGCCTTACCCGCCGGTCGTGCTGTTCATGGACATCTGGGGCTTCCGCGAGCTGCTCTGCGACATCGCCCGGCGCATCGGCACGGTGGGCTACGCCGCCGTGGTGCCCAATCTCTACTACCGCGCCGGCGGGGTGTCGTTCGACCACCGCCTGCCGGACGGGCGCACGCGCTCGCTGGTCGACCTGCCGCGGGCGGACAAGGACCGCATCTTCGCGGTCCGCCGGCATCTGAGCGACGACATGGCGGTCGCCGACTGCGCGGCGCTGCTCGACTTCTTCGATGCCGACGCGGAGATAAGCGGCGGGCCGGTGGGCTCGATGGGCTGGTGCATGGGCGGGCGCCACGTCATCCGCGCGGCCGGCGCCCACCCGGACCGGTTCCGGGCGACGGTCGGCCTGCACCCGACCGAGCTGGTCGGCGGGGACGGGCCGGACGCGGCCTGGCGCGACGCGACGCGCTGCGCGGGCGAGGTCTATATCGGCTATGGCGAGCGCGACCCGTACACCCCGCCCGAGGTCGTCGAGACGGTGGCCGCGGCGTTCGGGGCGGCGTCCGCCGGCTTCGAGCACATCGTCCATCGCGGCGCCGAGCACGGCTACGCCATCCCCGACCGCGACGTGTTCGACAAGCACGCCGCCGCGCGCGACTGGGAACGCGCCTTCGCCATGTACCGCCGGGTGCTCGGCTGACCGGCGCGGCGGCGAGCCGTCCGTGCGCGCGGCGGCCGGTAGGAGGAACTGGCGGCGCCAGTGGATGCCCGGATTGAGTCCGGACATGACGGGTGGGGGGGCGGTGGGTGGAGCGGCGGGAAGGTCCAACCTGCGGCACGCCCGCCGGCGCCGGCCTCCGGCGTCACGCCCGAACGGCTCCCAGCGCCCCGCGCTTTCCCCCTCCGTCATGGCCGGACTTGATCCGGCCATCCATGCGGCCCGTCCGTGCGCGGGGCGGTCGGCGGGGAGAAGCGGCGGCGCCAGTGGATGTCCGGATCGCCCCCGGACTCGATCCGGGGGCCAGCCATGACGTAGGCCCCCCTACCACCCCGCCTTGTCGATCACCTTCTGCGCCTCGGGCGCGAGATCGGCGATGCGGGCGATGGGGAGCTTGTCCTCGCGGAAGCCGCTCCCGGCCTTCACCGCGTCGGGCGGGGCGACGGCAGGGTTGACCGGGTATTCGAAGTTGACCGAGCCGTAGAGCCTCTGCGCCGCGTCCAGGGTCAGGAATTCGAGGAAGCTCACGGCCCGGTCCCGGTTGCGGGAATGCTTCGCCACTCCGCCGCCGGAGATGTTGATATGCGCACCGCGTCCGGCCTGGTTGGGGAAGATCAGCCGCACCGCCTTCGCCCATTCGCGGTGCGCGGGCACCGGCGACGCGCCGAGCTTGCCGAAATAGTAGTTGTTGACGATCGATACGTCGCAGACGCCCTCGAAGATCGCCTTGACCTGCGCCCGGTCGTTGCCCTGCGGCCGGCGCGCGAGGTTGGCGACCACGCCGCGCGCCCAGGCGAGCGCGCC
>JAPPGP010000092.1 GCA_028821395.1 Defluviicoccus sp.
CGGCGGGACCGACGCGGAGCCCGCCGGCCGCCGACCGCCACGGCACGCATTCTTCGCCGCATCGCGACCGCGCGACGCCGTTCGCCTCTTCGCCTCGCGGCGGCGGCGATCGCGCCGGCAGCGCGTCGTCGACCGGCGTGCTGGAAGTCCGGGATGCTGCCGCGCAGGTCAGGGGGTGCTGCGGACGCGCTCCTTCGCGTTGGGAAGCGTGACTGGCGATGGCGGCGACGGCGTCGCGGCCTGGGGCGAGACGGCGGTAGCGGGGTTCTCCGGACGGGCCGACGCGGTTTCCATGGACGGAACGGTCCAATCGGGCATGTGGGGCGCGGAACACGTGACCCACGATCGCAGGGGCGGTCTTGCGTTCGCCGTGAGCAGGGGCAAGGTCTCGTACGCCCCTCCCCATCCCGAATCGGGCGAGCTCCGCTCCTGGCTCGCCAGCGTCCATCCCTATCTGTGCTGGTATCCGAGGGACGACACGTCGCTGTGGGGGATGGTCGGTGCCGGTCTGGGCAACGCGTCGCTCACCGGGGCCGCGGATGTCGATCGTCTGGGTCTGGTCATGCGGATGGTGGCGGCCGGTCTGACGCGGAGTCTGAAATCGGATGCGCATCATGCCCTGCTCTTGCGGGTGAGCGCCTTCGGGGTATCCATGCGGTCGCGCAAGTCCCGGGTCCTGCCCGGCATCAGGAGCACCGTGGTCAAAATCCGCAGCGCGGTCGAGGCGTCCTGGCAGCGCCGTTTCGAGTCGGGCGCCCTGCTGCGCCTGTCGCTGGAGGGCGGCGGCCGCTTCGACGCCGGAGACGCCGAGACCGGGGTGGGTCTGTCGACCGGCGCCGGACTTCGTTTCGCGGCGGGGGAAAGTCGCGGGATCGTGATCGAAGCGACCGGGCACAGGCTGGTGAAACACACCGACTCCGCGTTCCGGGATTGGGGTGGCAAGCTACACTTCCGCTATTCCCGAAGGAGGCTGGGGGGCGATCTCTCGCTCGGTCTGGATCTCGACCGCGGAGCGCCGCGCGCCGCCTGGTCTCCGGCAACGCGAAGCCATGCCGCTTGTGGCTAATGTTTCACGTGAAACAATGGTCAACCATGTTGACCTATCCATCGCGTGAAGAAATTGCCGGAAACGATACGGAGCGGGCGAGAAACGGCGATTCCGTCCGGATTCGTCTCCGCGTCCCGGAGGGACTACCCCTCGTCGATGTCGACGATGCGGTGCGGCGAGGCGTGGATGCCGAGGGTCTTGAGCGGGACGGTGCCGGTGACGCGGAAGCCGTGGCGCTGGCCGGGCGGCAGGATCAGGGTGACGCCCGGGCGCAGCGCGACGGTCTCCTGGCCCTCGGCCCAGGCCTCGCCGGTGCCTTCGAGCACGGTGATCGCCTCGACATAGGGGTGCGAGTGCGCCGGCGTCTCGTAGCCCGGCGGCGAGGTCTGGATCCCTGAGCGCAGCGGGGTCGAGCCCGCATCGTCGCCGACCAGCGTGCGGTAGGTCGCGCCGCCCGGGAATCGCTCGCTCTCGACCTTGTCGTGTTCGACAACCTTCATGGTCCAACCTCCTTCGGCTCGCCGCCGAGCCCGGCGAGGCGTTCGAGCACCCGCATCGCGGCCGCGCGATCCGCCGCCGGGATGGGTTCGAGGATGCGCCGCTGGGCGCGCTCGACGGCGTCGACGGCGGACTCCATCGCTTCCCGCCCCGCCGCCGTCAAGTGCAGCGCGTTGGTCCGCCGGTCTTCCCTCTGGCGCTCGCGCCGGATCAGCCCGCGCCGGCCGAGGCGGCGCAGGATCTCGGTCAGGGTGGAGCGGTCGATGCCGGTCATCCTCACCAGATCGGTCTGATTGATCCCCGGGTTCTGGTGGACGCTCAGCAGCACCGCGAACTGGCGCGGCGTCGGCCCGTCCTCGCCCACCTCGTCGACGAACAGATCCACCGCGCGCTGCTGCGAGCGGCGCAGGAGATGCCCCACCGCCGCGTGCAGGTCGTAGCTGCCGGTATCGATCCTGGCGGCGCCGTCGCGCATCGTCCACCCAAGATAATCTGTACACTGATTAAATTCTTCGCTACAGTGCCTGTCAATAGCGCAGTCCAGGAGGGTGGAGAGAGACGGTCATGGAATTCGGCATGCAATTCTTCCCGTGCGTCGGGCCCGAGCAGCGCCCGGCGGACGCGTATTTCGAGGACTGCCTCAAGCTGTGCGAGCTGTGCGACGAGTACGGCTACACCCATATCCGCACGGTCGAGCACTACTTCCACGCCTATGGCGGCTACAGCCCCAACCCGATCGTGTTCCTCACCGCCGCCTCGCAGCGCTCGCGCAGCGCTCGCCTGGTCACCGGCGCGGTGCTGCCGGTGTTCAACAACCCGCTCAAGCTGGCCGGCGAGATCGGCATGCTGGATGCGATCTCCGGCGGGCGGATGGAGGTCGGCTTCGCGCGCGCCTTTCTGCCGCACGAATACCAGCGCTTCGGCGTCTCGCTGGATGAGTCCGTGCTCCGCTTCGACGAGGGGATGGCCCAGGTGCGCCGCCTGCTGGAAGAGGAGAACGTGACCGAGACCGGGCAGTTCCACAGCTTCGAGAACGTCACCTCGCTGCCGCGCCCGACCCAGAAGCCGCGCCCCAGGTTCTGGACCGCGGCCTTCACCACCCCGCAATCCTTCGAGAAGGCGGGCCGCCAGGGCAACTGGATCATGGCGATCCCGATCGGCGGCGCGGCGATGCGCGAGCTCT
>JAPPGP010000177.1 GCA_028821395.1 Defluviicoccus sp.
TCTCCGGTGTCGACCGGTCCGGCGGCGCGCCCGGGCGGCCAGCCTACACCACCTCACCCCCACGGGCGAGATGGCGATCCTTCGATACGCCCCCGTCCGGCGGGCCACTCGGGATCGGGGTGCGGTACGGCGCGCCGATCCCGCGCATGGCGGACATGCTCCGTCCCGCGACGATTGCGTGCATTGACTGTAAAGTTATAATATTTCTTTCCGGCGGGTCGTAGCCCATGGCACGGCTCCGCAGGAGCTCATATCCTGGGGGGAGTGCGATGCGCGAGCACAGTTGGATTGGCCGCCCGGCCTTGGTCGCGCTGGCGGCCTTGCTGGTTTCCACCCAGAGCGGCGCGCAATCGCCGCCGAGCGCCGAGGCGCTGGCGGCGCAGATCGAGGCTCTCAAGCGGGACTACGAAGGGCGTCTGGAGGCGCTCGAATCGCAGCTGTCTGCGCTCAAGGCGCGATCCGAGAGCGCCGAAGCGGCGCCGGCCGCGCCGGCCGCGCCCGCCAAGCCGGCGCCCGACCGGGCGTTCAATCCCGCGATCGGCGTCGTCTTCGACGGCCGGTATGCGAGCTTCTCGGCCGAGGAGTCTGCGATTCCGGGCTTCGTGCTCGGTCACGAGTCCGAGCGCGCCCCCGAAGGCCTCTCGCTCGGCCACAGCGAGGTGACGCTTTCGGGCAATATCGACGACAAGTTTCGCGGCGGCCTCACGCTCGGTCTCGGCGCCCACCCGGGCGAGGCGACGGAGGTCGAGCTCGAGGAGGCCTATGTCCAGACCCTGCCCGGCGCCGGGCTGCTCGAAGGCATGCGGGTCAAGGCGGGACGGGCGCTCTGGACCTTCGGCTATCTCAACGAGCAGCACCCGCACGGCGACGATTTCGCCGACCGGCCGCTGCCCTACCGGGTGTTTCTCGACAACGCGTTCAACGACGACGGCGTCGAGGTTTCCCTGGTCCTGCCCGCCGAGGTCTACGCCGAGATCGGCGGCGGTCTGTTCCGCGGCGACGACAGGCCGTTATTCGGCGGCTCGGACAACGGGCTCAGGGCGCGGTCGCTCTACGCGCGCGTCGGCTGGGACATGGGCCGCGACGCCGCGGTGCGCGTCGGCGCGTATTTGCTCGACGGCAAGTCGCGCAACCGGCGCGGCGGGGGCCACGGCCACGAGGACGAGCACGCCCACGAGGACGAGCACGCCCACGAGGGTGAGCACGAGGACGAAGACGAGCACGAGGACGAGCACGCCCACGAGGATGAGCACGAGGACGAGGACGAGCACGAGGACGAGCACGCGCACGAAGAGCACGAAGACGAGCACGAGGGCGAGCACGCCGACCATGCCGCGTTCTTCTCCGAGGGCATGTTCACCGGCATCACGCGGCTCTACGGCCTCGACTTCCGCTTCACGCTGGCGCCCACCGGCAACGCGCGGGAGAGCGAGGTGATCCTCCAGGGCGAGTATTTCTGGCGCCGGGAAGACGGAACCTATGCGTTGACGGAAGAGGGCGAAGAGGAGGAGCATATCGAGCGGTTGAGGGCCGACTCCATCGCGCAAGGCTGGTACGTCCAGGGGGTCTACAAGCCGGCGCCGAGCTGGCGGATCGGCGCGCGCTACGCCAGGCTCTCCCCGCCGGGCGGCTCCGAGATCGACCACAACCCCTATGCCTTTGGGGCGATGGTGGACTGGACCAACAGCGAGTTCGGGCGCATCCGGCTGCAATACAATCACGAGAATCTCGACGGCCGGGAGAAGGACAACCAGATAATGCTGCAATACGTGATGAGCCTCGGCGCCCACGCCGCGCATAGCTTCTGAGCCATGGCCGGGATGGCGAAGCGGCTGGCGCCGGTGCTGGCCGCCGGGCTCGCGGCGCTCGCACCCTCCGGGGCGGCGGCCGATGCCCGGGTGTTCGCCTGCGAGCCGGAATGGGCGGCGCTGGCCGGCGAGATCGGCGGCGACGACGTGACCGTCTACTCGGCGACCCACGGACGCCAGGATGCCCATTACATCCGCGCGCGGCCCAGCCTGATCGCCCAGGTGCGCCGCGCCGACATCGTGTTCTGCTCCGGCGCGGAGCTGGAGATCGGCTGGCTCCCGGTGCTGATGGAACGCGGCGCCCGGCTCGGGGTGCAGCCCGGCCAGCTCGGACATCTCATGGCGGCCGACCACGTCGAAGTCATGGAGCGGCCCGAACGGGTCGACCGCAGCCTCGGCGACATCCATCCGAGCGGCAACCCGCATGTCCACCTCGACCCGGGCAACATCGGGCTTCTGGCGGTCGAGCTGGCCGGGCGGCTGGCGCGCGTCGATCCGGGCAACGGGGAAGCGTATCGGTCCCGGCTCAAGGATTTCCAGACGCGATGGGCCGCGGCGACGGAGCGCTGGCGCGCACGCGCCGAAGGGCTTCGCGGCATGAAGGTCGTCGTCCACCACGCAGCATGGGTCTATCTGATCCGCTGGACCGGTCTGGATCGGGTCGCCAGGCTGGAGCGGATCTCCGGGGTTCCGCCGACGGCCTCCCATCTGGGGAGTCTCGTCAAGAGGGTGCGGACGACCGGCGCCGCCGCCGTTCTGCTCGCCCCGCACGATCCGGGCGACGCGGCGGAGTGGCTGTCCGAGCGGACCGGCGTTCCCGTCGTCGAGCTTCCCTTCACCGTCGGCGGGCAGGAGGAGGCGGGCGATCTCTTCGCCCTGTTCGAGGTGACGCTCGCGCTGCTGGAGAAGG
>JAPPGP010000103.1 GCA_028821395.1 Defluviicoccus sp.
GCCGAGGCCCGCGCGCTGGTGGAGACGCTCGCCGCCTCGCCCACCGAGCTCCGCCGCCACGGCATCGCCGTCGCGCAGGACGGCGAGCGGCGGACCGCGGCGCGGCTGCTCGGCCATCCCGGGGTCGACCTCGCCCGGCTCGCCTCCGTCTGGCCCGCGCTCGCCCGCATCGAGCCGGACGCCGCCGGGCAGATCGAGATCGAGTGCCGCTATGCCGGCTATCTCGCCCGCCAGCAGGCCGACATCGAGGCCTTCCGCCGCGACGAGCGCCTGGCGCTGCCTGAGACCCTCGACTACGCGGCCATCGGCGGGCTGTCGGGCGAGGCGGCCGAGAAGCTCGCCGCCGCCCGCCCGGCGACGCTCGGCCAGGCGGCGCGCATCCCGGGCGTCACCCCGGGAGCCGCGATCGCGCTGCTCCGCCATGTCCGCCGCCCCCGCCCCGCCGCCTGAGCCGCTGACTCCCGAGGCCTGCGCCGCCGCGCTCAATGTTTCACGTGAAACATTAGAGCGGCTGGAGGCCTATGTGGCGCTGCTGAGGCGCTGGCAGCGCCGGCGCAACCTGATCGGGCGCGGCACCGAGGCCGATATCTGGCGCCGCCACATCCTCGACTCCGGCCAGCTCGCGGCGCACCTGCCGGCGGGCGCGCGGCGTATCGTCGATCTCGGCTCGGGGGCGGGCCTCCCCGGGCTGGTGCTCGCCATCCTGACCGGGGCGGAGACCACGCTGGTCGAGGCCGACGCCGTCAAAGCCGCCTTCCTCGCCGAGGCCGCGCGGCTGACCGAGGCCCCTTGCGAGATCCGCCGCGCCCGCATCGAGGACCTCGCGCCCTGGCCGGTCGATGCCCTCACCGCCCGGGCGCTCGCCCCGCTGCCCCGCCTGCTCGACTACGCCGCCCCGTTCGCCCCGCCGCTCTCGATCTTCCCCAAGGGCGCGCGCTGGCGTGAGGAATTGACCGAGGCGTCCCGGACATGGCATATCTCGGCACGCGACGCGCCGAGCGCGACCGAGCCCGCGGCGCGGATTCTCATCGTCGAGCGCTTCGCCAGGAAGGCAGCCATGACCGGCGACGCATGACCGGAGAGCCCGACCGGCCCGTCCCGGGCCACACCATCGCCATCGCCAACCAGAAGGGCGGCGTCGGCAAGACTACGACCGCGATCAACCTCGCCGCCGCGCTCGCCGCCGCGGGCAAGCGGCTGCTGGTGCTCGACCTCGACCCCCAGGGCAACGCCTCCACCGGGCTCGGCATCGCCCGCGCCGAGCGCCGCCGGGGCAGCTACGACGTGCTGTCGGGCACCGCCGCGCTCGGCGACGTCGCCCAGCCGACCGAGATCCCGGGCCTCTACGTGGTGCCGGCGACGGAGGACCTCTCGGGCGCCGAGATCGAGCTCGCCAGCCTGGACCGCCGGGTCTACCGGCTGCGCGACGCACTCGTCCGCGCGGACGAGCCGGCCGCCTGGGACTACACCCTGATCGACTGCCCGCCGGCGCTCGGCCTGCTGACCCTGAACGCGCTCGCCGCCGCCGACCGCGTCCTGGTGCCGCTGCAATGCGAGTTCCTCGCCCTCGAAGGGCTGAGCCAGCTGGTCCGCACGGTCGAGCGGGTGAAGAGGAATTACAACCAGCAATTGCATATCCAGGGCATCCTGCTCACCATGTATGACAGCCGCAACCGGCTGAGCGCGCTGGTCGCCGACGACGTGCGCGGCTATTTCCGCGACAAGGTGTTCGAGACGGTGATCCCGCGCAACGTCCGGGTGTCGGAGGCGCCGTCGCACGGCAAGCCGCTGCTGCTCTACGACCACCACTGCTCCGGCGCCAGGGCCTATATGCACCTCGCGGGCGAGATGCTGAGCCGGGAGGAGGCGGCATGACCGAAGAGAGATCCAAGCTCGGGCGCGGCCTGTCGGCCCTGTTCGAGGACCAGCCCGCCGCCCCGGCGCCCGGCGGCGGCGCGGCGACGCTGCCGGTGGCCGACCTCGCGCCGGGCCCGTTCCAGCCGCGCGAGACCTTCGACGACGAGGCGATGGCGGCGCTCGTCGACTCGGTGAGCGAACGCGGCGTGATCCAGCCGCTGATCGTCCGCGCCGACCCCGAGACGCCCGGACGCTACCAGATCGTCGCCGGCGAGCGGCGCTGGCGAGCCGCCCAGGCGGCGCAGCTCCACGAGGTGCCGGTCGTCGTCCAGGAGCTCACCGACGATGCCGCGCTCGAGGTCGCGCTGATCGAGAACATCCAGCGCCAGGACCTCACCCCGATCGAGGAGGCCGAGGGCTACCGCCGGCTGACCAACGAGTTCGACCGCACCCAGGAGGAGCTCGCCCGCTCGCTCGGCAGGAGCCGAAGCCACATCGCCAACGCGATCCGCCTCCTGAACCTGCCGGGCCCGGTCAAGCTGCTGCTCAACAACGGCGGGCTGTCCGCCGGGCACGGGCGGGCGCTCCTGAACGCGCCGGACCCGATGGCCGTGGTGCGCGAGATCCTGAAGCGCAACCTCACCGTGCGCGACACCGAGCGCCTGATCGCCGGCCACGCAAGCCGCCCCCGCCGCGGCCCCCGCCCGCGGGCCGAGAAGCCGCACGAGATCCTCGACATCGAGCGCGACCTGTTCCGCCAGCTCGGCGTCAAGGTCGCCATCGTCCCCCGCGAGGGCCAGACCGGCGACCTCACCATCCGCTACAACACGCTGGAGCAGTTCGACGACCTGCTCAGGCGGTTGACGGAGGGGGTGATGGGTGGGGAGGTGAAGCCGGAAGATTGATCTTTTCGTTTCACTACCTATATCGACTGAAACGAACCGGTCGCTTCGCGGCGTGAAACCCCGCCGGAGAACCGGGATCCTGACGCAATTGGGACGGGATGGGGGGACGGGATGGCCGAAGAAGCGCCGACCCCGGTCTCGCGCTTCATCTACCGCCTGCGCGAGACCGGCGGGCTGAAGGGGACCGACATCGCCAATATCGCGGGGGTCTCGACCGCGACGGTGTCGCGCTGGGGGACCGGCCGCAAGTCGCCGCATCCGAAGACCCAGCTCCTGGTCTCGGACCTCGCCTATGTGGTGACGCGGCTCGCCGCGTATTACCGCCCCGACGAGGCCCGCGCCTGGCTGTTCGCGCGCCACCCGCAGCTCGACGGCGAGCGCGCCATCGACCTGATCCACGACGACCGCACCGAGGAGGTTCTGGCGATCCTCGACCGCCTCGACGCGGACGCCTATCTCTGAGCCCGGCGGGAAGCAACGCCCTGCCGATCCGCGACCCGAACCTGCTCGACGCGCTGGAGGCGATCCCCCGGCTTCCCTACGAGGGCACGGTGTGGCGTGCCGTCCGCGAAGGCCGCGCCCCGCTCGCCTGCGGGCGCCCGGGCGGGCGCTGGGACGACGGCACGTTCGACGCGCTCTACACCTCGGAGACCCGCGAGGGAGCGATCGCCGAGCGGCGATTTCACCTCCAGCAAGGCCAGCCGCTCCCGCCGTCCCGGGTGCGCTATGCGCTCTACGAGCTCGCGGTCCGGCTGGACGCCGTCATGCACTTCCCCGACCTCGAAGCGCTCGCCGCCGTCGGGCTGGACACCACCTCCTGGGGGCGGTTGAGCTACGCCGAGCGGGCACGCGAATACCCGCGCTCGCAGGACATCGCCGAGGCCTGTGCCTTTCTCGGAGCGGACGGGATCGCGGTCCCCAGCGCACGCGAGCCCTCTTCCGGCAACCTCATCGTGTTCTGCGAGCAGGATGGCGTGAGGGAACTCGTAGCGGTGCGAAACCAAGGCACGTTGGACCTGCTCTTCTGATTTTGAAGTCTTGCTGATTTCGCTTGGCGCTCCGGTCTCCCCGGCCCGACCACTCCTCCCGTCATGCCCCCCATCGTCATGCCCGGACTTGTTCCGGGCATCCATGGGCGGCGCATGGAGAGCCGGGTGCGGCCCGCGTCGAACGCTAAACCGGACAGCTTCGGGCCATCCATGCCTCCCCGCTACGGCGGGCTGACGATGCGGTCCCATGTCGGACGAGAGCCAGGCTCCCTTCCCTTTGCCGTCCTTGAAGCGCCGGGACGAGCGGGATAGCTTGTCGCCGAGACCCGTTATTCCGTGGCGCCCCTTCCCAGAGCGCAGAATGACGCTGTCGACGAACCCGAGACGGTGAGTGTCCTGTGATCCCCGCGAGCGAGTTCCTGCTGGAAGACGTGCGGTGCTTTCGCGGAGAGCAGCGCGCCCGCATGCGGCCGATCACCTTGCTGGTCGGCGAAAACAGCACGGGCAAGACGACATTTCTCGGTTGCTACGCCGTGCTTCGCGAGCTGATCGCAGGCGGGGACGTTCCCGGCAGCCGGCTCGACTTCAACCGCGAGCCCTTCTTGATGGGTTCATTCCCCGATATCGTGCGATCACAACGTGGCCGACCGGGGCGTATCGATCAATTCTCGTTGGGCTTTACATTTTTCCTGACACGCCGCGACCAACCCGTGCCCTTCGTCACGAAAATTAGTTTCCGCGAAGACGGCGTTCAGCCGGTAATGTTTTCGGTAAAATGCGAATACGATACCCACTCGTTTTCATTGGAGCGGAATACAGATACCATCTCAACGCTGTTCAAGACCGCTGATTTCGAGAGCCAACTCAGCTATCCGTTCAACGAGAACTGCTTCTTGCTTCTTGACACGCTGAGCTTAGGCCGAGAGCGCTACCCCGACGCGTCCGAAGATGAAATCCGGGTTATCGACTATTTGAGCACGACCCTGAAATTGAATGACTCGGCCTCCATCAAACCCCGACTATTCAGCGCGTTCGCCGAACACTTCCAGCGCCCGATACCGGTCGCTCCCCTACGCTCGAAACCGATGCGCACGTACAACCCGGTCCGGGAGACGGCTTCACCGGAAGGTGAACACATCCCGATGCTGCTGATGCGGCTTGATCGGACCGACAAGACTAGCTGGAACCTGCTTCACCATAGTCTGGTGGCGTTCGGAAAGGCCTCCGGCCTGTTCTCCGACATAGCCGTCAAACGACACGGCCGGCAGATGAGCGATCCGTTCCAGCTTCAAGTCAAGGCCCGTGCCGGATCGCGGGCGAACATCATGGACGTGGGATACGGGGTCAGTCAAAGCCTGCCCATCCTGGTCGACGTGCGCCGTCACGAACAATGTGTTTTCTTGCTGCAACAGCCGGAGGTGCATCTGCACCCGCGCGCGCAGGCCGAGCTCGCCTCGTTTTTTGTGGAATCTTATCGGAAAAACCGCAACTATTTCATGGTCGAAACGCATAGCGATTACATCATTGACCGGGTTCGGATTTTGACGAAACAGGGCACGCTGAGACCGGAGGATGTGTCGATCCTCTATTTCGGCCCCGACAGGAACGCCGTACAAATCCACAACATAAGTCTCGATGCCAACGGAAACCTTCAAAACGTGCCGCCGGGGTACCGCGACTTTTTCATCAGGGAGTCCGACCGGCTGCTCGGCTTTGACGATTGAGTTCCACGCTCCATGTGCATCATCGTTGACGCGAGCGTGCTCGGCAAATTTCTCGCCGAGCCGCCGGGTGCGGATGCCTTGCCGATACACAAATGGCTGACCAGGCGAAGAGGGAAGCTGGTCTACTCGACGGGCGGAAAATTCGCCGAGGAAATCGTCGGCAAGGCGCGCGAGAGGCTGCTCGTCTATGTGCGCGCGGACATGGCGGTGGTGGAAGCCAGAGAGCACGAGCTACACGAACAGGAGCAGGCGCTGGCCGCGGACATCCGGTCCAACGATCCGCACGTGCTCGCCCTCGCTCGCGTCAGCGGTGCCCGCCTCCTCTACACCGAAGACGGCGATCTCATGACCGACTTCAAGGACAAGCGGTTCGTCGATCGACCGAGGGGAAAGGTGTATTCCCGGGCAGCCAACGAGAACCTCTTGAGGACCGCCAACTGCGCTCCAAGACAGCCTTGAAAACCCCTGGTGACCCACCGCCATGACCCGACTGGAACCGGTTCATCCGGGCGAGGTGCTGAAGCACGACGACTCGGAGCCGCTGGGCCTCTCGGCCGCCGCGCTGGCGGCGGCGATCGGGGTGACGCCGGCGCGCATCAGCGAGATCGTGCGCGGGCGGCGCGGGATCTCGGCCGAGACCGCGCTCCGCCTCGCGCGCTATTTCGGCACCGATGCCAGGAGCTGGATGAACCTGCAGCAGGGCTGGGTGCTCGAACGCGCGGCGCGGGACGAGGCAGCCGCGATCGCCGCCGCCCGTCCACGCGCGGCGGGGTGAGCGGCGCGTCCTTCGCTAGGGGCTTATCCAGATTACTTGACGGGCGGGTGGCCCGCGACGATTCGTCGGTCATACCCGGCCCCCGGAACGAGCCAAGGGGTGTTGGCGCTTCCCAACCCCGTCATGGCCGGACTTGTTCCGGCCACCCATGCAGCCTCCCGGCCCGCGAGGCGGCCGGTGGGGAGCGGGGGCAGCGCCCATGGGTGCCCGGATCAAGTCCGGGCATGACGAGAGGGGGTGGGGCGGCGTTCCCGTCACCGGTCTGCGCCAGCCGACCTGCCGTCAAGTAATCGGTATACGCGTCCTTCGCTACGCCCCTCCTCAGAACCGGTAGCGCACGCCGATCTCCAGGAAGTGGACGCGCATGGCGGTCTCGACGTCGACGGTGCCGAATTCGTTGCGGCCGTCGAAGCCGAGGTCGCTCGCGGCCTGGAAGCGGTAGCCCGCCTGCAAGATCACGTTGTCGTTTAGCCGGTAGCCCAGGCCGGCGCCGAGATGCCAGGCGAGCACGTTGTCGACGGTGGAGATCTCGGGCACGAATCCGGGCGGGTATTGCGGCCCCTGGCCCTGGGTCAGCCGGTTCGCGATCTCCTGCACCAGACGGTTCGCGTCGTAGTCGAGCCCGGACTGGTCGATGCGGATGAAGCCGAGCCCGCCGCCGGCAAACGGCAGCCAGTCGCCGCCGAGCTCGATGTCGTACCAGAGATTGGCGAAGCCGCCGAGCTGGTCGGCGGTGCCGTCGATCGGCACGTCCACCCCGCCGGTCAGGGGCAGCCCGCTCGCGTTCACCCCCTCATAGGTCAGCCGTTCGACCTCGGAGCGGGCGAAGAACAGCTCGCCCTCGACGCGGAGCCCGCCGCCGAACTCCCAGCCGACCACGCCCGCCACCTTGAACCCGGTCCGGTGCTCGGCCGTCGAGCTCGCCCTGTAGGGCGAACGCATGGCGGGCGCCCTGGGATCGCCCGCCTGCATCCCCGCGGTGGTCGAATCGGTGTCGTCGACGAACATCACCGGCACGTTGAGCCCGGCATACATCCTGCCGTCCGCGGCGCCCGCCTCCGCCGCGGCAAGCGCCAGCGCGGCGGCGAGCGCCCCGGCGCCCACCCGCAGCCCGATCCGTGCCATCGCGTCCTCCCGCCGCCGCATCGCGAAGCCGTGAGGCTACCCCGCATCTCTCACCCCTGTCACGGCCTGCGTCGCGGGCCTCAAGCGTAGTCGCCGCGACGCGTTCCGGCCCGCTCCTGGCGGATCGAACGCCGGGGCGCGACGCAGGCCGTGACAGGGGTGAGAGATGCGGGCTGGCGGACGCCCGGAGACCGGGGCAAACCGCGCGGCCGTCCCTCGATGCGGCGCTTCGGGCCCACCCGGGACCGGGGTGGGGAGGGGAAACGGCCGGGCGGTCAGCTCGCCTCCATCGCCATCACCCCGCCATCGGCAAAGATGTTCTCGCCGCAGACGAAGCTTGCGGCGTCGCTGCACAGGAAGGCCACGACCTGCGCCGTGTCGTCCGGCACGCCCGCCCGGTTGACCAGGTTCTTGAAGTAGCGGTCGGGGTCGACCTCCTGGATGCCGACCGGCGAGCCGGTGCGGTTGGGCGAGACCGAGTTGACCCGGATCCCGTGCGGCGCGAGCTGGAAGGCGAGCGACCGGGTGAGGTTGGCGACGCCGCCCTTGGCCGCCGAATAGGCGCACGCGCTGCCCCGGCCGCGATAGCCCGAGGTCGAGCCGATATTGACGATCTTGCCGGCGATCCCGCTGTCGACCATGTGGTGGGCGACGTGCTTGGCCATCAGGAAGGGCGCCTTCAGGGTGACCCGGATGGTGTCGTCCCATTCCCGCTCGGTGATCTCGAGGACGTGGCGGTTGTCGGAGATCGCGACGTTGTTGACCAGGATGTCGATGCGGCCGAAGCGGGCGACCACCGCCCGCACCAGCTCCTGAACGGCGTCGTTGTCGGACACGTCGGCGACGAAGGTCTCGGCCTCGTGCCCCGCGAGGCCAAGCTTCCGCGTCACCTGGCCGGCGCGGCCCGCATCCAGGTCGACGACGGCGAGCTTCGCCCCGTCCCCGGCCAGCACCTCGGCGATGCGCTCGCCGATATTGCGCCCCGCCCCCGTCACGATCGCGACCTGCCCCTCGAATTTCACCCGCGCTCTCCCCGCTGCTAGTTTGGCGCCGCATACTACCGCGGTTTCCCGACGATCAGGAGCAGGCCAGGCATGGGCGAGTTCGACATCGGCAATGCGGTGCCGCGGACCGAGGATCCGCGGCTGCTGTCGGGCGGCGGGCGGTATGTCGACGACATCGACCTGCCGGGCCTCTGCCGCGCCCATATCCTGCGGTCCCCGCACGCCCACGCGGCGATCCGGGGGATCGATGCCGATGCCGCGCGGGCCATGCCGGGGGTGCACGCCGTGCTGACCGGCGCCGATTACGCGGCGTCGGGTCTGGGGACGATCCAGGCCCAGCTCGTCCTCAAGACCCGCGACGGCGCGCCGATGGTCCGCCCGCCCTTCGCCCCGCTGGCGATCGGCCGGGCGGTGCATGTGGGCGAGGCGGTCGCCGTGGTAATCGCCGACACGCTTGCGCGGGCCAGGGACGCGGCCGAGGCCGTCGATGTCGATTTCGAGCCGCTGGACGCGAATGTCGACACCGCCGCCGCCGATGCCGAAGCCACGCCGGCGCTGTGGCCGGAGGCGCCGCGGAACGAGAGCTTCGTCCATTTCCTCGGCGACCGCGGCGCAATGGAGGCGGGCTTCGCGCGCGCCGCGCATGTCGTCGAGCGCCGCTTCGCGATCTCGCGCGTGACCTCGAACACCATGGAGCCGCGCGCCTTCCTGGGCGACGTCGACCGCGCCGGGCGCCATACGCTCCATGCCGCCGTCCACTACCCGCATCGGATTCGCAGCGCCCTGGCGCGCGACATCTTCCGCCTGCCGGAGAACCGGGTGCGGGTGATCGCCAACGACGTCGGCGGCAGCTTCGGGCTCAGGGGCGGCATGTACCCGGAGCAGATCCTGGTGCTCTGGGCCTCGCGCGAGACCGGCCGGCCGGTGAAATGGACCTGCGAGCGCTCCGAGGGGCTGATCAGCGACCACCAGGGCCGCGACAACGTCACCGACGCCGCGCTCGCCCTCGACGACGCGGGCAACTTCCTCGCCATGCGGGTGCGCACGAGGGTCAATATCGGCGCCTATGTAGCGTCCATGGCGGGCGGCCCGGCGACCGCCAATCTCGGCACGCTGGCCGGCACCTATGTCACCCCTTCCATCCATGTCGAGACCGCGGGCGTGTTCACCAACACCAACCCGACCTGCCCCTATCGCGGCGCCGGGCGCCCGGAAGCGGCCTATGTGATCGAGCAGCTCATCGACGCCGCGGCGCGCCGGCTCGGCCGCGACCCGGTCGGGCTCAGGCGCCAGAACACCATCCCCGAGGACGCGATGCCGTTCCGGACGGGGCTGGTCTTCGAATACGATTGCGGGGCGTTCGAGAAGAACCTCGACCGGGCGCTCGAGCTCGCCGGTCACGCGGGGTTCGAGCCACGCCGACGGGCGGCGCGCTCGCGCGGCAGGCTGCGCGGCATCGGCATCTCCAACACCATCGAGCGCGCCGGCGCGCCGAGCCAGGAACGCGCGCTGCTGCGCTTCGACCCCTCGGGCACGGCGACACTGTTCGTCGGCACCATCAGCCACGGCCAGGGGCACGAGACGGTCTACAAGCAGATCGTCTGCCAGACGCTCGGCATCGACCCGGCGACGCTGCGCGTGGCGGAGGGCGATTCGGACGCGCTCTCGATCGGCGGCGGCACCGGCGGCTCGCGCTCGGCGACGCTCGGCGGCTCGGCGGTGCTGCGCGCGGCCGGGAAGATCGTCGACCAGGCGCGGCCGATCGCGGCGCATCTCCTGGAAGCCGCGCCGGACGACCTCGAATTCGCCGACGGCAGCTTCCGCATCGCCGGCACCGACCGCTCCGTGAAGCTGGTCGAGGCCGCCCGGGCGGCCTACCTCCCCGCCAGGCTGCCGGCCGAAATGGAGCCCGGGCTGGAGGCCGGCGCCGGCTACGTCGCCCGGGTGGAGAACTTTCCCAATGGCTGCCATGTCTGCGAGGTCGAGATCGACCCCGACACCGGCGAGACCCGGATCGTCGACTACTGCGTCGTCGACGATGTGGGCACGGTGCTCAACCCGCTTCTCCTGAAGGGCCAGATCCACGGCGGCGTCGCCCAGGGGCTGGGCCAGGCGGTGATGGAACGGATCGTCTTCGACGGCTCCGGCCAGAACCTCTCGGGCTCGTTCATGGACTACGCGATGCCGCGGGCCGACGACATGTGCGGCTTCAAGGTGGAGGCCAACCCGGTGCCGACCGCGACCAACCCGCTGGGCGTCAAGGGGGCGGGCGAGGCCGGCACGGTGGGCGCCCTGCCGGCGGTGACCAGCGCCATCCTCGATGCGCTCGCCCCGCTCGGGGTCGAGGCCATCGACATGCCGGCTTCGCCAGAGACGGTGTGGCGCGCGATCGAGCGTGCGCGGCGATGACTCGCCCGGGCCGCGCGGCTATCTTGCCCGGCAATCGGCCAGCAACCGTTTGGGGGGGAACCAGACATGCCTGACATCACCATCGCGGCTTCGGACGGCGGCAGCTTCGGCGCCTACCTCGCCAGCCCGGCATCCGGCTCGGGGCCGGGCGTGGTCGTCATCCAGGAGATCTTCGGCGTCAACAAGGTCATGCGGGACATCTGCGACGGGCTCGCGGGGGACGGCTATATCGCCTGCGCGCCCGACCTGTTCTGGCGCCAGGAGCCGGGGGTCCAGCTCAGCGACAAGACCGAGGCGGAGTGGGAGAAGGCGTTCGGCTACCTCCAGGGCTTCGACTTCGAGAAGGGCGTGGCCGACATCGCCGCGACCATCGGCCATGTGCGCGGCCTCGGCGGGTGTTCCGGCAAGGTCGGCACGGTCGGCTACTGCATGGGCGGCAGCCTCGCCTACATGTCGGCCTGCTTCACCGATTCCGACGCCTCGGTCGGCTACTACCCGGTGCAGATCGAGGGCAACATGGACAAGGCGGAGGGCGCCTCGAAGCCGGCCATGCTGCACATCGCCGCGGAGGACGATTACTGCCCGCCCGAGGCGCAGAAGACGATCCAGGACGCGCTCGCCGGCAACGCGCTGTTCACCGTCCACCTCTATCCCGGGGCGGACCACGCCTTCGCCCGCATCGGCGGGGAGCATTACGACCGGGCGGCGGCCGAGCTCGCCAACGGGCGCACCGCCGAGTTCTTCAAGGCCCATCTGGGTTAGAGGAGGCCGAGAGATGCCGCGCGCGATCCAGATCGACAAGCCGGGCCCCGCCTCGGCGATGAAATGGCGGGAGGTGGAGGTGGGCGATCCCGGCAAGGGCGAGGTCCGCATCCGCCATACCGCCGTCGGCCTCAACTACATCGACGTCTATCACCGGACCGGGCTGTACCAGCTGCCGCTGCCGCTGACCCTCGGCATGGAGGGGGCGGGCGTCGTCGAGGCGCTGGGGGGCGGCGTGGACGGCCTCAAGGCGGGCGACCGGGTGGCCTACGCCACCACGCCGCTCGGCGCCTACTCTGAGGAACGGCTGATCCCGGCCGACCGGGTGGTGAAGATCCCGCGCGACATCTCGGACGAGACCGCGGCGGCGATGATGCTGCAGGGCATGACGGTGCGCTACCTGATCCGCGAGACCTACCGGGTCGGGAAGGGCGACACCATCCTGGTCCATGCCGCCGCCGGCGGGGTCGGGCTGATCCTCTGCCAGTGGGCCAAGCATCTCGGCGCCACCGTGATCGGCACCGTCGGCAGCCGGCGGAAGGCGAAGCTCGCCCGCGCGCATGGCTGCGACCACGCGATCGTCTATACCGAGCAGGACTTCACCGACCGGGTGCGGCGCATCACCAAGGGCGCGGGCGTGCCGGTGGTCTACGATTCGGTGGGCAGGGAGACCTTCGAGGGATCGCTCGACTGCCTGGCCCCGCGCGGGCTGATGGTGAGCTTCGGCAACGCCTCGGGTCCGGTCCCGCCTTTCGAGACCGGGATGCTGGCGGCCAAGGGCTCGCTGTTCCTGACCCGGCCCTCGCTGCCGCACTACACCGCCTCGCGCAAGGACCTGACGACGACGGCGAACGACCTGTTCCGGGCGGTGCGCAGCGGCGCGGTGGAGATCGGGATCAACCAGACCTACGCGCTCAAGGACGCCGCCCAGGCGCATCGCGACCTCGAGGGCCGCAAGACGACGGGCTCGACGGTCCTGGTCCCGTAGCCGGGACTCTTCACCGCCGTCATGGCCGGCCCCCGGATCACGTCCAAGGGCAGGGCGGGACGAACCGGGCGAACGCAGCCGCGCGCTACTGGTTCATCGCCTCGAAGAAGTCCGGGTTGTTCTTGGTGTCCTTGATCTTGTCGATCAGGAACTCCATCGAGTCGGTCACGCCCATCGGGGTGAGGATCCGCCTGAGCACCCACATCTTCGACAGCGTTCCGCGGTCGACCAGCAGCTCTTCCTTGCGGGTGCCCGACTTGGAGATGTCCATCGCCGGCCAGGTGCGCTTGTCGGCGAGCTTGCGGTCGAGCACGATCTCGGAATTGCCGGTGCCCTTGAACTCCTCGAAGATCACCTCGTCCATGCGCGAGCCGGTGTCGATCAGCGCCGACGAGATGATGGTGAGCGAGCCGCCCTCCTCGATATTGCGCGCCGCGCCGAAGAACCGCTTCGGGCGCTGCAGCGCGTTGGCGTCGACGCCGCCGGTGAGCACCTTGCCGGAGCTCGGCACGACGGTGTTGTAGGCCCGCGCCAGCCGGGTGATCGAATCGAGCAGGATCACCACGTCGCGCTTGTGCTCGACCAGGCGCTTGGCCTTCTCGATGACCATCTCGGCGACCTGGACGTGCCGCGACGCCGGCTCGTCGAAGGTCGAGCTGACGACCTCGCCCCTCACCGAGCGCTGCATGTCGGTGACTTCCTCGGGGCGCTCGTCGATCAGCAGGACGATCAGATACGCCTCGGGGTGGTTCGCGCTGATCGAATGGGCGATCCCCTGCAACATCATGGTCTTGCCGGTGCGCGGCGGGGCGACGATCAGCGCCCTCTGGCCCTTGCCGAGCGGGGTGATCAGGTCGATGATGCGGGCGGTCAGGTCCTTCCGCGTCGGATCGTCGACCTCGAGCCCGATCTTCTCCTCCGGATAGAGCGGGGTGAGGTTGTCGAAATTGATCCGGTGACGGATGCGTTCCGGCTCGTCGAAATTGATCAAATTCACCTTGAGCAGCGCGAAATACCGCTCGCCGTCCTTGGGCGAGCGGATTTGCCCCTCGACGGTGTCCCCCGTCCTGAGCCCGAAGCGCCGGATCTGGCTCGGCGAAACGTAGATGTCGTCCGGCCCGGGCAGATAGTTCGCCTCCGGCGAGCGCAGGAAGCCGAAGCCGTCCTGCAGGATCTCCAGCACGCCGTTGCCCGAGATGACGACGTCGTTCTCGGCGAGCTGCTTGAGGATCGCGAACATCATGTCCTGCTTGCGCAGCGTCGATGCGTTCTCGATCTCCAGCTCTTCGGCGTAGTTGAGCAAATCGGCCGGCGACTTCTGCTTCAGTTCTTGCAGATTCATTGGATTACCGGTTGGTTGGAAGCGGTTGGTCTTCGCTACCGCACACGAAGCGATGAACGAAAACGAGCGGGCCGCCCTCGCGAGCTCGTTTGTCTTTTCCGGCGGGATGGTGAACGCGTCGGGACGAACCTAGCCACTACCACTTAGCGAAAGGGCGAGGCGGAGTCAAACCTCGATTGCGGCCCCGCCCGGCCGGGTCAAAACGGTTTGACCACGACGAGGACCACGATCCCGATCATCAGCAGGGTGGGTATCTCGTTGACCGCCCGGTAGAACCGCGCGGAGCGCCGGTTGCGCCCGTCCGCGAACCCGCGCCGCCAGGCGGCGAACGCCCCGTGCACGGCCGCGAGCGCCAGCACAAGCGCCAGCTTGGCGTAGATCCAGCCGGACGCCCAATCGACCGCACCGGGGGCGAGCAGCAGCGACCCGCCGGTGAGAAAGACCAACAACATCGAGGGGTTGACGATCAGCCGCAGCAGCCGGCGCTCCATGACCTTGAGCATCTCGTCCGCTTCGCCGCCCGGCTCGCGCTCGCTGTGATAGACGTAGAGCCGCGGCAGGTAGAGCATCCCGGCCATCCAGGCGATCACCGCGACGATGTGCAGCGCCAGCAGCCAGGGATAGGCATCGGCGAGCCAGGTCATGGCGCCCCCGCCGGCCGGACCGGGCAGTCGCCCGCCCCCGCCTCGCAGAGTCGCCCGCCCGAGCCGGGCAGCGTCGTTTCGCCGCAGCCCATCGCCCGACGCACCAGCCCGGCGAGCCCGGCGACGAAGGCGGGGTGGGTCCCGACGGTCCTCGCGCGCTCGTAGCGCGGCACCCCGCAGGCCCGCGCGAGCCCGCGATACTCCTCGTCGAGCTCGACCAGGGTCTCCGAATGCTCCGAGACGAAGGCGACCGGCACGACGACGACCGGCCGCCCTTCGGCGCCGGCGCGCTCGATCTCGCGGTCCGTGTAGGGGCCGATCCATTCGAGCGGACCGACCCGGCTCTGGTAGCAGATCACCCGGTCGAGATCCGGCCTCCCCAGGGTCCCGGCTATCGCGGCGACGCTGCGTTCGACCTGCGACCGGTAGGGATCGCCGGCCTCGACGAAGGCCTTCGGCAGGCCATGGGCGGAGTACAGGATCCTGGGCTCCGGTCCGTCCCACCGATCCAGGATCTCGCGGATGCGCGCGGCCTGTGCCGCAACGAAACCCGGATCTTCGGGATAGCAGCAGACGAGCACCGTCGGCACGGCGAGCATGCCGGCCGCCTCCTGCTGCCACTCGCGGAAGGAAGATGCCGTCGTGGTCGACGAGAACTGCGGGTAGAGCGGCAGCAGCAGGATCCTTCCGGGGTCGAAACGCTGCACCGCGCGCACCGTCTCCGCCGCGCGGGGATGCCAGTAGCGCATGCTGACGAACACCTTGATGGCGGGATCGGCCAGCTCTTGTTCGAGCGCCGACGCCTGCGCTTCGGTCTGCCGCAGCAGGGGAGACCCGCCGCCGAGGCTCCGGTAGATCTCCATAGCCGCGCCGCGCCTGCGCCAGGAGATCAGCCTCGCCAGCAACCAGCGCAATGGCTGCTTGCGTCGGACGATCGCCGGATCGTTGAACAGGTTGAACAGGAACGGCCCGACCGCTTCCAGCCGGTCGGGACCGCCGAGATTGAACAGAACCACGGCAACGCGCTCGTTCAAGCCGCGTTTCCCTTTACCCGGGCGATCAGCGTCTCTACATGCGCCGGCGGCGTGTCGGGCACCACGCCATGACCGAGATTGAAGACGAAAGGCCCGCCGCCGAGCGCCGCCAGGATGCCGTCGACGGCCTCGTCCATCGCCCTCCCGCCGGCGGCCAGCAGGACCGGGTCGAGATTGCCCTGGACGGCGGCGTGTGGCTGCACCGCCGCCGCTGCCCAGCGCGGATCCACCGTCTGGTCGATCGAGACGGCGGCAATGCCGGCCAGCGCGGCATAGTCCGCATACGCGCCGCCGACGCCGCGCGGGAAGGCGATCACCGGCACCTCGGGGCAGGCCTCGCCGATCCGCGCCGCGATCTCGGCGATCGGCCGCAGCGAATGGCGTTCGCGAAGCGTCGCCGGCAAGGCGCCGGCCCAGCTATCGAAGATCTGGACCGCCTCGGCGCCGGCGCGAATCTGGGCGAGCAGATGCTCGACCACCGCCGCCGTCAGGATCTCGATCAGGCGCTCGACGACGCGAGGAGCACGATAGGCGAGGGCGCGCGCCCGTTCGTGATCGCGGCTCGTTCCGCCCTCGATCATGTAGGTCGCGATGGTCCAGGGCGCGCCGGCGAAACCGATCAGCGCGGTTCCCGCGGGCAGCTCTGCCCGCACCCCCGCGACCGTCTCGTAGACCGGCTGGAGCCGTTCCGTCAGCCGGTTCGGGTTCAACCGGTCGATCTCGCCGCCCGTCAGCACCGGCTCGAGCTTCGGTCCCGTGCCCTGCTCGAACCAGACCCTTTGGCCGAGCGCATCCGGTATCACCAGGATGTCGGAGAACACGATCGCCGCGTCGAGCCGGTAGCGCCGCACGGGCTGCAACGACGCTTCGACCGCAAGCTCGGGCGTGTAACAGAAATCGAGGAATGACGAAGCCCGCCGGCGAAGCGCACAGTACTCCGGCAGATGACGCCCGGCCTGGCGCATCAGCCAGATCGGCGGCCTCCCGGTCGCCTTGCCGGATAGGGCGGCTAGCAGAGGATTGTCGTTTCTCGGCACGGTGAACCGGTGTTGGAGGGGAAAATTCGCTCGTTCCGTCGAATCTACTGCAAGAATCAGAATCAGGTTGTTGTGTTTGATGGAGGCCCGAATAGCGAGGATTATCGAGTCCGCTGAGCCTTTTCCCCCGGGAGCGAGAGTCGTGGAAAACGGCTTTCGCCACCCCGGAGAATCGGGAGCAAAGCAGGTTATTGAATGAAATCAAAGAACTGGCCAATGACTGCGGACGGGACAAGCTGGCGATTTCGGGGACAGGGTGAAACTGTCCGCCACATGTGGAATCTTGTCGGCGCCGTGCGCAAGCGGGCGGACCGAACGGGGTGCTCGGGGATGGTTTTGGCGCGGGCCGGTGAATCCGCCCAATTATCCCGGCAATTCCCGCAATAGCCCCAGGGCGGCGGAGCGAGGGAAGGCCATGGCCGAGTACAACCTGCATCTGGTCTCCGACTCGACCGGCGAGACGACCCAGGGCGTCGTCCGCGCCTGCATGGCGCAGTTCGAGGGCGTCGACGTGGATCAGCATCTGTGGCCCATGGTGCGTACCCCGGACGCGCTCGCCAGGGTGATCGAGGGGATCCGGCGGCACCCGGGGGTGGTGATCTTCACCTTGGTCAACGACACGACGCGGAGCGCGCTGCAGGAGGAGTGCCGCAATTTCAACCTGCCCTGCGTCTCGGTGATCGATCCGGTGATCGAGGCGATGGCGCGCTATTTCCATCGCAAGCAGAGCGGGCGGCCCGGCGGTCAGCATCTCCTCAGCGCCGAGTATTTCGACCGTATCGAAGCGATGAACTTCGTGCTCTCGCATGACGACGGGCAGAACGCCTGGAGCCTCGAAGAGGCGGATATCGTGCTGGTCGGCGTGTCGCGGACGTCGAAGACGCCGACCTCGATCTATCTCGCCAACCATTGGGGCATCAAGGCGGCGAACGTGCCGGTCGTCCCGGGCATCGAGCTCCCCGCCGAGCTGTTCCGCCTGAAGAACCCGTTCTGCGTCGGCCTCACCGCGGCGTCCGAACGTCTGGTGCAGGTGCGGCGCAACAGGCTGCTGATGCTGCGCCAGGAAGATTTGGGCGAGTACGCGGATATCGAGGCGGTCGAGGACGAGGTGCTGGTCGCCAAACGGCTCTTCGCCGAGCAGGGCTGGCCGGCGATAGACGTGACGCGGCGGTCCATCGAGGAGACGGCGACGGCGATCTACCAGCTCTACCGCAAGCACCGGCTGGCGACGGATGACGAGAACGGCAGCGCCTGAGCGGGGCGGCGAGGCGCGGCTCGTCCTCGCCTCCGCCAGCACGACCCGGGCCCGGCTGCTGCGCGACGCCGGCGTGCCGGTCGAGATCGTGCCGCCCGGCATCGACGAAGAGAGGGTCAAGCGCGGGCTTCGCGGCGCCGGCATCGACGGCCCCCAGCTCGCCGAGCGCCTGGCCGAGGAGAAGGCGCGGAGCGTCGCCCGGCCGGGAAAGCTCGTCCTCGGCGCCGACCAGGTCTTGATCCTCGGCCCGCGCGTCTTCGACAAGCCGGCGGACCGGGCAGCGGCGGCGGAACAGCTTGCCGCGCTCGCCGGGCGGACCCACCGGCTGCTGAGCGCGGCCTGCATCGCCGAGGACGGCAGGCCCGTCTGGCGTTGCACCGGGGAAGCGCGGCTTACCATGCGGAGCTTCGGCGCGGCTTTCGCGGCGGGATATCTCGACCGCATCGGCGAGGCTGCGCTCTCCGGGCCCGGCGCTTACCGGGTGGAGGGGCCGGGGATCCAGCTCTTCGAGGCGATCGAGGGCGACTGGCCGACGATCCTCGGCTTGCCGCTGCTCGCGTTGATGGCTTATCTCCGACGCCGGGGCGCGATTGCGGAATGAAGCGATGACGATTTCGGGGAAGGCGGTGATCGCCGGCGTGATGGGCTGGCCGGTCGGGCATTCGCGCTCGCCGCTGCTGCACAATTTCTGGCTGGCGCGCGCCGGCATCGACGGCGCCTACATACCCATGGCGGTACCGCCCGACCGGCTGGGCGAGGCGCTGCGTGCCCTGCCGGCGCTCGGCTTCGCCGGGACCAACGTCACCATCCCGCACAAGGAAGCCGCGTTTGCCGCTGTCGACGAGACCGACGGCATCGCCCGGCGCATCGGCGCGGTGAACACGGTCTTCGTGCGCGCCGACGGCTCGCTGTCGGGCTCCAACACCGACGCGTTCGGCTTCGTCGAGGCCCTGCGCAGCCGCCTCGGCGCGTGGTCCGGGGCGGGGATCGCGGCCGCCGTCCTCGGTGCCGGCGGTGCGGCGCGCGCGATCGTCGCCGCCCTCCAGGACGCGGGGGCGGGCGAGATCAGGCTGGTCAACCGGACACGGACGCGGGCGGACGCGCTGTGCGAGCGCTTCGGCGCGCCGCTGGTCGCGGTCGATTGGGACGAGCGCGAGGCGGCGCTGGACGGCGCCGCATTGCTGGTCAACACGACGGCGCTCGGCATGGCCGGCGGCGCGCCGCTCGAGCTGCGCCTGGACGGGCTGCCGGCGCAAGCGGTGGTCAACGATATCGTCTACACCCCTCTGGAGACTCCCCTGCTCGCCGCCGCGCGGGCGCGCGGCTGCCGCGCCGTGGACGGTCTGGAGATGCTGCTTCATCAGGCCCGCCCGGGCTTCGCCGCCTGGTACGGTGCCGAGCCGGTGGTCGACGCCGCGTTGCGCCGTCACGTCGCCGCCGACCTGCTCGGCTGACCGATATGGTGATCATCGGCCTCACCGGCTCGATCGGGATGGGCAAGACGACGGCGGCCGGGATGTTCCGCCATCTGGGCCTGCCGGTATACGATTCCGATGCCGCGGTGCACGGCCTGCTGGCTGCGGGCGGCGCCGCGGTGGGCGCTGTCGGCGAGGCCTTCCCCGGCGTGGTGAGGGACGGCGCCGTCGACCGGGCAAGGCTGCGCGAGCGGGTGTTCGGGAGCCGTGCGGAGCTGCGCCGGCTGGAGGCCATCGTCCACCCGCTGGTGCGCGGCGTCCAGCGCTCGTTTCTCCGCCGCGCCGCGGCGCGGGGCGAACGCGCGGTCGTGCTCGACATCCCGCTTCTGTTCGAGGTCGGGCTTGCCGCGCAATGCGACGCCGTGGTGGTGGTCACGGCGCCGGCTTTCCTGCAGCGCGCCCGGGTTCTCTCGCGCCCGGGGATGACCGCGGAGACCCTCTCCGGCATTCTCGCCAACCAGCTTCCCGACCGGGAGAAGCGGCGGCGCGCCGGCTTCGTCGTGTCGACCGGGCTGGGGCGCGCCCATACCTTGCGCCGACTCGGATCGATCGTCAGAGTGTTGTCCGGGCGCCGCGGCAAGTACTGGCCGCCGCCGGCGCATATACCGCAGCCGGGGCGCTATGCGCGAAATCGTCCTCGATACCGAAACCACCGGGCTGGACCCGGAGAGCGGCCACCGGATCGTTGAGGTCGGCTGCCTGGAGCTGATCAACCACATCCCCTCCGGCGAGGCCTTCCACGCCTATGTGAATCCGGAGCGGGACATGCCGTCGGGCGCGTTCGAGATTCACGGCCTGTCGGAGGAGTTCCTGGCCGGCAAGCCGCTCTTCGGCGACGTCGCCGACGGCCTGCTCGCCTTCATCGGCGACTCCGTGCTGGTGATCCACAACGCCCAGTTCGATCTCGGTTTCCTGAACGCCGAGCTCGCTCGCATCGGCCGGGCGCCGCTGCCGGAGGCACGGGCGATCGACACCGTGAGCCTCGCGCGGCGCCGCTTCCCCGGCGCGCCGGCGAACCTGGACGCGCTGTGCCGCAGGTTCGGGATCGACAACGCGGCGCGGACCAAGCACGGCGCGTTGCTCGACGCCGAGCTCCTCGCCGAGGTCTATCTCGAGCTGATCGGCGGCAGGCAGCCGTCGCTGGGCCTGGGCGCCGCCCGGGAGGCCGCGGCGGAGACCAGGGAGGAGCGTCCCGCGCGTCCGCCGCGCAGGCACGAACCGGACGCCGAGGAGAGCGCCGCGCACGCGGCGTTCATCGGGAAGCTCAACGATCCGATCTGGCTGCGATAGAACCTGGCCGCGCGTCAGCAGATGTCCAGCGCCGTTCGCTCGGCATGGTGCTCCACATAGAGCGCGGCGAAGTCGATCGGGTCGATCATCATCGGCGGGAAGCCGCCGTCGCGGGTCATGTTGGCGACCACCGACCGGGCGAACGGGAACAGGTGTCGCGGCCCCTCGATCAGCACCAGCGGCTGGACATCTTCGTCGGCGCCGTCGCCGCCGCTCACGATCCCGGCATAGGTGAGCTCGACGATGAACGCCGTCGCGTCCCCGCTTTGCGCCTCGGCGCGGATGAACAGGGCGACCTCATAGGCGTCCTCGGCGAGCAGCCTTGCGCTGGTGTTGACCTCCACCTCGACCTGGGGGTTCTGGGTCAGCTTGGCCAGACCTTCAGGGCCCAGCGGGTTCTCGAAGGAGAGGTCCTTGATGTACTGGGCGCCGATCGTCAGCATCGGCCGCGTGGCGGCGGCGCTGCCGTTCTCCTGCGGCTGGGCGTCGGTTTCGTCGGCCATGTGCGTCTCCCGGGACCGCGCGGGCTCTAGCACGGCAGCCCCGGGCGTACAAGGTCGGCGCCCGGCGGGGCGAGGCGGACCAGCCTTCCGTTGGTCACCCGCTTGCCGGTCAGGGCGCGGATGACTCCCCAATGCGTGATGACCGCGGTGCGCGGCCATGCCGGGCCGCCGGCCATGCGCTCCGCGAACCGGGCGCAGCGCGCCGCGAAGGCCGGCTCGCTCTCTTCAGAATCCGGCCACCAGCGCTCTTCCAGATGGGCGAAGTCGTATTCCGGCCAGGCGCGGGCGAGCTCCGAGCGCCGGCTCCCGTGGTCGCAGGAGAAGCTGAAGCGCTCGCGCACGTCCGGGTCGATCGCGACCGGGACGCCGAGCGACCGGGCCACCATGTCGGCGGTCTGGATGGCCCGCCGGTACGGGCTCGTGACGATCCGCTCGACCCCCTCCCCCGCGAGGACGGTTGCGATCTCCCGCGCCTGGCCGCGCCCGCGCGCCGTGAGGATCGGGTCCGGAACGCCCGGGTCGATCCGCGTCACGCCGAACATCACATTAAAAATCGTCTGGCCGTGCCGGATCAGGATCATCTCGGTCGCGGGGAGGAGGAAGGACCAGCAAGTCGGGAACGATGCTGCCCCAGACAACCTCAAAGATGACCTTCATAAGGCCGAGGCGCAAACGCGGCGTCAAGAGAGCGAAACCCATTATATCCGTGACGACGCCGGGCGTCGCCAAGAGCGCGGCGGCGATGACGAGACCGATCGGATCGCGGATTTCGTCTGCGGGAAGCTCACCCTGCCGGAAGGCGGTCAGCGCCCGCCCCACGACGGCGGCGGTTTGCCGGGAGAAGATCCAGCCGCCAAGCAGCCAGGTGCCGACGAACAGGCCCATTATGGCTTCAATGCCGAGCATGCCGTAGAGCGAGAGCGACAACCAGACGTCGAGAACCGGAAGGAACAGGAAGAGCCAGAACGACCAGGGCAACCAGCGCGGCATCGAACCTCTCCCGCTTGCGCTTTGGCCGTGTTGGGCCTAAATACAGACTCTCGCTGCGCCGCTTCGCCAGTCAAGCGATACCGATCCAAGGGTTTTGCACGACTCGGTTGTGGGGGTGCCGCAGGGACGAAGCGTCAAAGGACGCGTCCATGGAAGGCTTCCAGTTTCTCGATATCATCTTCTTCGCGATGATCGCCGCGTTCCTGGTGTTCCGGCTGCGCAGCGTTCTCGGCCGCCGCACCGGCCACCAGTCGCGCCCGCCGGACAACATGGCCGGGCGGCATCGGGAGACCGAAGCCGAGGGGAACGTCATCGAGCTGCCCGACCGCACGGAGCCCGATGCCGAGCCCGAGCGCGACGGCGACGAGGCGTTCGAGCCGTCCCCCTCCGACGATCCCCTGGCGAGCGGCATGGCGCGCATCCGGGCGGCCGATCCGGATTTCGATCCGGCCGGCTTCGAAGCCGGCGCGCGCGCCGCGTTCGAGGCCATCGTCCACGCCTTCGCCACCGCCGATACCGGCACGCTCGGCGCGCTGCTCAACGACGAGGTGTTCGACAACTTCGAGCGGGCCATCCGCGAGCGGCTGGACGCGGCGGAGACGCTCGAGACCACGGTCGTCGGGATCAAGAAGGCGGAGATCGTCGAGGCTTCCATGAGCGGCCGCAACGCTCTGGTCACCGTGACCTTCGTCTCGGAGCAGGTGAACGTGACCCGCGACGCCGACGGGGAGGTGATCGACGGCGATCCCGCGCAGGTCACCGACGTGACCGACATCTGGACCTTCGCGCGCAACACGCGGTCCCGCGACCCCAACTGGAAGCTGATTGAGACGCGGAGTCCCAACTGAGACGGCCGCGCTGTCGCGTCCCCGCCCTCAGCCGCTTCGCATCGCCCCTGGCGGGATCGCGGCGGCCCTCGCCGGGCTGATGCTCGCCGCCGCGCCCGGCTGCTCGCCGGACGAGCGGAGCGGCGGCAACCCCGCGCTGGAGCCCGTGTCGTTCGCCGACCTGCCCGGCTGGACGACGGACCGCCATGCCGAGGCGCTGGGCGCGTTCAGGCGGAGCTGCACCAGGCCGATGCGCTTCCCGCCGCGGGCCGAAGGGAGCGCGGAACGGTTCGGACGCGCAGAGGACTGGCGCGCGGTCTGCGCCGAAGCCGCACGCATCGCCGACGGGGACCACGCCGCCGCGCGAGGCTTCTTCGAGCGCCGCTTCCGCCCCTTTCGCGTGGTCGGCAAGGACGGCGACACCGGGCTGATCACCGGCTACTACGAGCCCGAGCTCGCCGGCGCGAGGCGGCCGAGCGATGCCTACTCGGTGCCGCTCTACACCAGGCCGCGCGACCTGGTGACGGTGAACCTCGCGGAGTTCGGCGACGCCTACGCCGAGGAGCGCCTGGCCGGCCGGGTCGAGGACGGCCGGCTGAAGCCCTATTACAGCCGCGCCCAGATCGTCGACGGGGCGCTCGCCGGCCAGGGGCTCGAAATCGTCTGGGTCGCCGATCCGGTCGAGGCCTTCTTCCTGCAGATCCAGGGATCGGGGCGGGTGCGGCTGCCCGACGGCGAGGTCATGCGCCTCGGCTACGCCGCCACCAATGGCCGGCCCTATACGGCGATCGGGCGCGAGCTGGTGGCCGAGGGGGCGCTCGCGCTGGAGCACGTCTCGCTGCAGTCGATCCGCGCCTGGCTGCGGGCCAATCCCCAACGGCGGCGGGATATCCTCGACCGGAACCGGTCCTACGTGTTCTTCCGCGAGCTCCGGGGCGAGGGGCCGGTCGGAACCCAGGGCGTCGCGCTCACGCCCGGAAGGAGCCTCGCCGTCGATCGCCGCTTCCTGCCGCTCGGCGTGCCGCTGTGGATCGATGCGCCCGATCCGCTCGACCCGGGACACAGGCTCAGGCGGCTGACGGTGGCGCAGGACACCGGCGGCGCGATACGCGGCGCGGTGCGGGCCGATCTGTTCTGCGGCGCGGGGCAGGAGGCCGAGGAGCGGGCCGGAAGGATGCGCTCCCCGGGACGCTACCATGTGCTTCTCCCGGTGGACCCCGCCCGGGCCGCCGGGGTATGACGATACCGTGTCCACGTCCGGCGGGGAGGCCGGCCCGGCGATGCCCAGCGATACCGAGCCCAAAGGCACGGTCGGGTTCTTCGCGACCTGCCTGGTGGACCTGTTCCGGCCCTCGGTCGGGTTCGCGGCCGCGCGGCTGATCGAACGAGCGGGCTATCGGGTCGTCGTGCCCAGGGCCCAGTCCTGCTGCGGCCAGCCCGGCTACAACAGCGGCGACCGGGAAGGCGCGCGGCGCGGGGCGCGGCGCGCCGTCGCCCTGTTCGAGGGGTTCGAGCATGTCGTCGCCCCGTCCGGGTCCTGCGCGGCGATGTTCGTGCACCACTTTCCCGACCTCCTGTCCGACGACGCGGAATGGGGCGCGAGGGCCCGGGCGCTGGCCGGCAGGAGCTACGAGCTCGTCGACTTCCTCGCCCGCGTCGCGGGATGGCGGCCCGGCGGCGCGCGCCCGGCGGCGGGCAGCATCACCTATCACGATTCCTGCGCCGGGCTGCGCGAGCTCGGCATCCGCGAGCAGCCGCGCGCGCTGATCGCGGCGGCGGGCGCCCCGGAGCTGCGCGAGATGGAGGGCTCGGACATCTGCTGCGGCTTCGGCGGCACGTTCTGCGTCAAGTATCCCGCGATCTCCGAGGCGATGGCCGACAAGAAGATCGACGCCATAGAGGCCACCGGCGCCGACACGGTGGCGGGCGGCGATCTCGGCTGCCTGCTGCACATCGAGGGCCGGCTGTCCCGCCGGGGGTCCGCGGTCGGGACCCGCCACGTCGCCGAGATCCTCGCCGCCGGCGACGGCGAGAGCGGAGGCTGACCGTGCAGGCCGACAGCGCCCGCTTTCCCGAGAACGCGAGCGCGGCGCGCCGCGACCCGACCCTGCTGGGCACCCTGCAGAGGCTCCAGCGCGACGCCCGTGCCGGCCGCGCGGAGGTGATCGCGCGGCTTCCCGAGTTCGATTCCCTGCGCGACGCGGCGAAGGAGATCCGCGACGCCGCGCTCGCCAATCTCGGCGCCAATCTGGAACGCTTCGAGGCGCAGGCGATCGCCAACGGGGGCGCCGTCCATTGGTGCCGCGACGCGGCCGAGGCCCGCGAGGCGGTCACCCGCATCTGCCGCGAGGCGGGTGCGAAGACCGTCGCCAAGGGCAAGTCGATGGTCTCGGAGGAGATCGAGCTCAACGCGGCCCTGCTCGGGGCGGGGTTCGACACGGTCGAGACCGATCTCGGCGAGTACGTCCTCCAGCTCCGCGACGAGACGCCGAGCCACATCGTGATCCCGGCGATCCACCTGACCAAGGACCAGTTCGCCGAGACCTTCCGCGACGCGCATGACGCGCTGCCCGGGGACCGGTCGCTGGAGGAGGCGCGGGCGATCACCGACGAGGCCCGCGGCGCGCTCCGCGACGTCTTCCTGCGCGCCGATGTCGGGATCACCGGCGCCAATTTTCTCGTCGCCGAGACCGGCAGCGTGGTCATCGTCACCAATGAGGGGAACGGCGACCTCGCCCAGTCGCTGCCGCCGACGCATATCGTGGTCACCGGCATCGAGAAGGCGCTCGGCACCGTCGAGGAGGCGCTCACTCTGGTCCGGGTCCTCGCGCGGTCGGCGACCGGGCAGGAGATCTCCGCCTACACCACCTTCGCCACCGGCGCCCGGCGCGCGGACGACGCGGCCGGACCGGAGGCGTTTCACGTCGTGCTGGTCGACAACGGCCGCAGCGACCTGCTCGCCGGCCCCAAGCGGGAGATCCTGCGCTGCATCCGCTGCGGCGCCTGCCAGACCGTGTGCCCGGTCTATGGCGCCATCGGCGGCCATGCCTATGGCGCGGTCTATGCCGGTCCGGTGGGCTCGGTGCTCACCCCGGCGCTGACCGGGCTGGAGAAGGCGAAGCACCTGCCCGAGGCCTCGTCGTTCTGCGGCGCCTGCGAGGCGGTCTGCCCGGTGCGAATCCCGCTGCCCCGGCTGCTCCGCCTGTGGCGGCAGGACGCCTTCCAGGCCCATCTCGGGCCGGTCGCTTTGCGCTGGGGGCTGTTCGCCTGGTCCGCCCTGAACGCATGGCCCTGGGCTTACCGGGCGGCGGGCGCCATGGGCGGGAGGATGCTGCGGCTGCTGGCGATGGGCCGGCCGCGCCTCGCCCGCCTGCCCTTCGCCGGCAGGTGGACCGGCGGGCGCGACCTTCCGGTGCCCGAGGGCGGCACCTTCGTCGGCCAGTGGCACAGGCGGCGCGGAAGATGAGCGCCGCGCGCGAGGACATTCTCGGCCGGATCCGCGCCGCCAGCCCGGGGCCGCCCGTGCCGGTGTCGGCCGGACCGATTCCCGCCCGCGGACGGGGAGGGCCCGCCGCGCTGCGCCAGCGCTTCTTCGGCGGCCTCGACGCGGCCGGGGTGAGCCATGCGACGGTGACCGCCTGGCCGGAGGTCGGCGCCGAGATCGAGCGCTTTCTCGCCGCCGCGGGTGCGGCAGGCGGGCTGGTCGCCTCGACCGATCCCATGCTCGAGCCCTGCGGGCTCGACCGGCTGGCCGGGCTCCGCCGCGGCGCGCCCCGGGCCTCGGACGCGGTGTCGATCACCGGCACCGTCGCCGGCATCGCGGAGACCGGGACGCTGATGGTCCGCTCCGGCCACGATATCGCCAACGCGCTGCATTTCCTGACCGACACGCATGTCGCAATCGTCGATGCGGCGCGCATCGTCGGCGCCTACGAGGACGCCTTCGCGCTGCTGCGGGCGGGCGGCGCGCCCCTGCCGCGCAACGTGACGCTGATCACCGGGCCGTCGCGCTCGAGCGATATCGAGCGCATCCTGCAGATCGGCGTGCACGGGCCGAGGACGCTGCACGTGGTGGTGTGCGATGCGGGGTAGGCGGCGCGGCCGCGAGGCGAGCGCCGCGGAACGGGCGTTGTTCCTGGAGGCGGTCGGCGAGGCTGGGCCGGTGGAGAGCGACGACTCCGGGCGTCCGGACGGCGCGCCTGCGCCGCGCCGCGCCGCGCCGTCGCTCGAACCCGATTTCGCGCCGCTCCCGCCGGCGCTGGCGCCCGGCGCGGCGACCGGGGTGGATGCCCGCGCCGTCCTCCGGCTGAGGCGCGGCCAGACCCGGCCCGAGGCCCGGCTCGACCTGCACGGCCACACGCTGGAGCAGGCGCACCGGGCGCTCGCCCGGTTCATCGAGCGCGCAGCGGGAGACGGCAGGCGCTGCGTTCTGGTGATCACCGGCAAGGGGAGCGTCGGACAGCCCGGCGGCACCATCCGCGGCGAGTTTCCCCGCTGGCTCAACCAGGGTCGGCTGCGCCCGCACATCCTCGCCTTCGCCGAGGCGCAGCCCAAGGACGGCGGCGCCGGCGCGTTCTACGTGCTGCTCAGGAAGCGCCGCGGCCAGCACCCATAGAGGAGCCTGCCCTGCGCTGGTCGAAGGGTTGCGCCCCGCCCGGTCCCCCACGTCATGGCCGGACCTGTTCCGGCCATCCACGCCGCCCCCGCGGCTACAGAATGTATTTCGAGAGATCGGCGTCCTTGGCGAGGTCGGCGACGCGTTCGCGCACATAGTCGGCGTCGATGCTGACGCTCTCGCCCGACCGGTCGGTCGCGGTGAAGCTGATCTCGTCGAGCAAGCGCTCCATCACCGTTTGCAGGCGGCGCGCGCCGATGTTCTCCACCGACCGGTTGACCTCGGCGGCGACATGGGCGATCTCGCTGATCGCGTCCTCGGCGAAGTCGAGCGTGACCTGCTCGGTCCCCATCAGCGCCACGTATTGGCGGATCAGGCTGGTCTCGGGCTCGGTGAGGATGCGCCGGAAATC
>JAPPGP010000198.1 GCA_028821395.1 Defluviicoccus sp.
TGCCGTCGACGTCGTCGCCGTAGAGCAGGCAGTGGTCGAAGCGGGTGGGCTTCATCCCCTTCAGGTCGTCGGGCCAGACCTCCGGGTTGTCGAGCGACATGCCGTTGCCGACCTGCTCCATCTCGGCGTAGAGCTCGATGGTGTGGCCGGTCGGCACGACGAATTGCAGCCGCTCGCCGGTCGCCTCGTCCTGGCCGTCGGGGATGCGGGTCACGGTGACGCCCGAATCCTCCAGCCGGCGCTCGAAATCGTCGAGCGCATCGTTGCCGGAGACCTTGAACCCCATATGGTCCATGCCCGGGCCGTCGGCCTCGCGGAGCACGACGCTGTGATGGTCGTGCTCGTCCCACGCCTTGAGATAGACCCTGCCGTCCCGCCCCTCGGCGGTCTGCAATAGGCCGATGATATTGGTGTAGTGGTTGAGCGCCGGCGCCATCTCGGTGACCCGGATCTGCACCGTGCCCGCGCGCATCACCCCGGTGATCGCCATTCCTGCCTCCCGCTCGATTGCCGCGCCCGGACAGTTTCCGCCCTGCTTGGGGCGAGCGTCAAGGCGATCCGCCGGCGGGAATACCATTTGCCAAGACCGGCGGGCCGGAAGGATATTCCGTCACCCGGCGGGAACGGAGCGGATGTCGAGAAAACTCCTCCATGCGGCGATCTGCGCCGCGGCGATCTGTGTCCTGGCGGCGCCCCGCGCAGGCGCGGCGGAGGTGCTGGTGTTCGCCGCGGCGAGCCTGAAGACCGCGCTCGACGACGTGGCCCGCCAGTGGCAGGCGAAGACGGGAACGAGGCCCACAATCTCCTACGCGGCGAGCTCGACGCTCGCCCGCCAGATCCTGCGCGGCGCGCCGGCCGACATCTTCGTCTCCGCCAACCGGGACTGGATGGACGCGCTGGAAAAGGGCGGCCTGATCCGCCGCGGGACCCGCCGCGACCTGCTGGGCAACCGGCTGGTGCTGATCGCGCACGGGAGCGGGCGCCCGCCGATCGCGCTCCGCGACCTCCCCGCCCGGCTCGACGGCGGCCGCCTGGCAATGGCGCTGGTCGATTCCGTGCCGGCCGGGATATACGGCCGCGAGGCGCTGAAGGCGCTCGGCATCTGGGACCGGGTCGCGCCGCTGGTGGTGCAGGCCGACAACGTGCGCGCGGCGCTCGCCTTCGTCGCACGCGGCGAGGCGCCGTTCGGCATCGTCTATGCCACCGACGCCGCGGCGTCCGGCCGGGTCAGCGCGGTCGCCGCGTTTCCGGCGGCGAGCCACCGGCCGGTCGTCTACCCGGCGGCGCTCGCCGCCGGGCGGGCGAACGGCAAGGCGGACTCGTTCTACGCGCATCTGTTCTCGGCGGCGGCGAGGCCGCTCTTCGAACGCCAGGGCTTCACGGCGGTCGACTAGGGCTCGGATGCTGGACTGGCTGTCAGCGGAGGAATGGACGGCGGTCAGGCTGTCGCTCCGGGTCGCGTTCTGGGCGACGCTGGCGAGCCTGCCCTTCGGCGTGGCGACGGCGCTTCTGCTCGCGCGCGGAAAATTCTGGGGGCGCCAGATCGTCAACCTGCTGGTCCATCTGCCGCTGGTCATCCCGCCGGTCGCGACCGGCTACCTCCTGTTGATCCTGTTCGGCCGGCAGGGGCCGCTCGGCGGGTTTCTTGCGGAGAATTTGGGTATCGTGTTCGCCTTCCGCTGGACCGGGGCGGCGCTCGCCGCCGCGATCATGGCGTTTCCGCTGATGGTGCGGGCGATCTGGCTCGCCATGGAGGCGGTCGATACGAGGCTGGAGGAAGCCGCGGCGACGCTCGGCGCCAACCGTGCCTGGACCTTCGCGGTCGTGACCCTGCCGCTGATCCTGCCGGGCATCGTCGCCGGCGCCATCCTCGCCTTCGCCAAGGCGATGGGCGAGTTCGGCGCCACCATCACCTTCGTCTCCAACATCCCGGGCGAGACCCAGACCCTGCCGTCGGCGATCTACGCCTTTCTCCAGGTGCCGGACGGGGAGGCGTCCGCCGTCAGGCTGGTGATCGTCTCGATCCTCGTCGCCATGGCAGCGTTGCTCGCGTCGGAATTCGTGTCGCGCCGCATCGCCCGCTGGATCGCTGCAAGATGAGCCTCGGCGTCTCGCTCCGCCACCGCTTCGAAGGCTTCGCGCTGGATGCCGACTTCTCCGCGCCGGACGGCATCACCGCGCTGTTCGGGCGCTCGGGCGCCGGCAAGACGACGGTGGTCGAGGCGATCGCCGGCCTCCTGCAACCCGACGAGGGCAAGGTGTCTACGGCAGACACGGTGCTGCTGGATACCGGCCGCGGCATCTCGCTGCCGGCGCATCGCCGCCGGGTCGGCTACGTATTCCAGGAGGGGCGGCTGTTCCCCCATCTGACCGTCCGCCAGAACCTCGCCTTCGGCCGCTGGTTTGCGCCCCGCGGCGCGGCGACAGACGAGATGGGCCATGTCGTCGACATACTCGGGATCGGCCACCTGCTCGACCGCCGGCCGGGGCGGCTCTCGGGCGGCGAGAAGCAGCGCGTCGCCATCGGCCGGGCGCTGCTGAGCGCGCCCCGAATCCTGCTGATGGACGAGCCGCTGGCCGCGCTCGACGAGCCGCGCAAGGCGGAGATCCTGCCCTATCTCCAGCGGCTCAGGACGGAGACGCGACTTCCGATCCTCTATGTCAGCCACTCGGTCGCCGAGATCGTCCATCTCGCGACCACCATGGTGGCGATGAGCCGCGGGCGCGTGGCGCGGGCGGGACCGGCGGCGGAGGTGCTGTCCGATCCCGCCGCGGTGCCCTATATCGGCATCGCCGAGGCCGGCGCGGTGCTCGCCGCGACGATCGTGGGCCACGACCGGGCGGACGGCTTGAGCGTGCTGGCCGTAAGCGGCGGGCGGCTCCGCCTGCCGCATGTCGAGGCGCCGGTCGGCACCGCGCTCAGGCTTCGCATCCACGCCGAGGACGTGATCATCGCGACCGAGGAGCCGGCGGGGCTGAGCGCCCTCAACGTGCTACCGGCAACGGTGAGCGCGATCCACGAGGGCGAGGGTCCGGGCGCCGCCGTCGGGCTCGTATCCGGCGAGGACCGGTTGCTCGCCCGGGTCACGCGCAGCTCGGTCCGCACCCTCGGCCTCGCCCCGGGCAAGCCGTGCTTCGCCATCGTCAACTCGACCGCCGTGGCGCGCAGCGACATCGGCGGGCTGGAAGCGGGCTGACGACCGCCCCTTTCGTCATGTCCCGACGACGTCATGGCCGGACTTGTTCCGCTGCCGCCCGGTTTGGAGCTTCGACGCGGGCCGCACCCGGCTCTCCTTGGTCCTCCACCGCCACCACCACCTCGTCTTGGCCGGACTCGATCCGGCCATCCATGCGGCCTCGCGGCAGGCACGGCGATCCGGCGGGAGCGATGGCGACGGGAGCGGGCCGCGCCCGGCCCTCCATGCACCGCCCATGGATGCCCGGATCAAGTCCGGGCATGACGGGGAGGGTAGGCATGGCGGTGGGGCGCATGACGTGTGGAGGAGGCGCGGAGGACACGGCGCCCTTCCACCACGCCACGCTTCCCCCACCGCGTCCTCCCACACGTCATGGCCGGACTTGATCCGGCCATCCACTGCCGCCGCGCGCACGGCGGCCGGCAGGGAGGCGGCGGCGAGAGTGGATGCCCGGATCAAGGCCGGGCATGACGGGGTAATTGATGGCACAATCCTTCCCGGACCCCCCTCACCCCATCTCGTCCCGCTCCCGCGTGCAGGTGTCGATCAGGGCGTGGGCGTAGACCCGGGTCAGGCGTTCGAGGTCGCCGATCCGGCAGGCGTCGAACATCGGCGGCCAGTCCGGCTCGGGCTCGGCCATGCCGGGCAGGCCGATGCGTGCGGTGGGGATTCCCGCATTGCGCAGGATCGCCCCGTCGGTGGTCCCGCTGAGCCCGCTGACTACGATCGGCCGCCCCTCCACCGCCTCGATTGCGGCGGCGGCCGAGCGGACGATCCAGTTGCCGGGCTCGGTCCGCGATCCCGGGGTGGCGAGCAGCATCTCGACGCCGATATCGATTCCGTCCTCCCTTATGTCTGCAATCAGCGCCTCGAACTCCCGCCGCAGCTCGATGGGGCGGGTAACGGAATTGGTGTGGATGTTGACATAGAGCACGCAGATGCCCGGGATGAATTCGGGCTTGAACGGCCAGCCCGCCTCGATCCCGCCGACGGTACCCTGCGGCGCGATCTGGCCCCTGGTGCGCCGCCTGGTGTAGCCGGCGATCCAGGCCTCGATCCGCGGCACGACGCGGGCGGCGTCGACGATCGGGTTGCGGTTGGGCTGGATGTGGCGAAGGCCGGAGTAGCAGAGCTCGCCCATGATCGTGACCCTGAACCAGCACTCGCCCGGCTCCTCCCAGACGATGCCGTATCCGGGCTTGGTGCTGATGCAGTAATCGGCGGCGAGCCCGTGCTTCAGCATGTACTCGCAGCCGACGCCGAAGCCCTGGTAGCGGCGGCCCCTGTAGGCGCGCATCAGCCCCTCGACCGGACCCTTGTGGATGCCGCCCGCGGCGATGCCGATGCCGGCCCCGCCCTCGAGCGGGATGCCCGCCCTGAGCGCCGCGTCGAGCGCGGCGATGGCGCAGACCGTGCTGCCCTTCGGGTTCTGCACGCCGAGGCCGTAGAGCAGGTCGCCGTCGCGCCGCAGGCGCGGTTCCAGATCGGGCCGGGGGCGCCCGCCGGTCATCTGGGCGTCCTCGCGGGGATCGGCGCTGAAGGTGGTGTCGAGATGGCCGTAGAACAGCAGCTCCGCGCCGCCGCCGCCCCCCGCGATCCGGCCGATGGCGTTGCCGCGGTGCCGGTCGATGGGCTGATAGACCGCGTCGATCCCGCGCCCGCTCATGGTCTCGGCGAAGAACTCTCCGAGCGCGCGCTCCTCGCCGGTGCGGCTCGGGATCGCCACCGCGCGTTCCAGCGTCTCCAGCAGGAAATCGCGGTCGATCGCCTCGAAGGCGGATGCGATCCAGCCCCGCTGCCGCGCGGACAGCGGTGCCGGCGGGCCGGGGGTCTCGCCGGTCATGGACGCATGACCGCGAAGCACTTGTTCGAATTCAGCGCCCAGCTCTCGATATAGTCGACGATCTCGGCCTTGCCGCCGAGCTCGGTCATCGCGCCGGCGAGCAGGATCCAGTTGCGGAACTCGTGCTGCCCCGCGTCCTCGATCTCCTCATGGGTGAGCTCGCGCCACGCCCCGAAGCGTCCCTCGCGCAGCTCTTCCAGCCGCTTCCGGTCGCCGTGGTGATCGGGGTAGATCCAGTGGTTCTTGGCGGTCAGGAAGGCATGCGACCAGCTCGACGAGGCGACGAGCGCCACCCGCCAGGGCGAGTCCGCGAGCACGCGCGCGATCGCCCGCCCGAGATCGAAACAGGCGCGGGCCGACGGCGCGGGCGGGTCGCGGCGGGCGGCCTCCTCGCCGGGCGCGCTCTGGCCGCCTCGCGTGCGGATCAGCTCGCCGCCATAGCAATTGACGTGGAACGGCACCAGCGGGTGGGCAAAGCCGGTGCGTGCGTGGTCGAGGAAGAGCAGCGTGTTGATGAAGGCGTGCGCCAGGCCCTTCGCGTGCCGCAGGCGGTAGGCATAGGGGATGTCGATGCCGCGCGCGCTCAGCTTCTCGACCAGCCAGGCGGCGCCCTCCGGGTGGCCAAAGTGGCGGAACTCCTGCTCCTCGGGCTCGCCCCAGGCGTTGGGCGGATCGGGCCGGTCGGGGTCCTGGCGGTGCGGCGTCGAGACGAAGTCTTCGGCGATATAGGCGCAGAACGGCGGCACCACGTCCTCGACGAAGTTCTCGTACTGGTCGTCGCCCCACATGACGACGAAGTCGGGGGCGAAGGCGTCGAGCTCGCGCTTCATGCGGTCGAAGGCATCCCAGTGACGCTTGCGGTGGATCGCGGCTTCCGCCGCGCCCCGGTCGTCGCTCCATTCCCTCCGCATCGGCTCCGGCCAGTTGGCGGGGTCCTTCATCGCTTCCGGGACGTCGCTCCCCTTGAGCGTCCGTTGGAGGAAGATGCTCATCTCCGCATCGACGAAGCGGAGGCCGGTGTAGTGGGTCATGCCGAGGCCGAGGATTTCCGCCATGTCGTCCCTCCCCTGCGATGCGGTCAGCCGCCCGCCGGCGGCTCGCGCGGGTCGGGCATGCCGCGCGCACCCAACAGCAATCGCCGCCAGCGCACCAGCTGACCGTCGCTGGTCGACAGCGTCTCGGGCGCGCCGTAGTCCTGCGTCGCCATCACCCGGTAGTCCTGGGTCGAGAAGTTGATGTTGAGCGCCCAGTTGCGGAACAGGTGGTAATAGGCGGTGCGCAGCGCGCGGCCGAGCCGGGTCTTGCGCCGCGCCGCGTGGATGTAGAAGACGCGCGTCGTCTCCGCGTCGATCGGCACGCAGAACCTGGTGAACATCTGCCCGCCGAAGTCGAAGCGGAACATGCTCGGCAAATGATGCCCGGCCGAGCGCACGTAGCGGCCGTCGACCTTGCTGTGCATGCCCCATTCCTCGTCGTCCTCGAGGAAGGGGCGCGCGTTTCGGATGCGCGCGTTGCGCCAGGCGAAGATCCAGAGCCACAGCCTGCGCCATTCGGTCTTGGGCCAGTAGTGGTTGACGCCCGGGTAGAATTCGCGCCCGGTGCGGGGCTTTTCCCTGAGATAGCCGATCGCCGCGCGGCGGTTGACGACGCGCGGCGAATAGCCGGTGCGGCCGAATTGCTGGTAGGGCTCCATCAGCTGGAGCAGCGCGTTGCGGTGGACGTACATGACATGCGAGTCGAGCGAGTTCTCCAGCGCCACCCGCCAGTTCACGTTCCACTGGCGGGCCGAGATGAACAGCGCGGTCTCCCTGCCCTCCAGGAATTCGGGCGGGATCTCGCCCTCGACCGGGACCGGCTCGCCCTTGCCCATCCAGACGAAGACCAGCCCCTTGTACTCGGCCGTCGGGTAGATCCGGAGTCTCACCTTGCCGGGCATCGCGCTCTCGGGGCCTTCGGAGAGCACGGCCACGCATTCGCCCGCCTCGTCGAACACCCAGCCGTGATAGGGGCAGGCGACGGTCCCCCGGTAATGACAGACCCCGTGCATCAGGGAGCCGCCGCGATGCGGGCAGGTGTTGGAGGCGGCGACGACCCGGCCGTCTTTGGCGCGGAACAGCACCAGCGTCTCGCCCAGCATCCGGACGCCGACGGGGCGGCGGCGCACCTTGCGGGCGAGACTCGCCGGGTACCAGTATTCGGTCAGCCCGAGCTCCGGGATCTGGGTCTTGATCGCCGACGAGCGGCTCTCTCTGTCGCTCATCCCAAGCCTCCGGCCGGCAGTTAACCCGCATTTCCCGCCACTGTCACGGCCTGCGTCGCGCCCGGGCCGCGCCGGCTGGACCGGGTTCGGGGCCTCGCCTAGTGTCGCCCCGCCGGGATGGGCGGGGGAATCGGATGGCGGAGGAGCGCCGGCGCTGGCTTCTGGTCGCGTTCATCGCGCTGTCGCAGTTCGCCAGCGCCTTCATGCATGCCATCGTCGGCGTCCCGCTGCCCACCATGGCGCGCGAGTTCGGCGCGAGCGGGCTCGAGCTCAGCCTGCTCGACACGGTGTTCCTCGGCGCCGCGGCGGCGCTGCTCATGCCGATCGGCCGGTTCGCCGACGCGACCGACAAGAACTCGCTGTTCAAATGGGGGCTGGTCGGGCTCGGCATCGCGACCTTCGCGATCGGGCTGCAACCGACCATGCCGCTGGTCATCGTGATGCGCTTCCTGCAGGCGGTGGCGGCGGCATTCCTGATCGCCACCTCGATGGCGATCGTCGCCGACATCGCGCCGCGGGGCCAGATCGGGCGCTTCGTCGGGCTGGCCATCGCCGCGACCTATACCGGGCTCGCCTCGGGCCCCTATTTCGCCGGGCTGGTGACCACCCATCTCGGCTGGCGCTGGGTGTTCTTCCTCGCCGCCATCCCGCCCTTCGCCGCCTGGGTGCTGGCCCGGTTCACGCTGCCCAGCCGCTGGCGGATGCCGACCGCGCCGGTCAACGCGGTCAACAGCGCGCTGCTGGTGGCGGCGATCGCCACGCTGATCGCCGCCTCGGCGACCCTCGGGCAGGGGCCGGCGGGCTATGTCCTGCTCGCGGCGGCGATTGTCATCGGCGCCGTCTACATCGCGGCGGAGCGGCGTTCGGCCAACCCGCTGCTCAATCTGGGCGCGATCGCCGCCAACCGGCGCCTGACGCAGGCGCTGCTGGTCCAGTTCCTGATCTATTGCGGGACCGTGGGGACGACCTTCCTGCTGTCGATCTACCTCCAGGTCATCCAGGGCCACACGCCCGAGGGGGCGGGCGAGATCCTCATCGTGGGCCCGGTGGTGATGGCGCTCTTCGCCCCGCTGGGCGGCAGGCTCGCCGACCGTTTCCCGCCCCATCTGATCACCTTCATCGGCGGGAGTTTCATCCTCTGCCAGACCGTGCTGGCGGCGTTTCTCGATGCCGGGTCGGGGCTCGCTTTGGTGCTCGCCGTGATGATCTTCCAGGGGCTCGGCTTCGCCTTCTTCTCGGCCCCCAACATCTCCAACATCATGACCAGCGTGGGGCCCGCCGAGCGCGGCATGGCATCGGCGCTGTCGGCCGAGATGCGCTCGCTCGGCATGATGGTGTCGATGGCGATCGTCACCGTGCTGATCTCGGTGCGGCTGGGCACGGCGGCGATCTCATCGGTGCCCGGCAGCTTTCTCTCGGTGATGACGCTGGTGTTCATCGCCTTCTCGGTGCTGACCGCGCTCGGCGTCCTCGCCTCGCTCAGGAAGCCGCCGCCCGCCCCCGCATGAACCGCGCGGCGTCCTCGAACGCGTCCTCGACCGGCCGCCCGCGGAGGTCGGGCGGGAAGATCTCGAACTCGTAGAACCCGGCATAGCCGTCGGCCTCGAAGCCGGCGATCAGGGCGGCGAGGTCGACCAGCCCGCGGCTCAGGAACTCGCGGCGCGGGCGGGAAGGCTCGGGCTCGATCACGTTGCAGAGCTGGACGAGCGCCACAAGGTCGCGATGGTCGCGGCAGATTCGGGGAAGCGCCGGGTCCCACCAGGAGTGGTTCACGTCGAGGATCAGCCCGACGCCGTCGATGCCGTCGATCAGGGCGAGCGCATCGGCGATCGAGTTGACGCATCCCTTGGTCATCAGGTCGACCGGGTGGATCGGCTCGACGCCGAGCCGGACCCCGGCCTGGCAGGCGATATCGGCAAGCGCCTCGAGCCCGTCGCGGACCCGGGCCTGCGCCGCGGCGATAGAGCGTCCCGCACCCCGCCCGCCCGCAATGACGCAGAGCGCGCCGGCATCGAGGATGGCCGCCGCCTCGACCATTCGGCGGTCGTGGTCGTCGACCGGCGCACCCGCCTTGGCCGCGAAATACCCGGCGCTGTTGACCGAGGAGACAGCGAGGCCGCGCGCGTCGAGCATCGCCCTGAGCGCGTCGGTCCCGACCTCCGCGACCGCCCGCGCGGAGACCCCGACCGCGCCCGCGCCCGCCGCGACAGCCGCGTCGAGGAACCGGGTCACCGTCACCTCGGGCGGGCAGACATAGTGGTTGACGGAAAACCTGTTCATTGCCGCACCGCTTCTGCACACTCCGCCCAGCATAGGGAGAGGGCGGAGCCATGGGCAGGCTGGAAGGCAAGGTGGCGGTGGTGACGGCGGCGGCGGGCGGCATCGCGGGAGCGTCGGCGCGGCGCTTCGCCGCCGAGGGTGCCCGGGTGCTGGTCTGCGACATCGACATGGACGGGGCGGGAAAGACCGTCCGCGATATCGCGGCCGCGGGCGGGACGGCCGAGGCGCGGCATTGCGACGTCGCCGACCCGGAATCCGCATCCGCCGCGGTCGAGGCGGCGGTCCGGGCGTTCGGCGCGGTCCACGTGCTGATGAACGGGGCGGCGATCCGCGAGCCGGTGGCCAACGTCGTCGAGCTCGACCTCGCCGACTGGGAGCGCGCGATGCGGGTCAACCTGACCGGCATCTTCCTGATGTGCAAATACGCGATCCCGAGGATCGCGGAGGCCGGCGGCGGCAGCGTGATCAACGTCGCCTCGCAGCTCGGCAGTGTCGTGGTGCCCGACCGCCCCGCCTATGTGACCAGCAAGGCGGCCGTCATCCAGCTCTCGAAGTCGATGGCGCTCGACTTCGCGAAGGACAAGGTGCGGGTGAACTCGCTCTCCCCGGGAGCCACCGAGACCGGGCGGCTGCTCGCGCATTACGGCACGATGGAGGCGGTGCGCCGCGCGCTCACGCCGCTCCACCCCATAGGCCGGCTGGGACGGCCCGAGGACCTCGCCGATGCCGCGCTCTACCTCGCGACCGACGAATCGGCCTTCGTCACCGGCCACGACCTGATCGTCGACGGGGGGTATACGGCGGTCTGACTCCCGTCACCCCGTCCCTTCTCCCGCCTCCAGCTCGTCGAGGATGCGCCAGATGCGCTCGATATGGGGCTCCTTCTCGGTGCGGGCGTAGAGGAAGCCCGCAGCGCGCACGAGGTCGCCCGCGAAGTAGCGCTCGTAGAGCTGCTGGCGGCCGGAAAAGCTCGACATCGCGGCGTCGTAGGCGAGGCGGAACAGCTTGATGCGGGCCCGCGAATCGGCGCCGGCGGCCTGGTAGTAGGTCTCGATGTCGGCGCCCACCGGCCCGTCGAGCTCGGCGAAGGAGGGCACCATCACCAGCCCGCCCGCGCCCATCACCTGGACGATCTCGCAGCTTCGGCGGAACATCTGCGGGTAGAGGAAGCGCACCGCGTCGAGCGGCCCCATGGCCGGCAGCAGCGTCCCATCGGGTCCCGGCACCGGCTCCGCCTCGCTCGCCATCAGGCAGGAGCGCACCACCTCGGTGTAGTTGATCAGCTCGGCCAGCATGCCCTGGATGTGCTGGTGCACGTCGATCCGCGTGGTGCGAACCAGGGTGAAGGCGAGCGCCATCATGAACTCGGCCTTGGCGAGGTTCTTGGTGACGAACTGGTGCGCCATGCCGGCGCCGGCGCCGGTGCGCGGGTAGATCGTGTTGAAGGCGTCCACGTCGCGGTAGAGGAAGACCCGCTCCCACGGCACCTCGACGTCGTCGAACACCACCATGCAGTCGGTCTCGTCGAGCCGGCTGGAGAGCGGGAAGTCGAGCGCCGAGCCGGCCTCGCGATGCACCACGGCGGGACGGCAGATCAGCCGCATGCCGGGCGTCGCCACCGGCACGGCGAAGCCGATGGCGAAGGGCCTGGCCTGCTCGGTGTCGGGCAGCGGGTAGGACGGCGCCGGCATCACCACGAGCTCGTCGGAGAACGCGCCCAGCGTCGCCAGCATCCGCGCGCCGCGGATCACGATTCCGGAATCGGTCTCGCGCACCGCCTTCGCCGCGAGGTCCATCGGTCCGGCCTGCTCGGACACGTCCTTCGAGCGGTCGACCTGCGGGTTGGTCAGCGAGTGGGTGGTGACGAGGTCGTTCTCGCGCACCGTCTCGTAGTAGCGCCGGACGTTCTCGCCGTACTCGCCGAACGCCTCGGGGCAGGCGCCGAAGCCCGCCAGCATCGCGTTCATGAAATCCGGCGCGCGGCCGTACATGCCGAAGGTGCGGTCGTGCCAGTGCTTGACCATGACCCGGCGGCGGGCGAGGTCCTCTTTCGTCCGGGGCTGGATGAAGGAGAGCCCGACGCGGGCGCCCGAGCTCGGCGAGACATAGGTCATCTCGTCGATCAGCCCCGCCTCGTGCTGCATGTCGTAGAGCTCTGCGAGCGTCCCGAGCCCGCCCGAGAAGCGGGGATCCGCGGCGAGGTCGCCCACAAGCTCGCCGTCGATATAGAGCTCGCGCCCGTCGTCGAGCCCGGCGATCAGCTCCGCGCCGGTCCGGATGCCCACGCGCGCCTCCCCTGTTGCGCCGCGGCGATGATAGCCGGGCCGGGACGCTTGTCACGCGACGGCGCGGCGGCCCATTATCGCCGTGCAACAGGGTGGAATGAGATGACGAAAAAGGCGTTCCGCGACTTCCTCGCCGACCTCGACGGCGCCGGCGAGGTCCAGCGTATCGCTCGGCCGGTCGATCCGCGCGACCTGTCGGGGCTCGCCGCGCAGACCGACAAGGCGGTGCTGTTCGAGGACATCGAAGGCTACCCGGGCTGGCGGGTGGCGACGGCGCTCCTGTCGTCCAGGCGGCGGCTCGCGATCACGCTCGGCTGCGAGGACGACCGCATCGCGCAGGAGTTCGAGACCCGGTCGTCCCGCGCCATCGCGCCCGAGATCGTCGGCAACGCGCCCTGCCAGGAGGTGGTCATGGAGGGCGACGATGTCGACCTCGCGGCGCTCCCCTTCCCGATGATGCACGTCCATGACGGCGGGCCCTATATCTCGGGCACGTTCGTGGTCTCGCGCGACGCCGAGTACGGCCGCAACGCCGGCTCCTACCGGATGATGTACCGCAACAGGCGGGAGACCGGGATCGACCTGGTCTCGCCGTCCGACATGCGGTTCTACTACCAACGCATGCTGGACCGGGGCGAGCCGCTGCCCATCGCGGTCGCCGTCGGCACCCACCCGTTCGAGATGCTGGCCGCCTCCTACAAGGCGCCGATCGCCAATGACGAGCTGGAACTCGCCGGCGGGCTGCACGGCGCGCCGGTGCCAATGGTCAAGTGCCGCACGGTCGACCTCGAGGTTCCGGCCGATTCGGAGATCGTGCTGGAGGGCGAGATCCTGCCCATCGGCTGGACCGCCGACGAGGGGCCGTTCGGCGAGTTCTCGCAGATCTCGGGCGACGTGAAGTGGAACCCGGTGTTCCGGGTCAACTGCATCACCCACCGGCGCGACCCGATCTTCTACCTGTTGCAGATGCCGTGGGAGAACGACTGGCTGTCGGCGCCGGTGACCGAGGCGGCGGGGCTGCAGGCGCTCAGGGTGGCCAGCGTCGAGCCGGTGGCGATCCGCGCGCCGGTCGGGAGCTGCGGCTACTGGACGCTGATCGCCTCGATCCGCAAGCGCCCGGGCGAGGGCAAGAACGCGCTGCTCGCGCTGCTCTCGGTCGCCGAGGTGAAGCTCGCCATCGTCACCGACGACGACATCGACATCAACAACCCGGACGACATCGACTGGGCGCTGACCTTCCGGGTGCAGGCCGACCAGGATTTGATCACCCTCTCGGGCGCGCGCGGCAAGCATGTCGATCCCAGCATCCGCGCCTGGGAGATGGGCCAGGGCGGGCTGCCGCTGACCGCCAAGCTCGGCATCGACGCGACCATCCCGGAAGGCATCCCGAAATGGCTGTACAAGCGCATCCAGCCCTATGGCAGGGACCGGCTCAGGCTGGAGGACTACCTGTGAGCGGGCTCGCGGACACCATCGAGGCGACGCTGACCGACGAGCCCTTGCAGTTCGCCGAGCTCGTCGACCGCCACCGCGCCGTCGCCTGGCGCGACTTCCTGCATGCCTGGGGCGAGGTCCGCGAGAAGGACATCCTCAAGCGCGACGACATAGGCCGCTACTACATCCCCGGCGGCAAGGCGGAGAAGATCGCGGCGGAGACCAAGGCGGTTTAGGGGCGTGCGGCCCGCCCCGTCGCTCCGTCCCGCTGTTCCGTCTCCCGCTACTTCCCCCCGCACCCCACCCCGTCATGGCTGGCCCCCGGATCGAGTCCGGGGGCCCAGCATGACGAGGAGGGAGGCATGGCGATGGAGGGCAACGGCTCAAATTCGGCGGTCCCTGAGCGAAGCCCGCCTCACCCCCGGGTCACGTTCCAGACTTCCTCGATCACGGTGCCGGCTTCGCGGATCACCTTGGAGACCGGGCAGAATTTGGGGAGTTCGGTCTTCACCATGTCCATCTCGGCGTCGGAGGCGTCGGTCTGGACGTTGATGGTGAGCACGATCTTGGGGAACGGCACCCGAACCTCTTCCATCAGCGCGGCGCCGCGCCGGTCGAAGGTCGCCTCGGCGTCGATGGTCATGTCGGCGAACTCGATGCCGTGCTTGTGGGCGATCTTGTGGCTGATCACGTTGGTGCAGCCGATCAGCGAGGCGATCAGCGTCTCGGTCGGGGTGAAGCCGAGATTTGTGCCGTCGCGCTCCTCGGGCTCGTCGATCACCGATTCGAGGTCGCGCACACGGAGATCGGTGCGCGAATGGGTGGGGCAGGTTGCCGCGATGTGCTGCTGGACGGTGGTCTTGGGTCGGACTGTGACCAACTTTCTTCTCCCTCCGCTGTGGCGCGGGCTGCATACCGCATCCGGGCGGCGGAGAAAACCGACCCTGCCTCCGCCTTGATCCCCGCCGCCGCTTGGTGGATCATCCGGCCCTGTCGGCGGAGGATGGCGATGGGGCCCGGGACTTACGAGGCGGAGCGCGTCGGAAGCGACTTCGTCGAGCGCTTCAAGGCGATATGCCGCATGTGCCATGGCGGCTGCGGCACCATCGTCGAGAAGGTGAACGGCACGGTCCGACGCGTGCTTGGCGACCGCGACAACCCCGTCAACGAGGGGCTGCTGTGCTCCAAGGCGGGCACGCCCTCGATCGAGCAGCTCTACCACCCCGACCGGCTCGACCACCCGCTGATCCGCACCGGCGAGCGCGGCGCCGGCGCGTGGCGTAGGGCGAGCTGGGACGAGGCGCTCGCCCTGATCGCCGACAAGATGCAAGAGACCAAAGCGCGCTACGGCGCGGAAGCCGTCGCCTTCGGCCGCGGCACCGGGGTCAACAACACCCATATCGTCTCGCGCCTCGCCAATCTGTTCGGCACGCCCAACGTGATCTCGATCGGCTATTTCTGCTACGGCCCCCGGGTCGCGGTGTGCAAGGTGACGGCGGCCGGCAAGTACACCGGCAAGTCGTGGGACACCGTCGCCGTGCCCGACTTCTATTCCGGCCCGCGCTGCGTCGTCGAATGGGGCTCGCAGAAGCGCACCAGCAACGACCACGGGCTGATCGGCCACAAGCCGATGACCAACGCGCTCAAGCAGGAGCACGTCAACATCGTGGTCGACCCGCGCAAGCCCGCCTCGGCGGGGCGCGGCGACATCTGGCTGCCGCTCCGCCCCGGCACCGACGCGGCGATGGCGCTCGGCTGGATGCGGGTGATGGTCGACGAGGGGCTCTACGACAAGGAATTCGTCGAGAAGTACTGCCACGGCTTCGACGCGCTCCGCGAGCGGCTAAAACAGTACCCGCTCGACCGGGTGGCCGAGATCACCTGGTGCGACGCGGACGAGATCGCGAGAGCCGCGCGGATCTACGCGACCACCAAGCCCGGCTGCATCGTCTGGGGCAACGGCACCGACCAGCTCGGCAACAACACCTTCCAGGCGACGCGCTCGCTGCTGATCCTGATGGCGCTCAGCGGCAATCTCGACGTGCCGGGCGGCAACGTGTTCTGGCCGGCGCCGAAGCTCGACTACCCGGAGCTGTGGGACAAGCTGCCGCCCGAGCAGGACGCCAAGCGCATCGGCGGCGACCGCTTCAAGGCGCTCAACCTCACGCCCTACGCCTACGCTCACCCGCCGAGCCTGTTCCGCACCATGCTGACCGACCAGCCCTACCCGGTAAAAACCTTCATCGTGGTCGGCAACAACACCGTCACCTGCTTCCCCAACTCGGGCCAGATCATCGAGGCGCTCAAGCGGCTCGATTTCTTCGTCGTGCAGGATCTGTTCATGACGCCGACCGCGGCGCTCGCCGACGTGGTGCTGCCGGCGGCGGGCAATCTGGAGCGCGACGAGCCGAGGCTCCATCTCCACATCAAGGGGCCGGGCGGCACCTTCATGGACGCGGTGTCGCAGAAGGCGGTGGAGATCGGCGAGCGCAAGTCGGACTGGGAGTTCGTCATCGAGCTCGGCCGCAAGCTCGGGCTAGATGAGTATTTCCCGAGCCTGGAGGTGTTCGCCGACAACGCGCTGAAGCCGATGGGCGTGACCTGGGACGAGCTCAAGTCCAGGGACTACATCAAGGTCCCGACCGAGTTCCGCAAATACGAGCGCATGGGGTTCGGCACGCCGACCGGCAAGTTCGAGATCTACTCGACCATCATGGAGGGGTGGGGCTACGACCCGCTGCCCGACCATGTCGAGCCGCCGGAGAGCCCGGTCTCCACCCGCGAGCGCTACGCGGAATACCCGCTGATCCTCAATACCGGCGCCAAGCAGCCGATGTACTGGCACAGCCAGGGCCGCCAGCTCCGCTCGCTCAGGCGGCTCAGCCCCGAGCCGCTGGTCGAGCTCAACGACGAGACGGCGAGGGAGCTGGGCATTGCGCGCGGCGACTATTGCTGGATCGAGACCGCGCGCGGGCGGCTCCGCATGAAGGCCAACCCGCATTCCCGCACCCACCCCAGGGTGGTCTCGGTGCCGCATGGCTGGTGGCTGCCGGAAGCGCCCGCTCCGGAATACGGCGTGTTCGAGGTGTGCTCCAACGTGCTGACCGACGACGACCCGGCGAATTGCGACGTGGCGCTCGGCTCCAGCCCGCTCAAGGGGCTGCTGTGCAAGGTCTACAAGGCCGATCCGCCCGCGATGAAGCGCGCCAACCTGCCCGACGAGGTGCCGGAGGCGGTGGCGGCGAAGGAGCCGGCATGATCGACGATCCCGTCATCCGCGACGACTGGTACGTCGTCGCGCGTTCCAGCGACCTCGCGGAAGGCGGGGTGATGGAGGCGAATCTCCTCGGCGAGACGCTGGTGCTGTGGCGCACCGGCGGCGACGTGCAGGCGTGGAAGGACCTCTGCATCCACCGCGGGTCCAAGCTCTCGCTCGGCTGGGTCAAGGACGGGCAGATCGTCTGCCCCTATCACGGCTGGCATTACGACCGCGGCGGCGCCTGCACGCTGATGCCGGCGCATCCCGAGATCCGCCCGCCGGCCAAGGCGCGCACCATCGCCTACCGGGCGCGCGAGGCCTACGGCATGATCTGGGCCTCGCTGGGCGAGCCCGAGCAGGACGTGCCGCCATTCCCGGAATGGCACGACGACGGCTTCCGCAAGGTGCTGGCGGGACCCTATTTCTTCCACGCCAACCCGTTCCGCACGGTGGAGAATTTTCTCGACGTCTCGCACTTCCCCTATGTCCACGCCAACGTCAACGGCGACCCGGACAGCCCCGACCCGATCGCCGATTTCGACGTGTTCGTCGGCGAGGACGGAATCCGCACCAGCGAGATCATGGTGTTCCAGCCCTATGGCGACCACCGCGGCATCCCGGTCGATGCCGGCTACACCTTCCACTGCCCGCGCCCGCTGACCGCCTATTTCTCCAAGAACACCGGCGAGGGAAACCGCTTCTGCACCTTCCTAACCGTGACCCCGCTGGCGCCCGACGACTGCATCGTCTGGCTCCAGGTGGCGATCAATTTCGGCGAGGAGCTGACCGAGGCGCAGATCCTCGCGCGCCAGGACCGGGTGTTCGCCCAGGACAAGCGCATCGTCGAGACCCAGCGGCCCTACGAGATCCCGCTCGACCTGCGGGAAGAGCTGCACGTGCGCTCCGACAAGTATTGCGTCGCCTACCGCAAGTGGCTCAAGGATCTCGGCGTCGCCTGGGGAGCCAGCGCATAACCCCCTTCACATCCCCGGCACCTTCGGCCGCATTCGCATGATCCCGCGGCGGAGACTGCTCGGCTACGCCGCGGCGGTCGGCGCCTCGCTCAGCTTCGCCTTCGGCACCGGGCTTGCCGTCTACACCTACGATCACGGCACGACGCCGCTCTCGGTGACCACCTTCCGGACGGTGCTGTCGGCGCTCTTCCTGGTGCTGCTGATCCGCTTCGCCGCGGGCTCCTTCGCGCTGCTGCCGCGCGACCGCGGGATCATCCTTGCGCTCGGCGCGGTGATGGCGGTGCAGTCGATCACCCACTACGTCGCGGTCCTGCTGCTGCCGCTCGCGCATGCGACGCTGCTGCTCTACACCTACCCGTTCTTCATCGCCGCGGGCTCGCATCTGACCGGGCGGGAGCGCATCACCCCGGCGATCCTGGCCGCGCTGGCGGTGGCCTTCGGCGGGCTCGTGCTGGTGCTCGATATCGGCGGCGAGTTTGATTTCAGCGTGCTCGGCATCGTTCTCGCCGTCGCCGCGGCGGCATCGTTCTCGGTCGTCGCCCTGGTCTCGCAGCCGATCATCCGGCGTTCGCCCGACAGCCGGGCGATCACCCTCAATCTCCACGCCGTGCCGGTGGTCTCCTTCCTCGCCGCCTCGGCGGCGCTCGACGACTGGTCCATGCCGGACACGCAGGAGGCGTGGATCATGTTCGCCTTCGTCCCGTTCTTCTACTGCTCCGCTGTGGTCGGCGTGTTCTACGCCATCGGCGCGATCGGCCCGGTGCGCATGTCGCTGATCATGAACCTCGAGCCGGTGGCGGCCATCGCCTTCGGCTTCCTGCTGCTCGGCCAGCATCTCGACGCGCCCCAGCTCCTCGGCGCGGCGCTGGTCATCGTCGCGGTGGTGGCGGTGCGCTGGATCCCGGCGCAGCGCGAGACGCAGGCCGACAACGGCGAAGGAAGCTCGCGTCCGTTCCGTTGATTTTGCCGGGAACGGACGATGGCGAACCATCGGGCCGTTCCGCGGCTTTCGGCGGGCGAGCGCGAGGAGCCGGAGCGCCGGGTGCGTCGGCCCGTATCTCCATCCGCCGGAGCGCGCCGAGGTTCCGTGCGTCGACCATGCGGTCGAAATCGCCGTCGGGCTCCGCGCCTGCCGGGCCGACCGCCGCAATCGAGCCGTCATCGTCGATGGCCACAGAGCCCGACGAAACCACCTCACGGCGGGGGTTCATCGTCACAAGGCAGCCGTCGCGCGGGAGAACGCCCATCGCGCGCGCCTCTAGTCGATCACCGCCGTGGCCTCGATCTCGATCACCCAGCCGGGATGGACCAGGCGGGTGACGCCAACCAGGGTGGATGTCGGCTTGTGCTCGCCGAAGAAGTTCTCCATCTCGCCGATGCCTTCGGCGAGGTAGCCGTCCATATCGGTGGTGAATTGGTTGATCCGCACCACATCGGAGGGCGTGGCACCGAATTCGTCGAGCGAAATGCCGATATTCTTCCACACCATTCGGGTCTGCTCGCGAATGCTGCCGGTAAACGGCGTGCCGTTTTCGTCCATGGGCACGGTCCCGGCGATATGGATCGTCCGCGATCCGGTGGATTCGATGACTTGGGTGTAGACGTTGGCTCGTGCCTTGTACTTTTCCGGTTGGCGGCGATCGATGGGCATGGTGCATCTCCCTGTTTCGTAAACGGCGAGCGGTCCGGTGACGATCGGGCCTCCGACCAAACCGACACGGCCTCGCGTATCCGGCGCGGGTCTATTTTGGCGGTATTACCGGCAAGAGCAGGAACGCCCTGTTCTCGGGACCCGTCGCCAGCGTGACGGTGCCGTCGAACACCGCCGCCGGCCGGTCGTCCGGGTCGTCGTGCCGGAACAGACCGCAGCCGGTCAAATCCCCCAGGTGAGCGATTTCGCGGTTGTGGCCGATGCCGGGCGCGACATAGTCGCGGCCGCGCACGGTGAGCCCGACGCGATAGCCTTCCGGAATCGCCACGCAGCTCGGCAGGATCTCGACATCCAGCGCGTAGATCCGCCCGGGCGTGAGCTTCTGGATCTCGTCATGGCTGTGGAACGGCCGGTAGGGCAGCGACCTTCCTTCGTCCAGCTTGCGGTGAGAGGCTCTGAGCCAGCCCTGGGCGATTGGCGTGTTGGGATCGATATGGCCAGGAAACACGATCTCCCGGAAGTCGGGAGCGAACACGCGCAACACGAGAAAGAGGTCGGCATCCTCCGTATCGGATGAGACATAGAGCCTTGCCGCCATCGGCCCGGTCAGCTCGGTTTCCTGCGCCAAGGGAGGCGTGACGAACGTGACCCCGTCGGAAAGGCCGCGATAGCTGACGGTTGCCGCCGCTGTCGGCGGCTCCGTGCTCAGCCCGGCGGTCTCGGCGTCCAGATACCAGGTCGTCCATCGGGTTCTGGCCAGCGGCCACTCGTTCTCGTCCCGCCAGTCGAAGTCCGCGGTGTCAGGGCGGCGAACCTGCAAATGCACGCGCGGCTGATCGGCCCAGCCATTGTCCTCCTCCTTGAGGAAGTAACCGAAGAACCGTTTCTGCAAGTCCACCCCGTAATCGGTGTAATACTCCGTCCAGTGGTCGAGAGTGTGGAAGTCGAGCCACTTGTGCTCGCTCGCTGCGTCGAGAAATCCTTCCACATTGCCGCGCAGGTGCAGGCCCTGACCGCCCCAGTTGGCGGTGGAAAGCAGCGGCGTGGTCACCGCGGAAATGTCGGGCCGCCGGGAGGTCCAGAATTCATCCGTCGCCAGCTTGTTGGCCGAGCATTCGGCGTGCCAGTCGGTGCGGTTCGCCTCCAGCTCCTCCGCCGTCAGCGTAACCGGCCCCGCGACCCACTCTCCGTTCATCGAGCTCTTGTAGCCTTTCTCGCCCACGCCGTGCTGCACCGGCAGCACCACCGGGCCGTACCAGGTCTTGGAGAAGGTGCACAGGATGCCGCCATGCCAGGCCATGTCGCGGTAATAGTCGAGCGCGCCCTCCCACACGCAGATGGCCGCGAGGGAGGGCGGCTGAAGGGCCGCGACCTGCCATTGGTTCATCGCCAGATAGGACGTGCCCGACAGGCCGATCCGGCCGTTGCACCAGGGCAGGGTCGCGCACCATTCGATGCAGTCATAGAGGTCCTGCGCCTCGCGCGCGCACCACGGATCGAGATATCCCGGCGAGCGCCCAGCGCCGCGCGAATCGACGCGCACGCACGCGAAGCCGTCGGGCACGAACTTCTCCGGGTCGCACACCTCGAAGTTCTGATAGGCGTTGCTGGAACCCCCCAGCACCTCCGGCCTTTGCTGCGTTATCCAGGACCATTGATGCGGATAGCCGTCGGAGAAATGCACCAGCTTTCCATACGGCCCCATGGCCATGATGGCGGGATGGCGTCCGTCGTCGTCAGGGCGGAAAATGTCGCATCGCAGGACGGTTCCGTCATCCATTTCGATCGGCACGTCCCATTCGACGACCATGCCGGCCAGCCGCTCGATTCGGTGCTGCGTCATCGCCGCCTCCCGCTGCCTTCCGCGATCCCCGGCCGCCGCGCTGGACGCACCGGTCTACGGAAACGGAACGATACCATGCGGGCAGATGGCTGCGTGGCACTTCTGCCGTCGCCGAGACATGCGCCGGGGCCCCCGGCCACCGGAGGATCGGTTGCATCGCCCGTACGATCTGCGTTCAAATGATCGCCGGAGACGGTGGGGATGCCCGATGGAAGTGCGTGTCAGCGGGGTCGCGAAGACCTGGGGCGTCGAAACCGGCGAGGCGGTTCAGGCGCTTCGATCCTTCGACCATGTCTTCCCGTCGCGGCGCTTCACCTGCCTGCTCGGCCCCTCGGGCTGCGGCAAGAGCACGCTCCTTCAGATGATCGCGGGGCTCACCGCCTTTACCTCCGGACGGATCGAAATCGCCGAACCGGAAACCGGCGAGCGCGCCGCGCTTGGCGCCAACTCCGTGATGGTCTGGCAGAATTTCAACCTGTTTCCCTGGCTCAACGTGATCGACAACATCGCTTTCGGCCTCAAGATGTCCGGCATGGACAAGACGGAACGCCACGGCCGGGCGCAGGAGTACATAGACTTCGTCGGGCTCCGCGGCTTCGAGGCCAAGCTTCCGCGCCAGCTCTCGGGCGGCATGAAGCAACGCGTGGGCCTCGCCCGGGCGCTGATCAAGGATCCCGATATCCTGTTGATGGACGAGCCCTTCGGCGCGCTCGATGCGCAAACCAAGCTCATCATGCAGGAAGAGGTGCAGCGTCTCTACCAGCAGACCAGGAAGACCGTGATTTTCGTGACCCACGCGATCGACGAATCGATCCTGCTGGCCGACGAGGTCGTCGTCATGACGGCCCGGCCGGGACGGGTGAAGGCCACCGTACCGATCGGACTCGCACGGCCGCGTTCGATGGAGGACGTGAACTCGACCGCCTTCGGCAGCCTGTTCGACCGGATCTACCACCTGATCAAGGAAGAAGTGGAGAAGACCGCGCTGACCGAAATGGCCGCGCCATGACGGCCCGGACGGCACGCCGTGACGAAGGGATCGACTCGGCAGCCGCCGGGACCGTCCCCGACATCGCCGCGCGCCGGCGGCGACGGGCGCGTGCGACGCAGATCGGCACGATGCTGGCGGCCCTGCTGATCTGGGAAGGCGCGGTCCAGCTGTTCGACGTCAAGCCCATCTTCCTCCCTTCGGTCTCGCTGGTGCTCACCACGCTGTGGGCGATGATCTGGGACGGAACGCTGCCATGGAACTCTTTGGTTACGGTGCTCCGAATCCTGGCCGGATTTCTCGCCGCGGTGATCGCCGGCGTCGCGATAGGGATGGCGATGGCCTTCTCCCGCACGATTCAGAACATGTGCGATCCGCTCATCGCGGCGCTCTACCCGCTGCCCAAGATCACGCTGATCCCGCTCCTGATCATCTGGCTCGGATCGGGCGAGGCCTACAAGTTCATCGTGATAGCTTTCACCGCCTTCTTCCCGATCGTCATCAACACCTATATCGGGTTGCGCCAGGTCGACCAGGACCTGATCAAGGCGGCCCGCGACCTCGGCGCGGATGAGCGGCGGATTCAGCTGGAGGTCATGCTGCCGGCCGCGCTGCCGAGCATCTTTGCCGGATTCCGGCTGGCCATGGGCGTGGCCATCATCCTCACCGTCGCGGCCGAGATGATTGCGAGCCAGGACGGGCTCGGCCGCGTTCTGATCGAGGCGGGGGCGATTCTCGAGACCGAGAAGGTCTTCGCCGCGTTGTTCGTGATGGGGATTCTCGGCATCGTCGTCACCAAGATCCAGGATTGGGTCGACAGCCGGTTCGCCGGTTGGGCGTTCGAGACACGCGAACGCTAGATGGCGGGCTGCGACCAACACAGGGGGAAACGGACATGACTCAGCGGAAACGCATCGATCGGCGCGAATTCATCAAGACGGTCGGCGTGGGCGGAGCGGCAGCCAGCCTGCCCACCTTCTTCAGCACCGGATCGGTGCGGGCCGCCAAGACGACCAGGATGGTCGTGGGCGAGGCGCCCTTCATCTCCAAGGGGCCCAACATGATCGCGTTGGAGAAGGGCTATTACAGGAAGATGGGGCTCGACGTAGAGCTGAAGTTCTTCTTCGACGGGGCGCTCATGGTCGCGCCTCTCCTGGCCGGCGAGCTGGACCTCGCCTCGCTCACCGTGTCCGCCGGTTTCTTCAACGCGGTCGCGCGCGGGGGCGATCTCACCATGTTTCTCGACGGCGGAACCGAGTCTCGCCGCGACAGGTCCTATGTGGTGACGGTCGTGAGCCAGAAGCTGTTCGACCAGGGCGTTCGAACCGCGAAGGACCTGAAGCAGATTGCCGACCTTCCCGTCCACATCTCGGACAAGGGCAGCATCAACCACTACGCGATCGATCATTCCTACATGGCGGCGGGCGTCGACCCGCGCAAGCTACAGATCGATTTCGGACTGGCGCAGCCCAAGGCGATGCAGCTCATGATGAAGGGCGGCGTCAGTGTTTCCAATTTCGGCTACCACTTCGGGTTCTTCCTGGAGAAAGCGAAGCGGGGCCGGATCATCGACACGGCGGCGGACACGGCTCCCGGCGCCATTATCTCCTGCTCGGCCTATTCGAAACGCCGGATGGCGGTTACCGGGCGCGAAGCCTATGTACGTTTCGCCATGGCCTTCCTCCAGGGCGTGAAGGAGTTCAACGCGGCAGCCGGGACCAGACCGCCGCCCGCCGACATCCTGGACATCCTCTCCAAGCTCACCGTCTTCAAGGGGGACAAGGGCAAGGGCGTCATCAAGGCGATCCAGCCCCATTGGGCCTGGACGGTTCCCGACGCCAAGCCGAACAAGGAAACGATCCGAAAGATGCACGACCACTGGGTCGCTTACCGGGGTTACGTATCGAAGCCCGCCTCGATCGACGATGTGGTCGATGTCAGCATCGCCGAGGAGGCAGCCCGGCGCCTGAAGGCGGAGAACCCGTTCCAGTAGGCAGGAGGTCCGACGTCGCGTCGGAGCAATCGCAGGTTCTGCTGTGCGGCGCGGCGCGACGGATGCCCGTCGTTCGGCGGCGAAGTCGAGTGCGTCCGAGGTAGCCGGCCCTGCGGTGGGTCGATCCCTATCGGCAGTCCATGGCGATGAGGTTGCGGCATCCGCTCAACCCGCGACCTCGCAGATCGCCAATGCGGTCAGCGCGAACACCTTGGCCGTTGCGACCAGATCGTCGATCGCCATCGGCCGCGCCGCGCCGGCGAGGCCGGCGACGCCGCCATCGGCGATGGGATCCCTGGTGCCCGGGCCGTAACCCACGGCGGGGATGCCCGCCTCGTTGAAGGCGTTGGCATCGCGCCACATGCTGATGACGCCGGTCGGGGCGAGGGGCAGGTCATCCCCCAGCACCGCCCTGTGGGCGTCCTTCAGGCTCTCGATCAGCCGTTCCGCGCCGTTCGAGACGAAACCGCGCCGGAAATCGTAGGCCTGTATCCCGCACTCGAGCCCGGTCTCCGCGAGCGCCCGGGCCAGCGACCGCTGGATCTCCATCGGGGCGGCCTCGGGGGCGAGCCGGATGTCGAGAAATATGTGGCAATGATCGACCTGCTCGGTCCAGGCCGGGCCCGAGGAGCGGATCTCGTAGATTTGCGCCTTGGGTATCACCGTGCCACCCCAGAACGTGAAGCGCGCCTGCTCCTCATACGCCTTCGCCCAGGCTTCGATCCTGGTGATCGCATGGCCCGCGCGTTCGAAGGGGTTGGGGTTGCCGCCGATCCCCTGGCCGCGCCGGATGGCCGGCGTGTAGGGGACATTGCCCGGCACGCTGACGCGGAGACGCAGATAGCCCGCCTGGGCGACGCTCATGGTGAAGTCCGAGACCTCGCCGACCAGCGCGTAATCCGCGACGATGCCCTGTTCGACCAGCCAGCGGGCGCCGAACCCTTCGCGGACCTGGCTATCGGCCGGTCCCACGCCGGACCACGCCGCGAGATCCCTGTCGAACGGGGCGGAAGTCTCCTGGGCCACGCCGGTCACGAACAGATCGGCCTGAAGACTGATGCCGGACTTCCTTATCGCGCGTGCGGCAATCATCTCCGCGGCGAGCTGGGCCTTGTCGTTGGCCAGCCCCTGGCCGTAAAGAAGTTCGCCGTCGCGCCAGGCGCCGCGAATTTTCCGCTCGACCGATTCATCGCCCCCGGGCGCGATGCCCTGCGTATCCATGTGGGCGTTCAGGATCAGCGAGTGGCCGTTCCGACGCTCCGCGTCCTTGCCGCGCAACACGCCGATCGCGTTGACGCTGGTCTCGTCGATCCGCTGCAGCCAGGCGTCGATCCCGGCTTCGCGCAGCCACGCGACCACCGCCTCGCCGACGGCGCGCTCGTGACCGGAGTAGTCGCGGAGATTGCCGAGCGCGAGGCACAGATCGACGAGATCCCCGCGGTCGTCGTCGACGATCGCGAGCACGCGTCGCCCGGCATCGTCGCTCGCCATCTCAACTCCGCATCGATTCGCCGGCCACAGGATCGCCCGCGCTGCGCAGCGCTACTCGGCGTGGAGGCTGTATTCGATGACGCAGCGCTCGGCCCGGTAGAAGTCGTGCAGGAACGCCTCCTCGCTTTCGTATCGCCGATCCGGAACCAGGCGCGCCGGGATCGGGATCCGGAGCGGGCTCCGGTCGAACGGGTAGGGGTGGACACGGGCGCGCGCGCCGTCCAGCACGTCCACGGTGAGCACCGCGTCGTCCCGTCCGGGGCCCACCGGCACGTGCCCGATGCGGTTGGACGGGCCGTTCTTGCGCGCCGCGCTGTCGAACGGGTAGCGGTTGCAGATGAACTGGGCCAGCTGGTCGAAAACCTCCATGAGCTTGAAGTTCCGCCAGAGCTCCCGGTCGGTGGCGAAGTCGCGATACGTCGCCGAGCCGCGCAGCCGGTCGATGAGTTCCTCTCGCCTGGCTTCCCAGCGGTCGAGCGCATCGCGCACCTCCGGGATCGCGGAGAAATCCGGCATGTGCGAGATCAACCCCTTGCCCTGCGTGCACAGCCCCTCGGCGTGCATGAGGATCATCAGCCCGGCATAGGGGTCCTGCTCCGCCACGCGTTCGATCCCGCGCCGGAAGAACTCGAGCCAGACGGAGCCGAGATCCTTGACGCTCCCGATATAGTCCATCGGGTAGCCCTCCTCGGTCAGGGTGGGGCGGGCCTCCCACTCCCACCACCCGGCATCGTGCTCCTCCGCCGCCAGCACCATCGACGCGTAGGGCGCCGGCTCGGCGAATTGGGCGTTTCCCCAATGCGCCGCGAGCAGCCCGGCGACCCTGGAGTGGTCCGTCTGCAGGACGAGGACGAGCCGGGAATCCTTGAGGCCGCTGATCATCATGGCGGTTGTCTCCCTGAAGTCGTCCCGAGCGCGGAGGCGCCGGCATCGAGCGGCCTTTCCCAACCCGGCCGGCCCGCCCCGTCGACCGGTCGAGTCGGAAGGTTAGTGCATCGTCGGTTCCCGAGCCAGGCGGGGCGGAGGACCGGTTCGCTTCCGCGCATCCCGTTCGGGTGCTTCGGCCTCGGCGCGGGCGACGTGCAACGGGTCTGCCGCGGCAATGCCGAGCGGCTCATCCCGCGGCTGGCGGCGTGACGCGCCCGGGCCCGGCTGTCGATCGGCGACACCGTTCGACCCTCCGGAATCGAAGCGATTCGACTGCAAGCGGAGGAAGATCGTCAGCCCGCTACCGGTCGTGGGGCGGGTTTCGGGAGGCCTGAATCCGTTTGATCCGTTCAGGCCAGGTCGAGCGGATATAGGCGAGGATGTCCCAGATCTCGTCGTCGCTCAGCGCGTCGCCGAAACCCTCCATGCCGCTCTTGAAGCCGCTCACGCCGCGCGCCGCCATCAGGGCCTTCCCGCCGAGCTTCGTATAGTCGAACAGCAGCCGGTTGTCGTGATGCCAGGTATGGCCTGTCCTGTCATGCGGCGGCGCCGGCAGCAGCCCGTCCTCGCCGATCCGCCGCCAGTTCGGCTGGCCCTCCAGCTCCGCGCCGTGGCAGGAGGCGCAGTGCTCCTGGTAGAGCGCCCGCCCGTTGACGAGGTCGCGGTTCTCCAGCTCGTGGCCGGCGAACGCGGCCGCCGGCGGGAGCAGGGCGAGAAACGCGAGAAAGCGCCTCACGCGACCTCGACCCAGGTCTTCATGCCGGAGGCCTGGTGCGCGAGCGTGTGGCAGTGGATCAGCCATTTGCCCGGGTTGTCGAACACGCAGAGCACGTCCCGGCTGCGGCGCGCCTCGACCTGCGTGGTGTCGCGGTAGTGGCCCGGCGCGCCGTCCGGGCCGAGCTCGTGGAAGTGGTGGCCGTGGATGTGGATGCCGTGTGGGAACGCGGTGTCGTTCCGCATGGCGATCCGCACCGTCTCGCCGCGCGCGAAGCGCTGCCACGGCTTGTCCGGCATCCCGGAGCGGTCGTTGAAGGCCCAGAAGTCGTCGCCGCCGTGGCGCCCGCCCATCGCGCCTCCCTGCATGGCGAGCACCAGCCGCCGCGCGCCCCTCGCG
>JAPPGP010000221.1 GCA_028821395.1 Defluviicoccus sp.
TCCGGGCATCCATGGACGGGGTGGGGACAGGATCGGAGAGCACTCGAATGTCCGAAACAGGAAGGCAATTGCGAGCGCCGGGAGGACAGAATTGAAAGCCGCGGTCATCGAACGACAGGGCGGGGTCGAGAACATCGTCTGCCGCGACTGGCCGGACCCCGAGCCCGGGCCGGGCGAGGTGCGGATGGCGGTGAAGGCCTGCGGGCTCAACCATCTCGACATTTTCGTGCGCCGCGGCATGCCGGGCTTCCCGGTGTCGATGCCGTTCATCTCGGGCGGCGACGTGGCGGGCACGATCGATGCGCTGGGGCCGGGGGTCGAAGGCTGGTCGCCGGGCGAGCGGGTGACCCTGAACCCGCAGACCGACGACGGCATGCTGGGCGAGGAGATCTTGGGCGGGCTCGCCGAGCTGGTCGTCGTGCCGGCGAAGAACCTGATCCGCCTGCCCGAGACCCTGTCGTTCGAGACCGCCGCGGCGATCCCGATCAACTACGGCACCGCGCATCGCATGCTGTATACGCGTGGCAGGCTCGTCGCCGGCGAGACCATGCTGGTGCTCGGCGCCAGCGGCGGCGTCGGAATCGCCTGCCTCCAGCTCGGCAAGATGACGGGCGCGCGGGTGATCGCCGCCGCCGGCTCGGCGGAGAAATGCGAGCGGCTGGTCCAGCTCGGCGCCGACCACGCGATCGACTACTCGGAGGAGGATTTCTCGCGCGCCGCGTGGCTCGCCTCGGACAAGCAGGGCTGCGACGTGGTGGTCAATTTCACCGGCGGCGACACCTGGGCGCGCTGCCTCAGGACCGCCAAGCGCGGCGGGCGGGTGCTCACCTGCGGGGCAACGGCGGGCCACGATCCGGCGACCGACCTCCGCTACATCTGGGTGCGCGAACTCGACGTGCTGGGCTCCAACAGCTACTCGCAGGACGACGTCGAGCGCTCGGTCGCCCATGTCGCGGCGGGCCGCCTCGCACCCGTCGTGAGCCACACCTTCCCCCTCGCCGAGACCGCCGCCGCCGAACGCCTGATGGAAGAGCGCGGCTTCTTCGGAAAGATCGTCGTGCTGCCCTGACGCGACCGCGACGGGCCGGGGCGAGCGATCCCCGTCCGAAAGGGGTCCCCTACCCCGCCGCGATCCCCGGCAGCAGCGCGAGGGCGTTGTCGCGCTCGATGCCGCGCAGCACGGCGTCCTCCAGCCCGAGATCGATCAGCCCCTCGACGGTGGCGGTCATCGTCGCCTCGGGGGCGAAGGGGTAGTCGCTGCCGAACAGCACTTTGTCGGGCGTGACCAGGGCGAGCAGGCTCGCGAAGGCGAGCCGGTTGGCCGACAGCGCGGTGTCGTAGTGTAGCCGCTCGAGCTCCGCCACCACCCCGTCGGGCACCGCCTCCCGGAAGCCCGGCCGGGCGCCGAGGCGAGCGATGCGCTCGGCCAGGAACGGCACCGTCCCGCCGGCATGGGAGAAGATGAAGCGGATGCCGCGGCAGCGCGCGAAGGTGCCGGAGAACAGCAGGCTGACCACCGCCCGCGTGGTGTCGAAGGGGAAATCCAGCGTCGCCGCCGGGATCTCCTTCAGGCACTGGCTGCACGGCGCGTCGGTCGGGTGGAAATAGACCACAGCGCCGCGCCGGTCGAGCTCGTCGAATACCGGCGCGAAGGCGGGGTCGCCGGGGTAGCGGTCGCCGTAGCTGGTTAAGAGGCCGATCCCGTCGGCGCCGAGCACGTCGAGCGCGTGCTCGATCTCGGCGAGGCTCGCATCGACGTCCGGCAGCGGCAGGCTCGCGAACACGCCGAACCGGCCCGGATGGTCGCGCCGGATCGAGGCCGCGTATTCGTTGCACATCCGGGCGAGGCGCACCGATTCCGCGTCGTCGCCGAACCACAGCCCGGGGGCGGAGATCGAGGTCACGGCGGTGGCGATGCCGTTGCGGTCCATCGCCTCGACCGACATCCGGGGCGTCCATTCCGGCGTGCGGCCGGCGAGGATCAGCGGCCCGATCCGCTCGTCGCCGACGGCGGCGACGTAGTCCGGCGGCAGGATGTGGTGGTGCACGTCGATCCGATGGGGGTCCATGCGTCGCTCTTCCTCGCCGAACACGAAAGCGCCGCGCGGGCGGGCGATGCCGCTTGCGGCTACTCCGCCGCCGCCCTGGCGGCGCCGAAGCTCGGCATCACCTGCTCGCCGAACAGGCGCGTCGAGCGCTCGGCGTCGGCGAGGCTCATGTCGTGGAAATTGACCTGCAGCGAGGCGTCGTCGATGCCGCCGACCGCCTCGGCATAGGCGCCGATCCGGTCGACCAGCTGGCCCGGCGTGCCGACCCAGGCGGCGCCCTTCTCGACCTGGGAGTCGAAGTCTTCCCGCTTCAGGGCGGCGATCATCTTGTCGTAGCCCTTGTAGTCCGTGGACGAGGTGCCGCTGATCCAGTCCGAGGCGGCGTCGACCAGCGAGGCGAGGTAGCGGTTCAGCGGACCGCGCGCGATGCGAGCGGCCTCGCGCTCGTCCTCGTGGCAGTACATGTGGAAGGCGAGCATCACCCGCCCCGGGCCGTCATGGCCCGCCTTGTCCCAGGCCTCGCGGTAGATGTCGCAGAGCTCGCGCATCGCCGCGCCGCCGATCGGGATCGCCATGATCCAGTTGCCCTG
>JAPPGP010000154.1 GCA_028821395.1 Defluviicoccus sp.
GGGCGGGCCCGCGGCGGCTGACGATCAGGGGGTGAGAGGGGGCGGGGCCGGCCACGGGCGGGCCGCCTCGAAGGCGCGGGCCGCGCGCAGCACGAGGGAATCGCCATGCGGCGGGCCGACGATCTGGAGCCCGACCGGCCGCCCGTCCGCGGTCAGCCCGCAGGGCACCGAGGCGGCGGGCTGGCGGGTCAGGTTGAAGGGCAGGCTGAGCGGCCATTCGCCGGCATCCGCCGGCGCCCCGCGATCCGGCCTGTCCCGGCCCGCCGGGAACGCGGCGCCCGCGGTCGCCGGGGTCGCGAGCAGGTCGTAGCGCCGGTGAAAGGCCTTCATGCGGGCACCGAGCTCGGCGCGGCTGCGTTCCGCCTCCAGATAGGCGGCGAGGTCGATGCCGGGCGCCGCGCGGATCCTCTCGGCCACGAACGGGTCCATGACGGCGAGCTGCTCCTCGGTCATGTCGCGGAAGGCGAACGCGGTCAGCCCGCGATACAGCACCTGCCAGACCGGCGCCGGATCGGCGAAGCCCGGGTCCGCCCGCTCGACGCTCGCGCCGCACGCGGCGAGCGCGTCCACTGCGGCGGCGACGATCGCCGCCACCTCGCGGTCGACCTCCGCGTAGCCGAGGTCCGGGCTGTAGGCGATGCGGAAGCCGTCGATCCCCGCGTCGAGATGCGCGGCGTAATCGGTCCCGTCATGCGGCAGGGCGTTCCAGTCCCTGGCGTCGGGCGCGGCGATCGCGTTCAGCATCAGCGCCGCGTCGGCGACGCTGCGGGTCATCGGTCCGGTGCTGGCGAAGCTGCCGAACGGCGTCGGCGGCCAGACCGGCACGCGGCCGTAGCTCGGCTTCAGCCCGAAGACGCCGCAGAAGCTCGCCGGGATGCGGATCGAGCCGCCGGCATCGGTGCCGAGCGCCAGCGCGCACAGCCCCGCGGCCACCGCCGCGCCCGCGCCGCCGCTCGACCCGCCCGGGGTGAGCGCCGGGTTCCACGGGTTGCGGGTATTCCCGGTCAGCGGGCTGTCGGTGACCCCCTTCATGGCGAATTCGGGCGTCGCGGTCTTGCCGAGCAGCACCGCGCCTTGCTCGCGCAGCCGCGCCACCGGCGGCGCGTCGTCGGCCCAGCCCTGGCGGGGATCGATGGTTTTCGAGCCGCGCAGCGTGGGCCAGCCGCGGGTCAGCACGATGTCCTTGATCGATGTCGGCACCCCGTCGAGCGGACCGGCCGGCGCACCGCGCCCCCAGCGCGCTTCGGAAGCCCGCGCGTCCGCCATCGCGGCGTCCCCGTCGACCAGGCAGTAGGCGTTGAGCGTGCCGTCGAGCGCCGCGATCCGCGCGAGCGTCGCCCGCGTCGCCTCGACCGGCGACAGCGACCCGTCGCGGTAGCGCGCGGCCAGCTCCCGCGCGGAGAGCAGGGCGAGCTCCTCGGCGACGCTCATTCGACCCGCGCGTCGCGCACCACCACGATGCGCTCGAGGATCAGCACCAGGCCGTAGAGCGCCACGCCGACCACGCTGATCAGGATCACCGCCATGAACATGCCCGCGGTATCGAGCGTGCTCTGGACCTGGATCATCAGATTGCCGAGGCCGCGCTGGGAGGCCACGAACTCGCCCACGATGGCGCCCGCGACCGCGAGGATCGCGCCCACCTTCATGCCCGAAAAGATGTAGGGGAGCGAGCCCGGGAGCTGGATCTTGACGAAGATCTGCCAGCGCGAGGCCTTGAGCGCGCGCACCAGGTCGATCAGGTCGGGCTCGACCTCGCGCAGGCCGCGCGCGGTGGTCAGCAGGATGGGAAAGAAGCAGATCGAGAAGGCGATGATGATGTTCGAGCCGATGCCGTAGGAGAACCAGACGATGAAGAGCGGCGCGAGCGCCACCTTGGGGATCATGTTGAGGCTGACGATCAGCGGCATGAAGGTGGCGTTGAGCACCCGGAACCAGAAGAAGACCAGCGCCATGGCGACCCCGGTCGCTACGCCGAGGACGTAGCCGCCGAAGATCTCGCTCGCGGTCACCAGGGTGTTGCTCACCCAGTGGTAGTCGGGCGCGAACAGGGTGTGGAAGGTGGCGACCGGCGTCGGCATGATGAACTCGCCGATATCGCCGATGACGACGACGGCATGCCACAGCGCGATCACCGCGGCATGGACGGCGACGATCAGCAGCCAGCCCCGAAGGCTCGTCCACCCGCCGCTCATCCACGGCCCTCCGCGCCATGCCCCGCGTTGACGCCGCGCGCGGGGCGATCCTATGCTTTTTCCGCGAACCGATGATCGCACGACCGCGGACGGCCGGGAAGGCCGCCGCTTCCGGCCGGGAGGACAAGATGTACAAACCGAAGCACCTGATGGCGGCCCTTGCCTGCGCGCTCGCGCTGGCCGCGCCGGCGCAGGCCGCGGAAAAGATCAACTTCATCCTCAACTGGGTGCCCGGCGCCGACCATGCGCCGTTCTTCCACGCCCGGGCCAAGGGGTGGTACGCCGATGCCGGGCTGGAGGTCGACATCCTGTCGGGCAAGGGATCCGGGCTGTCGAGCCAGCGGGTCGGGGCCGCAGGGCTCGTTTTTTGTCCGCCCGGCGAGCGGCGTGAGATGATCTTCGGGC
>JAPPGP010000078.1 GCA_028821395.1 Defluviicoccus sp.
TGTTGCCGATCTTCATGTTGATGTTCATCACGCCGTGGCCGAGCTCGGCCTTCAGATGTTCGATCTGCTCGACCACCCGGTCGGGCGTGCCGCAGAGCACCAGCCCCCGGTCGACGCGCTCCTCGATAGTGGTTCCGCGCAATGCCGCGAGCCGCCTGCCGATGTCCTTGCGGTTGGCCTCGTCCTCGTAGAACCGCGTCTTCTGGACGACCAGCCGCTGCGCGGTGCGCGGTCCGCCGAACAGCACGTGATAGAAATAGTCGAGCCCGCCGCCGAGATGGCGCCTTGCCTGCTCGTCGTCCTCGGCGACGCAGGTATGCGCGCCGATCAGGATGTCGTCGAGCGCGGGCTCCCAGCCATGCTCGCGCGCGGTCTCCCTGTAGATCCGTATGCAGTCCTTCGCGGCCTCGATGTCGGTCAGCATCACCATGCCCATCTTGGCCCGGTGGCGCGCGGCGAAACGCGCCGATTCGGGGCTGCTCGCCGACATCAGGATCGGCGGATGGGGCTGCTGGATGGGGCGCGGCCAGATCGAGACCGCGCGGTACTTGTAGTGCTTCCCCTCCCAGCCGAACGGCTCGGGCTCGGTCCACGCCTTGAGGATCAGCTCGGACGCCTCGTCGAGCCGTTCCCAGGACTCGCCGGGCGCAACGTTGTAGGCGACGTATTCATGCGGGATGCCGCGCATGAAGCCCGCGATCAGCCGGCCGCCCGACATGACGTCGAGCATGGCGTATTCCTCGGCCACGCGGATCGGATTGAGCAGCGGCACCAGATTGCCGAACATGGCGATGCGCGCCCGCTCGGTGCGCTGGATCAGCACCGATCCGATCAGATTGCAGTTGGACATCAGCCCGTAGGGGCTGAAATGGTGCTCGTTGCAGCCGATCCAGTCGAACCCGCACTCCTCGGCGTACACCATGGTGTCGATATATGTCCGGTAGAGCGCCGTCGCGCGATCGGGCACGAACTTGCTGTTGGCGACCGGCCAGTCCTGGTCCGGCTCCTCGATTTCGGTCCAGGGCATCAGGTGGAAGTAGTTGAATTTCATACTGGGGCGCCTTCACGGTCTTCCCGCGGCCTCGCCGTCGGGCGGGCCGGCGCGATCTTACCGAGCGGAAGGCGAGGCGGGCAAACACGGGTTGAACGGCGGGCCGGCCGCCACGCGCCGGGCAATCGGCGCTCCAGCGGCGGGCGCGCCGCCCCCCCGGCAGTCGCCCGTTCGGCCGAAATGCGATCCTGCGACAGGCTCTTGCACCGCGGCTCGGGACACGATCCGTTGCGGGGAGTATCGAGGGACGCCTACTTGCCGAGCTCGGCCACGCGCGCCTCGATGCGCTGCAGCGCGTCGCGCGCGGCCGCGGCCTCCTCGCGGATGGCTTTCAGCGTGTCCTCGCCCTCGCCGAGCGCGACCTCGACGCGCGCATCCTGCAAGTTGTTGATCACCACCGCGATCACCAGGTTGATCATGATCACGGCGGCCAGCATGACGAAGCTGACGAAGAACAGCCACGCCATCGGGTGGAGCTCCATCGCGACATACATCACGTCGGTCCAGTCCTCCAGCGTCATCACCCGGAACAGGGTGAGCAGCCCGATGCCGAGCGAGCGCCAATGCGTCGGGTCGTGGTCGCGGAACAGATGCACGCCCGCGACCGCGTAGACGTAGTAGAGCACCGAGAGCAGCAGCATCACGTTGCCGAGCCCGGGGAGCGAGCGGATCAGGGTGGCGATGATGAGCCGGAGCTGGGGCAGCACGGTGGCCACCCGGAGCACCCGGAGCAGCCGCGCGAGCCGGGCGATCAGCGCGAAGTCGCCGGTCTCGGGCAGGAAGGCGAGCACCAGCACGGTGAAGTCGAACAGGTTCCAGCCGTCGCCGAAATAGCGCCCGAAGCGGGGCGCGACGGCGGTGAGCTTGACCGCCGCCTCGACCACGAACGCCGCCAGCGCGATGTCGTAGGCGAGCAGGATGGCGGCGCCGAAGCGCGCGCCGAGCGCCTCGCTGGTCTCGATGCCGAGCCCGACCGCGGTCGCCAGGATCATGGCCAGGATCGCGATGTTGAACGTCCGCGTCTCGACGATGCGCGCGCAGCTTCGGGTCAGAGGATTCATGCGAGAAGGCTCCCGTCCTGGAACGCGGCCGCTTCATCGCCCAGAGCGGCGGCGTCCGCAAGGGCGTCCTTCTACTCCTCGTCGTGCCCGGCCCCCGGATCGAGTCCCGGGGCGATCCGGGCATCCACGGGCGGGGCGGGGGAACCGGATGCGGGATCTCTGCGCTCCGCACCCGCGGCGCCGCGGTCACTTGCCGATGCAGAAATCGCGGAAGATGGCGTCGAGCACGTCCTCCACCCCGACGCGGCCGGTCAGGCGCCCGAGCGCGGCGGCGGCGGCGCGCAGATCCTCGGCGCGGAGCTCGGGGACGTCCTGCCCTTGCGCCCGCTGCAGCGCGGCGAGGCAGGAGTCGAGGGCGAGGCGGTGGCGCAGCCGGGTCGGCACCGGGGCGGCGCCCGTCGCCGTGCGCTCCGCAACCGCGTCCGTGAGGCGGGCGATCAGCGCCGCGAGCCCGCCGCCGGTGCGGACCGAGAGGGCGG
>JAPPGP010000123.1 GCA_028821395.1 Defluviicoccus sp.
CCCCCCGGGGCCCGGGCCCGCCCCGGGGGGGGCGCCCCGGCGCGCCCCCGCCCGCGCCGCCCCCCGCGCCCCCCGGGCGCCGGGCCCGGGGGGGCCCCCCCCCCCCCCCCACTACTTCGAGGACCTGCTGGAGAGCCACAAGCTGGAGACCGGCGTCATCCTGGATACCGAGATCGACGCCGGGGGCTGCGAGGCGCTGGTCGGCCGCTACAAGGCGCTGGTCGCCGAACGCCTCGGCGAGCCCTTCCCCGAGGCCGAGCGGGACCAGCTCTGGGGCGCCATCGGCGCGGTGTTCGAGAGCTGGATGAACCGGCGCGCGGTGACCTACCGCAAGCTGCACGACATCCCCGAGCACTGGGGGACGGCGGTCAACGTGCAGGCGATGGTGTTCGGCAATATGGGCGAGGACTGCGCCACCGGCGTCGCCTTCACCCGCGATCCCTCGAGCGGCGAGAACGTGTTTTACGGCGAATACCTGCCCAACGCGCAGGGCGAGGACGTGGTGGCCGGGATCAGGACGCCACACCACCTGACCCACGCGGCGCGCGAGGCGGCGGGGGCGGACGCGCCGTCGATGGAGGAGGCGATGCCGGGGGCCTTCGGCGCGCTGTGCGACATCCGCGGGACGCTCGAAGCCCATTACCGCGACATGCAGGACATCGAGTTCACCGTCCAGTCGGGCACGCTCTGGATGCTGCAGACCCGTGCCGCAAAGCGCACCGCGCGGGCCGCGCTCAGGGCCGCCTGCGAGATGGTCGCGGACGGGCTGATCGACCGGGCGCAGGCGGTCGGGCGCATCGACCCGCTGTCGATCGACCAGCTGCTCCATCCGACGCTCGACCCGGCGGCGCCGCGCACTCCCTTCGCGCGCGGCATGCCCGCCTCGCCCGGCGCGGCGTCGGGGCGGGCGGTGTTCAGCGCCGACGAGGCCGAGACGCGCGCGAAATCGGGCGAGAAGGTCATCCTGATCCGCACCGAGACCAGCCCCGAGGACATCCACGGCATGCACGCCGCGCTCGGCATCCTGACCAGCCGCGGCGGCTCGACCAGCCATGCCGCGGTGGTGGCGCGCGGCATGGGCCGGCCCTGCGTGGTCGGCGCGAGCGAGCTGCTGATCGACTACCGCGCGCAGGCGATGACCGCGCGCGGGGTGACCGTCAGGGCGGGCCAGACGATCACCATCGACGGCGGCTCCGGCGAGGTGATGCTGGGCGCGGTGGCGACCGTCGAGCCCGAGCTCTCGGGCGATTTCGGCACGCTGATGGGCTGGGCCGACGCGTTCCGCAGGATCGGCATCCGCGCCAACGCCGAGACCCCGGCGGACGCCGAGACGGCGATCCATTTCGGCGCCGAGGGGATCGGGCTGAGCCGCACCGAGCACATGTTCTTCGACGCCGAGCGCATCGTGGCGGTGCGCCGGATGATCGTCGCCGCCACCGAGGAGGAGCGCCGGGCGGCGCTCGCCAGGCTGCTGCCGATGCAGCGCGACGATTTCGCCGCCCTGTTCCGCATCATGGACGGGCGGCCGGTCACCATCCGCCTGCTCGACCCGCCGCTGCACGAGTTCCTGCCGCACGGGCCGGACGAGATCGCCGAGGTCGCGGCGGCGGCGGGGGTGAGCGCCGAGGCGGTGCGCCGCCGCGCCCACGAGCTTGCCGAGGTCAACCCGATGCTCGGCCATCGCGGCTGCCGGCTGGGCATCACCTATCCCGAGATCTACGAGATGCAGGCGCGCGCGATCTTCGAGGCGGCGGCCCGGGTGATCGTCCAGGACGGCAAGCCGGTGCTGCCCGAGGTGATGATCCCGCTGATCGCGACGAAGGCCGAGTTCGACCTGCTCAAATGGCTGGTCGACCGGGTCGCCCGGGAGGTCGCCAAGGCGGAGGACGTGGAGCTCGAATACATGACGGGCTGCATGATCGAGCTGCCGCGCGCGGCGCTCCGGGCGGGCGAGATCGCCGAGACGGCCGAGTTCTTCTCCTACGGCACCAACGACCTCACCCAGACCGTGTTCGGCCTGTCGCGCGACGATTCGTCCGGCTTCATCCGCGCCTATGACGAGCTCGGCGTGCTGGAGCGCGACCCGTTCGTCAGCATCGACGTGGACGGCGTGGGCGAGCTGGTGCAGATCGCCACCGAGCGCGGACGGGCCGTGCGCCCCGGGATCAAGCTCGGCATCTGCGGCGAGCACGGCGGCGACCCGGACTCGGTCGCCTTCTGCCACCGCATCGGGCTCGACTACGTGTCCTGCTCGCCCTACCGCGTCCCCATCGCCCGCCTCGCCGCTGCCCAGGCGGCGATAACGGAGGGGGACTAAAACGCCGCCCAGGCGGGCTTTTGCGGGCGGATCGTCGCGGCCGCCGCGCGCAGCGCAGCGCCGCCGTCGATGGCGTCGATGCGCAGCAGCGCGAGGCCGAGCGTTCCGGCGCTGCTCCGCATCTCGCCCACCTCGGCGCCCTCGCGATGGACCGGGGTGCCGGGCTCGGGCGCGGCGCCGTCGATGCGCACCGGGACCAGGCGCTTGCGCACTAGCTTGCGGTGCTTCATCCGCGCCGTGACCTCCTGGCCGACATAGCAGCCCTTCTCGA
>JAPPGP010000116.1 GCA_028821395.1 Defluviicoccus sp.
CTCACCGCGCCGCGCTCCCCGCGGGAAGGTCGCCGAGGCGCGCGCGGACCTCGCCGCGGAACTCCGAGAACTCGCGGGCCAGGGCCTGATGGTCCCTGGCGAGCTCGTCGACCTTCTCTTCCAGCCGTTCGAACCTGTCTTCCAGCCGTTCGAACCTGTCCTCCAGCCGGCTGAAATCGTCTTGAAGCCGGGCGAACAGGCGGAGCATGAACAGGGCGAAGGTTCCGCCCGACGCCAGCAGCGTTCCCCCGACGCCGAGCATGGTGACGATCTCGGCGCTCACCGAGCCGCGCTTCCCACAGGAAGGTCGACGAGGCGCGCGCGGACCTCGCCACGGAACTCCGAGAACTCGCGGGCGAGAGCCTGATGGTCCCTGGCGAGTTCGTCGACCTTCTCTTCCAGCCGGTCGAACCTGTCTTGCAACCGGCCGAAATTGTCCTCCAGCCGGCCGATCAGGCGCAACAGGAACAGGGCGAACGTTCCCCCCGACGCCAGCAGCGTTCCCCCGACGCCGAGCATGGTGACGATCTCGGCGCTCACCGGGCCGCGCTTCCCGCGGGGAGGTCGCTGAGGCGCGCGCGAACCTCGCCACGGAACTCCGAGAACTCGCGCGCGAGGGCCTGGTGATCCCTCGCGAGACCGTCCACCTTGTCTTCCAGCCGGGCGAACAGGCGGAACAGGAACAGCGCGAAGGTCCCGCCCGACGCGAGCAGCGTCGCCCCGACGCCGAGCATGGTGACGATCTCGTTGCTCATGTTCCCAATATAGTAGCACGCGTCCAATATTTCACTACCGAAAGGAGAGTCGCGGCGAGCCGCCCGGCTATCGCCCCCGCGCGGGGAGCGGCCTAGAATGTCCCCGCCCCAACGGGAGGACATGCCATGGCCGGCACCATCGATATCGAGCAGGTCGACCATATCGGCATCCGGGTCTCCGACGCCCAGCGCGCGCTCGCCTTCTACCGCACCCTCGGCTTCGAGCTCGAACGCGAGGTCGAGTTCGACGCGGTGATCATCATCCGGAATGCGCAGGGGGTGGAGATCAACCTGGTGGTCAACGCCAATGACGACCATGGCGGGCGCAACGTGCTGATGGACGTGGACGGCACCAAATACGCCGGATTCACCCATGTCGCGCTGCGCGTCGCCTCGGTCGCCGACACCGTCGAGGCGCTGCACGAGAACGGCATCGAGATCCGCCAGGGCCCGGTCAGGTTCGGCGAGGACGGCAACGTCTCGGTGTTCGTGCGCGACCCCGACCTCAACGTGATCGAGCTGCGCGGCCGCGACGAGGACCTCGACGGCGTCGAGCACTACACGCCGGGTTGAGCGCCGGGCACAAGCATCCCGGCATGCGTTTGCGGTCCCGAAGCGGCGACGGGTTTACTTCGCGGCCGGGAGCTCCCCGCGGACGAAGCCCTGCAACAGCCCCTCGAGCCGGGCCATGCGTTCGCGGAGTTCGGATATCTCGCCCGCCAGGCTCCGGTGGTCGGCCGCCAAGCGGTCGATCCACTTGTCCAGGCGTTGTTCCAGGCCGGCATGGATACGCCAGATGAACAGGCCCAGCGCGATCCCGACGCCCAGCATGGTGAGGATCTCGTCGCTCACCGCGCGCCGCTCCCGGCGGGCATTTCGCCAAGCCGCCCGCGGATTTCGCCGCGAAGCTCCGAGAGCTCCCGGGCGAGGGACTGATGATCCTTCGCCAAGGCATCGATCTTGCGGTCGAGCCTGTCGGTGACCCGCCAGATGAACAGACCCAGCGCGACCCCGACGCCCAGCATGGTGAGGATCTCGTCGCTCATGTGCCCAATATAGTTGAATCCGTCGGGTCTTTCACTACCCATCGTCCGTTTTCTGCGACGCCGGGCGGAGATCGTCCCGCCGCCTTGTGAGCGCCCGGCCCTTTCGCTAGCGTGCCGCCGGACCAGGCTGGCGAAGGCGAAACATGGCTCAGGACCTCCCCTCCTTTCTCGAACGCGTGCGCGCGGAACGCCCCGACGAGTTCGTGACCGTCTCGCGCGAGATGGACCCCGGCCACGAGGTGACCGCCGCGGTGGTCAAGATCGAGAAGGAGGCGAAGCGCCGCCCGGTTCTCCTGTTCGAGAACGTCAAGGGCAGCGCCTGGCCGGTGCTCACCAACCTCCATGCAAGCCGCTCGCGGCTCGCGATGGCGATGAACGCGCCGCCGCGCGAGATGCTGAGGAAATACCTCAAGGCGATGGACGAGCCGGTCGCGCCGCGCGAGGTCAATACCGGGCCGTGCAAGGACGTGGTGCTGAAGGGCGCCGATATCGACCTGGCGCTGTTGCCCCAGCTCGAACACCACCAGGGCGACGGCGGGGCCTACATCACCGCGGCGATCTCGTTCGCCAAGGACCCCGAAAGCGAGATGTGGAACTGCGCCTATAACCGGCTGATGATCACCGGCAGGGACACCACCTCGATCCACCTGACGCTCGGCAAGCATCTCTGGGAGTACTACCAAATCGCCGAGTCGCGCGGCGAGGCGCTGCCGGTCGCCTTCGCCATCGGCGTCCACCCGGCGATCGCGCTCG
>JAPPGP010000057.1 GCA_028821395.1 Defluviicoccus sp.
CCCCCCCCCCCCCCCCCCCCCCCCCCCCCCCCCCCCCCCCCCCCCCCCGACCCGGTCTCAGATCGGTTCGCGGACTGGCTCACTCACTTCGCCGCGCGCGCCTTCCCCCGCACTTCGCTCTCGTCGAAGGCGTTGATGTCGGCGATCAGATCGTTGGTGTACATCTTGTCGATCTCGATGTCGCGGGTGGTGATCCAGCCGCTCTCGTAATACGCATCGACGTAGTACTCGAACGACTTGCGCGGCCAGTGGCCGAGCTTGCCGACCGCGTTCTCGGCGGGAATCCGCATGAGTTCCAGCCGGTTGTTCGCCATCCGGATCGCTCCCGGCAGGTTCTTCGCCTCGTCGCCCTTGGGCTTCATGTTGGGATGCTTGCGCCAGAACGCCTTGACGCAGGCGCCGGGGTTCTCTTGGCAGGCGATCGACGACTTCGCCATGCCGCGGGCGAACTTCACCAGGGTGTCGCGCTTGCTCTCGAACAGGTCGCGATGCGCCATGAAGCCGTTGGTGAACAGGTTGTGGAACTTGTCCTTGATCGGCAGGCGGCGAATCTCGGCGCCGGTGGCCTCGAACATGTCGTGCCAGGTGTTGTTGTAGTCGAGCGCCTGCACCTGGTCGCGCTTGAGGGCGAGCCAGCCCGAGCCGAGGATGCCGACCGCGGCGAGCTCCACGTTCTTGCCGACCTCGAGCCCGGCGTCCTTGAGTCTCGCCTTGAGCATCGGGATGGTGCCCCAGGTCAACGCGCCGATGCCGATCTTCTTGCCCTTCAGGTCGGCGACGGTCTTGATGTCGCTGGAGGCGGGCACCGCGAGCTGCAGCACCCAGGTCGGCATGATGTTGTAGTAGTAGACCACCGGCAGGCGGGTGCGGCCGGGCTGGTAGGACTTGAACAGCGCGCCGGGCAGCGCCCAGCCGATATCGAGCTTCTTGGTCGCGACCTGCGGCACCATCTTGCCCGAGCCCTTGAACACGATGATGCGCAGATCCAGCCCTTCCTGCTTGAAGAAGCCGAGCTCCTCGCCGAAGGCGTAGTAGCCGAGATCGGTCAGAGTCACGGGGATCGGCATCCCCACCTTGACGGTCTCGGACTGGGCGGGGGATGCGAGCATGGAAGCGGCCGCGGCGGCGATCGCGGCCGCGGCGCCGCGCCTGAGGAGCTTCATTTCTTGGCCTCCTTCGATGTTGTCCGGCAAAAGAATAGCAGAGCCGGCGATCACTCGAACCCCGGCGGAGCGACGAAGCCCTGAAATTCTCTCTCCAGCAGACCGGCGAAGGCGATCGTGGTCCGGTCGCCGCAATGCGGGCCGACGATCTGCACGCCCACCGGCCGCCCGTCCCCGGTGAAGCCGATCGGCGCCACCGATGCCGGCAGATAGGACACCCCGGCATAGCCGGACCAGAAGATCTGCTCCATGAAAACGCGCTCCCGCCCGTCCACCGTCATCATGCGCTCATAGGGCGGGGTGTCGGAATGCGGGAAGGCGGCGGTGCAGAGCACCGGGCAGAGCAGCAGGTCGTAGTCCCGGAAGTACTCGTGCCACTTCCAGCGCATGCGGTGGCGGCGTTCGTTGAGCAGCAGCCAGTCGCGATGCGACAGCGTGATGCCCCGCATCATGCGCGAGCGCTTGGTATCGGTGCCGGGCGGCAGGGCGGCAAGCTCCGCGGCGATCCCGTCGCGCTCCTCGTCGCCGTGGCGCGCGGACGTGGCCGCGCGCAGCAGCACGTCGAAGGTCCGGTGCACGTCGTCGAGCTCGATATCGGGCCGCGCGGAGTCGGAGACCGCGGTGCCCCGCGCGGCGAGGAAATCGGCGAGCGCCTGGAGCCGGTCCCTGACCGCGCTCTCGACGGCGGCGGTCGGATGGTCGAGCACGATGCCGACCCTGAACTCCTCCAGCCGCCTCTTCCGCGGCGCCGGCAAAGTGAGCCGGTAGCCGCCGCCGTCGATCGCGTCGGGGCCGGCGATGAGCGAGAGCGAGAGCGCGAGGTCGGCGGCCGAGCGCGCCAGCGGGCCGATAACCAGGATGTCGAGCGGCGCGAGGTTGCCCCTGACCGTGTGGCCCCGCGTCGGGCAGATGCCGAAGGTCGGCTTGTGGCCGAACAGCCCGCAGAGCGCGGCGGGCGTGCGGATCGAGGAGGCGATGTCGGAGCCGAGCTCGAGCCCGGTGAGGCCGGCGGCGAGCGCGGCCGTGGCCCCGCCCGAGGACCCGCCGGGGGTGAGGTCCGGGTCCCAGGGGCTCACTGTCCTGCCGTAGATGGCGTTGAAGGCCTGCGCGTCGGCGAGCCAGATCGGCACATTGGTCTTGCCGAACAGCACCGCGCCGGCGCCGAGCAGCCGGTCGACCGAGAGGGCGTTCGAGGTCGCGACGCAGTCGCGGAACTCCGGCACGCCCCAGGTGGTCGGGAGCCCCGCGACGTCGAAGGAGTCCTTGACGGTGATCGGCACGCCGTGCAGCGGGCCCCAGCTCTCGCCCCGGGCGAGCGCCCGGTCGGCGTCGTCGGGGGGGGGGGGGGGGGGCCCCGCGGGGGGGGGGGGGGGGGGGGGGGGGGGGGGG
>JAPPGP010000015.1 GCA_028821395.1 Defluviicoccus sp.
GGTGCAGCTCGACCGCGTGCCGGCGCTCCACCGCCTCCACCGGCATCTTGCCGAGGGCGGGCAGGATATGACGGCGCAGCACGCCACGGGTTCTGGCCCGCGTCTGCGGCTTGAGCCGCACCTCGACATGATCCTCCAGGTAGCGCGCCGCGAGGTCGGCCACGGTCGGACTCCCATTGGCCCTGGCCCGGGCCGCCAGCGGCAGCGGCACCGGGTCCTCGCCCGCCTTGATGCGCGTCACGATCAGCGCCGCCCTCTGCCGCGCCTCGTCGGCGTTGAGCACGCCGTGCCGGCCCACCGTCACCCGCTTCGGCCCCTCCGGCCCCCTGGCCTGGGCGATATAGACCTTGCCGCCGGTCGGATAGACCCGGACCCCGAAGCCGGTCACGGTCCGGTCCCAGAACACCGTGTCGCGCTCGACCGTCATCGCGGCCACCGAGCGGTTGGAGATCGTCCTCTGCTGCATCGCCCTTCCCCTCACGCCGCCTCGGCATCGCCGGGCATGATCCAGGCGGCGATGCTGCCGCCGGTCCGGGCGGCGGCCGCCTTCTCGGCGTCGCGCACCAAGTGGGCGTATTTGGCGGTGGTGCCGACCCTGGCATGGCCGAGCAGGCGCCCGATGACCGGCAGACCCTCGCCCAGCGCCAGCGCCCGGCTGGCGTAGCTGTGCCGGCAGTCGTGAAGCCGCACGTCGTTGAGCCCGGTCGCCGTCCTGACCTTCCGCCAGTGCCAGGAGAGGCAGGTGAGCCGGGTCTTCGGCTTCGCGCCCCTGAGCACCCAGGGAACGCCGTCCTTCCGTTCTATGCCGTCCAGCACCGTCAGCACCGGCCCGGTCAGCGGCACCATGCGCGGCCCCGTTTTCGAATCGCGGAGCCGGATGACCCGCGCCGCGCGGTCGATGTCGTCCCATTGCAGGGTGAGGATCTCGTCCGAGCGGCAGCCGGTCAGCATCAGGAGGCGGATCGCCGCGATGGCCGACGGCTGCATCGAGCGCTTGGTCTCGAAGGTCTTCAGCGCATCGCCGATGCGCCGGAACTCGTCCGGCGTCAGGAAGCGCTCGCGGGGCGCGGCGCGGTAGTGGCGGACATGCCGGCACGGGTTGCGCCCGGGTGGGACCATCTCCCAGCTCTCAGCCAGCGAGAACATCTTCGAGAGCACCCAGATCGCCTGGTTGGCCGCCGCCGGCGTGCCGCGCAGCGCGTGGTGAAGATCGGCCGCGTCTTCGGGCGCCACATCCTTCAGCGCCCTGTTCCCCAGCGCCGGCAGGATGTGGCCGTCGATGGACTTCCGGTAGTTCTCCGCCGTCGCCGGCTTGCAGCGCGCGGCGACATGATCCTTCAGGCAGAGCGCCGCCAGATCGGCGACGGTGGGCTCGGGCTCAGGCTCCGGCGGCCTCGGGTCCTCGCCCCGCTTGATGCGGTCGATGGCCGCCGCCGCCTCGCGGCGATACTCCTCCACGGTCCTGTCGCCGACCGGCCCCAGGGTGGCCCGCTTCAGGCCGGCCGGCCCCCGCGACTGGACGATGCAGAGCTTGCGCCCGGTGGCGTGGACCCTGACCCCGAAGCCGGCGAGGTCGCGATCCCAGAAGATCGCGTCCTTGCCGCCGGGCTTGAGTGCGTCCACACTCCGCTTGGTCAGCCTGAGGGCGCTCCGTTTCGGCATGGTGTTCTCCCCGAAGGCGTTGGTCCGAAGGATGGCGACGATGAGGAATTCGATGGCAACTCCGGGCTCCGCCTATCCAACCCTGAGACCGCCGGCCTCTCCCTCCTCTTCCGTCACCGCGGGACCGAACGGGCGTTTTCCGGGCTTCGTCGCGCTCGACGCGTCCTCTCGAAAATTGCCGCGAATTCCAGTCATCAAACCGTATGCGAGCGGCATCAAGTCGGGGGCGATTGAAGGCGATATCTGGCGGCAAGTCAAGAGCTGCGAAACCGGAGGGTATGGAAAATAGTCAACTATTACAATGCATTATCATGCTCTCGGCGTCGAACGGCGGATGATGGCGTGGATTGGCTATGGTATCATGCGACCCCGGATCAAGTCCGGGCATGACGAAGGGGTGTTGGCGCTTCCCCAACCTCGTCATGCCCGGACTCGATCCGGGCACCCACTGGCGCCACCGCTTCTCCCGACCGACCGCCTCGCTGGCGGAGGGGCTGCATGGGTGGCCGGAACACCCCCCGACTCGTTCCGGGGGCCGGCCATGACGGCGAGGGGGCAAAGGCGTTCCTGGCATTTGTGGCGCGGCGAACCGAAGGACCGATCACGCCCCCACCCCCTCCTCGGCCAGCACGCTGCCGGCGAGGTAGAGCGAGCCGCAGACCAGGACCCGCGCCGGGGCGGGGGCGGCGGCCGCGATGGCGTCGAGGGCTTGGGCCACGTCGCCCGAAGCCGATGCCGTGAGCCCCATGCCGCGCGCCACCTCGGCGAGCGCTTCCGCGTCGTGGCAGGCATAGGCGCCGGGGACGGGCACGCCGCGAAAGCTCGCGATCCGGGGCGCCAGCGGGGCGAGGAAATCCGCCGCCGGGCGCACCGCCAGATGGCCCATCACCAGATGCAGCTTCCGGTCCGCCCAGGTCCCGGCGACCCGGGCGAGCGCCTCGCCGGCGGCCCGATTGTGGCCGCCGTCGACCCAGAGCTCCCACCCCGCCCCGAGACGGGCGGACAGCCTGCCGCCGTCGAGGCGCTGCAAGCGGCCCGGCCAGCTCGCGCCGGCGATGCCGGCGGCGATCGCGTTTGCGTCGAGCACAGGCCAGCCCAAGGCGCGTGCCGCCGCGACGGCGATGCCCGCGTTCTCCAGTTGATGCGCGCCGGCGAGGCCGGGCGGGGGGATCTGCAACTCGCCGGTCCCGTCGCGATAGGACCGCCCGTCGCATTGCCATTCCGCGCCGTGGCGCCGGAGCGGCGCGCCGATCTCCCGGGCGCGGGCGGCGATCGTGGCGGACGCCTCGGGGAGCTGCTTCCCGATCACGGCGGGCACGCCCGGCTTCAGGATTCCGGCCTTCTCGAAGGCGATCTCCGGGATCGTCTCGCCGAGGAAGTGGACGTGATCGCGGGACACCGGGGTGATGACGGTGAGCGCCGGGCGGGCGAGCACGTTGGTCGCGTCGAAGCGCCCGCCGAGCCCGGTCTCGATCAGCGCGATGTCGGCCGGCGCGCGGGAGAAGGCGAGAAACGCCGCCGCCGTGGTGATCTCGAAGAAGGTGATCGGGGCGCCGCCATTGGCGGTCTCGCAGGCGGCGAGCGCGTCCTCCAGCGGCGCTTGTCCGATCGGCCGGCCGCGCAGCGCGATGCGCTCCTCGAAGCGGATCAGATGCGGCGAGACATAGACATGAGCGCAGAGCCCCGCCGCCTCGCAGATCGCCTTGAGGAAGGCGATCGTCGAGCCCTTGCCGTTGGTGCCGGCGACATGCACGACGGGGGGCAGGGAACGCTCCGGATTGTCGAGCGCGGCGAGCAGGCGCTCGATCCGGTCGAGGCCGAGGTCGATGAGCTTGGGGTGGAGGCGGGTCAGCCGTTCGAGAACGGCGTCACTCGGCAAGGGCGGCGCCCGCCGGCACGGCGAGCTCCCCGTCGTCCCCGCCATCCGCCGGGGCGAGCGGGTTCATCATCATGTCGATCAGATCGGCCAGGGTCTCGCGCAGCTCGGCGCGCGGGACCACCATGTCGACCATGCCGTGTTCGAGGAGATACTCGGCGCGCTGGAAATTGTCCGGCAGGGTCTCGCGGATGGTCTCCTCGATCACCCGCCGCCCGGCGAAGCCGATCACCGCCCCCGGCTCGGCGATGGCGATGTCGCCCAGCATCGCAAACGAGGCCGAGACGCCGCCGGTGGTGGGGTCGGTCAGCACGACGATATAGGGCAGCCCGGCCTCCCTGACCCGCTCGATGGCGATGGCGGTGCGCGGCATCTGCACCAGCGACAATATGCCCTCCTGCATGCGCGCGCCGCCCGAGGAGGGGAAGACGATCAGCGCCGCCCGGTCGGCCACCGCGCGGTCGGCTGCGGCGAGGATGCCGTTGCCGACGGCGATCCCCATCGAGCCGCCCATGAAGCGGAAGTCGAACGCCGCCACCACCGCGGGCGTGCCGCCAAGCGTGCCGGAGGCGACCGCGATCGCGTCCTCGCCGCCGGTCGCGCCGCGGCTCTCGCGCAGGCGCTCGGAGTAGCGCTTGCGGTCGCGGAACCTGAGCGGGTCGGACACGCAGGGCGCGAGGTCGAGCGTCTCCCAACCGTTGGGATCGAGGATCGAGGCGATGCGCCCGGCCGCATCGAGCCGCATGTGATGGCCGCAATGGGAGCACACGTGCAGGGCGGCTTCGAGCTCGCGGTGGAAGATCATCTGCTCGCATTGCGGGCATTTCTCCCACAGATGCTCGGGAACCTCCTGCCGAGTGCCGCCCACCAGGGCGCGGATCTTGGGCGGGATGTTGGTGAGCCAGCTCATCCGTCGGCGCCTCCGCCGTTGCCCCGCCTTCCGTCGCGGACCCCGCGGGCGAGCTCGCGGACCAGCGCCTCGACCGCCGGAATCGTCCCGCTCGCCGCCTTCCCGTCGGCCAGGCTTGACTCGATCTGCTGCACGATCGCCGAGCCGACCACCACGGCATCGGCGAAGCGGGCGATCTCCGCCGCCTGGCCGGCGTTGCGCACGCCGAACCCGACCGCGACTGGAAGATCGGTCGCCCTGCGGACCCTTTCAAGCCCCGCCGCCACCTCGTCGGTCATCGCCGACTTGGTACCGGTGATCCCGGTCACCGAGACGTAGTAGACGAAGCCGTCGCAGCCGGCGAGGATGCGCCCGAGCCTGGCGTCGTCGGTGGTCGGCGCCACCAGGCGGATCAGGGCGAGACCCGCCGCCTCGGCCGGGATGCGCAGCTCCGCGTCCTCCTCCGGCGGCAGGTCGACCACGATCAGCCCGTCCACCCCGGCGGCGCGAGCATCGGCCGCGAACGCCTCGGCGCCGTAGCGGTAGATCGGGTTGAAGTAGCCCATCAGCACCAGCGGCGTCGCGGCGTCGGCGGCGCGGAAGGACGCCGCCATCCGAAGCGTGTCGGCCATGGTCTGGCCGGCCGCGAGCGCACGCTCCCCGGCCGCCTGGATCGACGGGCCGTCGGCCATCGGGTCGCTGAACGGCATGCCGAGCTCGATCAGATCGGCGCCGAGCCCGGGCAGGCGGGAGAGGATGGCCTCCGAGGTCTCGCGGTCCGGGTCGCCGGCGGAGATGAACGGGATGAAGGCCGACCTGCCCGCCGCCGCGAGCGCCCGGAAGCGCCGGGCGATGCGCGCGCGCCCGCCGGTCACAGCTCGACCCCCAGCGCCTCGGCGACGGTGAACACGTCCTTGTCGCCGCGCCCGCACATGTTCATCACCAGCAAATGGTCCCGGGCCAGGCCGGGCGCGATGCGCATCACATGGGCGAGCGCGTGGCTCGGCTCCAGCGCCGGCAGAATGCCTTCCAGCCGGCTGCACGCCTGGAACGCCTCCAGCGCCTCCCCGTCGGTGACCGAGACGTAGCGCACCCGCCCGACATCGTGCAGCCAGGCGTGTTCCGGCCCGACGCCGGGATAGTCGAGACCGGCGGAGATCGAGTGCGCCTCCTGGATCTGGCCGTCATCGTCTTGCAGCAGATAGGTCCGGTTGCCGTGCAGCACCCCGGGCGCGCCGGCGGTGAGCGAGGCGGCGTGGCGCGGCGTGTCGATGCCCTCGCCGGCGGCTTCGACGGCGTGGATGTCGATCCCGGTATCGTCGAGGAACGGGTGGAACAGCCCCATCGCGTTCGACCCGCCGCCGATGCAGGCGACCAGGGTGTCGGGCAGCCGGCCCTCGGCGGCGAGGATCTGCTCGCGCACCTCGCGGCCGATCACCGACTGGAAGTCGCGCACCATGGCGGGGTAGGGGTGCGGGCCCGCGACCGTGCCGATGACGTAGAACGTGTCGTCCACATTGGCCACCCAGTCGCGCAGCGTCTCGTTCATCGCGTCCTTGAGGGTGCGGCTGCCCGAAGTCACCGGCACCACCTCGGCGCCGAGCAGCTTCATGCGGAACACGTTGGGCGCCTGGCGGGCGATATCGGTCTCGCCCATATAGACCACGCAGGGAAGGTCGAACAGCGCGCAGACCGTGGCGGTCGCGACGCCGTGCTGGCCGGCGCCGGTCTCGGCGATGATGCGCCGCTTGCCCATGCGCCGGGCGAGCAGGATCTGCCCCACCGTGTTGTTGATCTTGTGCGCGCCGGTGTGGTTGAGCTCGTCGCGCTTGAAATAGATCTTCGCGCCGCCGAGATGGCCGGTCAGGCGCTCGGCGAAGTAGAGCGGGCTGGGGCGCCCGACATAGTGCTCTAGATAGTAGGCGAGCTCGGCCTCGAATTCCGGATCCTGCTGCGCCGCGCGCCAGGCGCGCTCCACCTCCAGGACCAGCGGCATCAGGGTCTCGGCCACGTAGCGCCCGCCGAACAGGCCGAAACGGCCCTCGGAATCGGGTCCCTCGCGGTAGCTGTTGGGTTGCGCCATGGCCACTGCCCCTCAGGCGCCCGCCGCCGCCGCGATGAAGGCGGCGATGCGCGAAGCGTCCTTGACGCCGGGCGCGGTCTCGACGCCGGAAGATACATCAACGCCCGGCGCACCGCTCGTCCGGATCGCCTCGGCCACGGTCTCCGGCGTGAGCCCGCCCGAGAGCATCCACGGGCAGGGCCAGGACCGTCCGGCCAGCATGCGCCAGTCGAAGCTGAGCGCGTTGCCGCCCGGCATGAACCGGCCTTCGGTCGACGGCGCCTTGGCGTCGAACAGCAGGCGGTCGGCGATCCCGTCATAGCTGAGAGCCGCGTCGAGATCGGCGGGCTCGGCGACCTTGATCGCCTTCATCACGGGCTTGCCGGTGCGCCGCTTGATGGCGGCGACCCGGTCGGGCCGCTCGCTGCCGTGGAGCTGCAGGAGGTCGAGCCGGGCGACCGACAGCACCTCGTCGAGCGCCTCGTCCGGCGGGTCGACGAACAGCCCGACCACGGTGACATGCGCCGGCGCGCCGGCGGCAAGCGAAGCGGCCTCGTCCGCCGACACGTTGCGCGGCGAGCGCGGGAAGAACACCAGCCCGACATCGCCGGCGCCGCCCGCGACCGCGGCGGCGAGGATATCCGGCGTGCTCACGCCGCAGATCTTGACCCGCACCGTCACGCCGGATCCCGCGGTTTCAGGCGGAGCCGGGGCAGGCGCGGGCGCCTCGGCGGCGGCGCCTCCGGGGCGGTTGTGCCCGCCTCGTGACCCGCCTCGCGCGCCGCCTCGACCAACGTGAGCCGGCGCTCCAGCGCGCTCGCCTTGCGCCTGCCGGCGCGCGCGCGGCGGCGCCACCTGCCGTCGGAAATCCATTGCGCGGAGCCGCCGATGGCCATGCCGGCGGCGAGCGCGCCGAGCACCGCGATATAGACCGGGAGGTCCACCTCCAGCGGCAGCGGCCACAGGTTCAGCGTCACCTCGTGGCGGTTGGCGACGGCGAACACGACGAACGCCGCCGCGACGGGAATGAACAGCAGCCTTGAGATCAGTTTCATCCGCGGTCTCGCCCGCGACCCGCCGCGGCGCCGGCGCCGCCGCTCAGGAGTCCGCGTTCAGCCGGTCGCGCAAATCCTTGCCGGCCTTGAAGAACGGCACGTATTTCTTCTCGACATTGACCGAATTGCCGGTGCGCGGATTGCGCCCCACCCGTTCCGCCCGCTCCTTGACGGAGAACGCGCCGAAGCCGCGCAGCTCGACCCGCCCGCCGCGATACAGCGCGTAGGAGATCTCGTCGAAGATGGTGGAGACGATGCGCTCGATGTCGCGCCGGAACAGGTTCGGATTCTGGTCGGCCAGACGCTGGATCAACTCGGACTTGGTCATCCGCCGGCGTTCCCCGACTCCTTCCCCCGCATGCCGCCTTCGAGCGGCCCCCGAGGCGGGCGGCCAACGGCGATCATCGAGACCCGTCAGCGGATTTCAGCGTGCCAGACCGACACCAGACCGTCAAGCGTAAGTCGTTCAGAGAAAATCGTTCTTTCGCCCAGCGCCGCCACTCTGTCGAGCATCCTGCCGAGCCTGCCGCCGCCGCCGCCGACGTCGCGAACCGGCAGGCCGCGGGCGATTCCCTTCTCGTTCTCCAGCCAGGAGAGGGCCTCCGTTTCGCCGCCGATCGCGTCGACCAGCCCGGCCTCCAGCGCCTGCCGCCCGGTCAGCACGCGGCCGTCGGCGACGCTCGTCAGCGCCGCATCGTCGAGCGCGCGCCGCTCGGCGACCAGCTCGAGGAACATCGCGTGGCCGTCGGCGATCAGCGCCTGCAAGACCCGCCTGCCGTCGTCGCTCAGCTCCTCGAAGCCCGACGGCATCGCCTTGAGCGGGCCGCTGCGGATGGTCTCGGCGCCGACGCCGAGGGTCTCCAGCAGGCCGGAAATCTCGGTCATGTGCATGACCACGCCGATCGAGCCGGTGATGGTGCTGCGCCGCGCGACCAGGCGGTCCGCCGCGATCGCCGCCATGTAGCCGGCCGATGTCGCGACCCCGCCGAGGACGGCGACCACCGGCTTCCTCCCGGCGACGGCGCGCAGCGAGCGGTACAGCGCCTCGCCCCCGGCGAGCGTGCCGCCCGGGCTGTTTATGTGCACGATCAGCGCCCGCGCGTCGTCGTCCCGGGCGATCGCGGCGAGGGTCCGGTGGCGCCTCGGGTCGTCCGCGATCAGCCCGCCGACGCTGTGGCGGGCGACGTAGTCCCGGCTGCCGAAATCCGAGAAGCGGCCGAACGCAGCGAGTGCGGCGAGCAGGACGGCGAGGATGCCGAGCCCGCGCCAGAACGACAGCCGCCGCTTCAGGCGCCGCCGGTCGATCAGGTAGTCCGCGTCGAGCGCCATGCCTCGCCCGCCCCGCGGGGCTCAGCCGCCGCTCCGGTGCTCAGCCGTCCTTCTCCGCCGCCCCGGCGTCGCCCTTGGCGGCTTCCCCGCCGTCGGGAGAAGCGGCTTCCTGCTCCTCCGCCGGCGCATCCTCGCTCTCCGTCCCGGCCCCGGCCGCCTCGCGCTCGGCGCGCTCGCGGTTGGCGCGGCTGATCGCCGCACCCAGGATGTCGCCCAGGCTGGCGCCGGAATCGGACGAGCCGAACTCGGCCATCGCCTGCTTCTCCTCGGCCACCTCCTGCGCCTTGATCGACAGCGTGAGCTTGCGGTCGCGGCGGTCGATGTTGGTGACCCGGGCATCGACCCTGTCGCCCGGCGCGAAGCGGTCGGGGCGCTGATCGGCGCGGTCGCGCGCCAGCTCCGCCCGGCGGATGAAGCCGGGCAGCCCGCCCGCCACCGTGACCTCGACGCCATTGTCCACGATCTGGGAGACCGTGCAGGTGAGCACGTCGCCCCGCTTGACGTTCTCCAGCGCGACCTCGAACTTGTCTTCCTCGAGCTGCTTGATGCCGAGCGAGATGCGTTCCCGCTCGGGATCGACGTCGAGCACCCGGGCCTTCACCAGATCGCCCTTCTTGTAGCCGCGCAGCGCCTCTTCGCCCGGCCGCGCCCAGTCGATGTCGGAGAGGTGCACCATGCCGTCGATCTCGCTGTCGAGGCCGATGAACAGGCCGAACTCGGTGATGTTCTTGACCTCGCCGTCGATCACCGATCCCACCGGGTGGTGCTCCAGGAAATGGTCCCACGGGTTCTCGCGGCACTGCTTGATGCCGAGCGAGACGCGGCGCTTGTTGGGATCGACCTCCAGCACCATCACCTCGACCTCCTGGCTGGTCGAGACGATCTTGCCGGGATGGACGTTCTTCTTGGTCCAGCTCATCTCCGAGACATGCACCAGCCCCTCGACGCCGGGCTCCAATTCGACGAAGGCGCCGTAATCGGTGATGTTGCTGACCCGTCCGGTGAACTTGACGCCGACCGGATATTTGTGCTCGACGCCGTCCCACGGGTCGGCCTCGAGCTGCTTCATGCCGAGCGAGATGCGCTGGGTCTCCGGGTTGTAGCGGATGACCTGCACCTTGACGGTCTGGCCGATGGAGAGCGCGTCGCTCGGATGGTTGATGCGCCGCCAGGCGATATCGGTGACGTGCAGCAGCCCGTCGACCCCGCCGAGATCGACGAAGGCGCCGTAATCGGTGATGTTCTTGACGATCCCTTCGAGGATCTGGCGTTCCTTGAGATTGGCGAGCAGCTCGTTGCGCGCCTCGGCGCGCGACTCCTCGAGCACCGCGCGGCGCGACACCACGATATTGCCGCGGCGCCGGTCCATCTTGAGGATCTGGAAGGGCTGCGGCGTGCCCATCAGCGGCGAGACGTCGCGCACCGGGCGGACGTCGACCTGGCTGCCCGGCAGGAACGCGACCGCGCCCGACAGGTCGACGGTGAAGCCGCCCTTGACCCGGCCGAAGATCGTGCCGCTGACCCGCTCGCCGGCGTTGAACGCCTTCTCCAGCAGGGTCCACGCCTCCTCGCGGCGCGCCCTCTCGCGCGACAGCACCGCCTCGCCGTTGCGGTCCTCCATGCGCTCCAGATAGACATCCACCGAGTCGCCGACCTTGAGCTCCGGCTCTTGGCCCGGCGCGGCGAACTCCTTGAGCGCCACCCGCCCCTCGGATTTGAGCCCGACATCGACGAGCGCCGAGTCGTTCTCGATGCTGATGACGATTCCCTTGACCACCGAGCCCTCGGCGGGCTCGCGCTCCGCGAAGCTCTCCTCGAGCATGCTCGCGAAATTCTCTCCCCCGACCGCTGCGGGGGAGATCTCCGCCACCTGCTGGTCGGCGGCTGCTTCGTTCGACATCGGCGTTCCTGCCTGGCCTCTGTTTTCCTGCCTGTCGGGCCCGAAACCGGCGCCGTCCGGAAGACCGTGCGCATCGCAGGTTTTCCGGGCGACACTACTTTCGGATCGTCGTCCGCGTGTCGATAAGCGCGAGCGCCTGCCGGAACACCTCGTCCGCATCCATGGTCGAGCTATCGATCACGAAGGCGTCTTCGGCGGGTGCCAGCGGCGCCGCGGCGCGACCCCGATCCCGGGCGTCGCGCGCTCTCAAGTCACGCAGAACCTCTGCATGTATACCTTTTGCGCCGCGTTGCAACAACTCCCGCAGGCGCCGCCTGGCGCGCACGTCTTCGTGTGCGTCGAGGAAGATCTTGACCCGCGCGTCGGGGCAGACGACGGTGCCGATGTCGCGCCCCTCCAGCACCGCGCCCGGCGCGCCGTCCGGCGGGGCGGCGGCAAAGCCGCGCTGGTAGTCGAACAGGGCCGCGCGCACCGCCGCATTGGCGGCGACGACGCTGGCCGCCGCCGTCACCGTCTCCTCCCGCAGCCCTTCGCCCTGGAGATCGGCGGCGGTCAACGACCGCGCCGCGCGTAGCGCCGCGGCGCCGTCCGCCGCATCGCCGCCGGCGTCGATCACCCGTCTCGCCGTCGCCCGGTAGAGCAGCCCGGTGTCGAGATGGGCGAAGCCTAGATGCGCGGCAAGGCGCCGCGCCAGCGTGCCCTTGCCGCTCGCCGCCGGGCCGTCGATGGCGACGACGACCGGCGCCTCAGCCATCCGCCGCGTCCGGCGCCGCGATCGCCGCGCCGAGCCCGTTCATCGCCGCGACGAAACCGGGAAAGCTGGTGTCGATGGTCTCGCTCCCGGTCACCCGGACGGGCCGCTCGCAGGCGAGGCCGAGCACCAGGAACGCCATCGCGATCCGGTGGTCGTGCCCGGCATCGATCGTCACCCCGCCCGGCGGCCGGCCGGCAGCGCCCTCGACTATCAGCGCGGCGCCGCGCGCGGCGGGGGCGACGCCGGCGGCTTGCAGCCCGCCGGCGATCGCCGCCAGCCGGTCGCTCTCCTTGACCCTGAGCTCGCCGAGCCCGTGCATCCGCGTCGTCCCCTGCGCGAAGGCCGCGGCGACGGCGAGGATCGGGTACTCGTCGATCATCCGCGGCGCGCGCTCCGCCGGCACCTCGATCGCCCGCAGCCCGCCCGGCCCGGGATGGCGGAAGCCGAGCCCGCCGACCGGCTCGGCGCGGTCCGGCGCGGCGTCGGCGATCGCCACCCCGGCGCCCATCTCGTGGAGGCATTCGAGCAGGCCCGTGCGCGTCGGGTTGAGCCCGACATCCGGGATCTCGACCTCCGAGCCCGGCACCAGCAGGGCGGCCACGCCGGGGAACGCCGCCGAGGATATGTCGGCCGGGACCGACACCGCGCGGCCCTCGATCTCCGGCTGGCCGCGGAGCGTGATCGCGCGGCGCCCGCCGGTCTCGGCGACAGCGATATCGACGCCGAAATGGCGCAGCATCAGTTCGCTGTGATCGCGCGTCGGGCGCGGCTCGATGACCGTGGTTTCGCCCGGCGTGTTGAGCGCGGCGAGCAGGATCGCCGACTTGACCTGGGCCGAGGGGACGGGGAGCGTGTACTCGATCGGCACCGGGTCCCGCGCGCCGGTCACCATCAGCGGCAGCCGGTCGCCTTCGCGTGCCGCGACCGTCGCGCCCATGCCGCGCAGCGGTTCGGCGACCCGGCCCATCGGCCGGGACCTCAGAGAGGCGTCGCCGGTCAGGAAAGCGGTCAGCGGGTGGGTGCCCAGCACGCCGAGCAGGAGTCTCGCCGAGGTTCCCGAATTGCCGAGGTCGAGAACCGTATCCGGCTCGGCCAGCCCGCCGACCCCGGCGCCGCGAACCGCCCACCGGCCGGGACCGATGCGCTCCACCGACGCGCCGAGCGCGCCGAGCGCCGCCGCCGTGGCGAGCACATCCTCGCCTTCCAGCAGCCCATCGATGCGCGATTCCCCGACCGCGAGCGCGCTCACGATCAGGGCGCGGTGGGAGATCGACTTGTCGCCAGGGACCCGCGCGGTGCCGGACAGCCTGCCGGCGGATCCCGAGTCCAGCATCGCCATCTTGGAACGGGTTTGAGTTCGGCGGGCCGGGTTTAGCACAGCGCCGGCGCGCGCGGCCAGAGCCGCCCGCCACCATGCGCGAAATCGGACGCGCTCGGAGGGCGCAACTTGGCTTTGACAGAACGTTTCGTTCGTGGCAATGGCTCCCCGTTTCGATTTCGACGGAGGACGAGTTGGCGAAGCCGGAATGGGGACTGAAGCGGACCTGTCAGGATTGCGGCAAACGGTTTTACGACTTTCGCCGCGATCCCATCGTCTGCCCCGGTTGTCAGGCGGCTTTCGATCCGCTGGCGATGCTGAGGCCGCGGCGCGTCCGCGTATCGGCGGCGGTCGCCCCGCCCGCCCCGGCGAAGCCGGCTGCCGGGCGGCAAACGCCCGAGATCGAGGGCGAAGAGGAGCACGCGGCCGGTGTCGCCGATGTCGAGGACGGCGAAATCGACGACGACGTTATCGACACGCAAGACGATGACGGTATGATCAAGGAAACGTCCGACCCGGACGAGGACGACGAGGAGGACGACGACTTTTCCGGAGTCATGAGCGGCGGGCGGTAAGCCCGCCGGCGGGCCGACGAGAGAGGGGGCCATAGCTCAGTTGGGAGAGCGCTTGAATGGCATTCAAGAGGTCGGGGGTTCGACTCCCCCTGGCTCCACCAGTAGCGGGGGCCCGGCTGGAAACGGCCGGGCCCCTGTCGGTCTTGGCGGCGGGGCGCCGGCAGAAAGAAAACCCCCCGGATGACGGCACGACATCCGGGGGCAGTTGGAACGAAGGTGCCCCGGGCAGTGGCCGGGCGCGGGACCGACGATAAGCCTGCCTGCGGTAAAGTGCAACATTATATCATTACTATTTCCTGCCCTCGGGAAATGCCGCGATGAGCCTGTCTCCCAGCCTCGACGTCGTGTGGGCCCACGCCGAAGGCGAGGTGGGGCTGGTGATCACCGGCGGCGCGCCGGAGATCCCCGGCCGCACCGTCGCCGACAAGCTGGCGCATCTGGCGCCGGGCGACCATCCCCTGTTCGGCCTCGCCCTGTTCGAGCCGCGCGGCAAGCCGCAGATGTCGGCCAACCTGGTGCTGCCGGCGAGCGACGCCGGGGCCGATGCCGGCTTCGTAATCCTGCAGCCCGACGGGGTGCATGCGATGTCCGGGTCCAACGCCATGTGCGTGGTCACGGTGCTGCTGGAGACCGGCATGCTGCCGATCGCCGGCCCGCGAACCCCGGTCGTGCTGGAGACCGCGGCGGGGCTGGTGCGCGCCGTGGCGTCCTGCGCCGGGGGGCGATGCGAGCGCGTGACGCTTGAGTTCGTCCCGAGCTTCGCGACTGCTCTCGACCGCCCGCTCGAAATCGAAGGGCTCGGGACGCTCGCCGTCGATACCGCCTTCAGCGGGTGCTGGTTCGCGCTCGTCGACGCGGCCGCGCTCGGCTTCGACATCGCCCCCGCCGAGGCGCGCGAGCTGGTCTCGCTGGGCAGCCGCATCCGCGCCGCCGCGCGCGAACAGATCGACGTTCGCCATCCGCTTCTCGACGGCTTCGACGAGGTGGAGTACGCGCTCTTCCATCGCCGCCGGGGGGATACGGTGCGGACCGGCAACGTGATGTATCCCGGGCGCCTCGACCGCTCTCCCTGCGGCACCGGCAGCGCCGCGCTGCTGGCCGCGCTGTATGCGCGCGGCGAGATCGGCGTCGGCGGTTCGCTGGAGACGCGCTCGATCGTCGACAGCGCGTTCACCGCCCGCATCGCCCGTTCGGCGCAGGTCGGGCGGCATGCCGCGATCGTCCCCGAGATATCCGGCCGCGCCTGGATATTCGGCCGCGGCACGCTCGGCACCCACCCGTCGGACCCCTTCGCCGGGGGCTTCACCCTGCCGGATGTCTGGGGCGACGGTGTCGCAAGCGGCAACGGCGCGGCGGTCCCGGAATAGGGCTCAGCCCAGCGCGTAGGGCACCTGGTTCGGGCCGGGGATGAGCTCGCCGTCGACGCTGGTCTCGTAGCCCTTCTGCCTGAAGGTGCCGGTGCGCTGGCTGCGCACGATGAAGGCGACCGTCCTGCCGGCGCCGGCATACTCGGAATGGATCTCGTGCGGCGGCACGATGTCGACGTCGCCCGGGCCGCACTCGATCGACGCCGTCTCTTCGAGCCGTCTCGCGCCGTCTTCGCCCGTCACCACCCCGAAACGGACGATCCGCTCGCGCCCCTCGAGCAGGCCGTAGACCGTCCAGGCCGGGCCGTGGTCGTGGATCTGCGCCCGCCCGCCGGGCCGCTTGATCAGCCCGTTGAGCGCGAAACCGTAATCGGGGTCGACGTAGAACAGCAGATTTTCGACCTTCCTGCCGTCGAAGCCGCCGACCGGCCAGTCCCCTGCATGCGCCTTGAGCGCCGCATCCGCCAGCAGCGGTCTCAGCAACTCGGCGCAGCGCCGCCAGCGCGCCTCGCCCTCCAGCCCCGCGGCGCAGGCCGCGCGCAGCGCCGTCACGAAATCCTCCACCGCGGGCAGCATTTCGGTCCGTTCCATCTCGCGACTCCCGGCTTCGGCGGACGATAGCGGCGGGCGAGTCCCCGGTCAAAGCCGCGTTGCCAACCGCCGGGCCGGTGCGTAGTGTTCCTTAGCTAGCTAACGGTCGGCGCGCCGCGCAGGACCGGCCGCACCATGCATGACACACGAACAGGAAGCGGACGAGGATCGTGTCTGACGGCAAGATGGAATCGATAGCGCTGCAGGGGATCGAGCTGCCCTATATGCGCCAGGGCAGCGGGCAGACGCTGCTCATGCTGCATGGCGGCGGCGGGCCGGTCGCGCCAATGCCTTTCGCGGCCAGTTTGATGGAGCGGTTCGACGTGATCGCCCCGATCCACCCAGGCTTCGCGGGCACCCGCATCCCCGATCGCTTCGACGACATCCACGACCTCAAGTTCCTCTATCTCGACTTCATCGACGCGCTCGACATCCAGGACGCCGTGGTGATGGGGTTCTCGATGGGCGGCTGGACGGCGGCCGAGCTCGCGGTGATGACGACGGCCCGCTTCTCCAGGCTGGTGCTGGTCGACTCCGTCGGGATCAAGCCCGGCGACCGCGACACGCGGGACGTCGCCGACGTGTTTGCGCTGCCCCCGGCGGAGCTGGCGAAGATCACCTGGCACGACACCTCCAAGGCGCCCAATATCGCCGAGATGGACGACGCGGCGCTGGCCGCGATGGCCGGCAACCGGGTCGCGCTCGCGCTCTATACCTTCGATCCCTACATGCACAACCCGAAGCTTCCCGGGCTGCTGCACCGCATCGACATCCCGACGCTGCTGATCTGGGGCGAGAGCGATCGCTTGGTGACCCCGGAATACGGCGCCGCCTTCCGCGACATGATCCCGGGCGCGCGGCTGGCGGTGATCCCCGAGGCCGGGCACGCGCCGCAGGCCGAGCAGCCCGAGGCCTTCCTTGCCGAATTTCTCGCCTTCGCGTCCTGATCGAGGAGCCCGACCTTGAAGACCTGGTTCTTTACCGAAGACGCCTACCCGTACCTGCCCGACCCGGACACCTACGAGTCGATCCGGGTCAACCTGCCCAACAAGCACTACGATCCCGATATCGGCGCCGACCTCTACCACCGCTATCTCGACATGTGGAACGCGGCCGACGAGATCGGCCTCGAGATCATGCTGAACGAGCATCACCAGACCGCCACCTGCGTGGTGCCGGCGGCGCCGCTGATGCTGGCCATCCTGGCGCGCGAGACCAAGCGCGCGCGGCTCCTCATCCTCGGCAATCCGATATCCAACCGGAACACCCCGGTGCGCGTCGCCGAGGAGATGGCGATGGTCGACGTGCTGTCGCGCGGCCGGCTCGAATGCGGCTTCGTGCGCGGCGTGCCCTACGAGTCCGCCCCCGCCAACGTGATAGCGTTCCGCGGCACCGAAAGGCTGTGGGAGGCGCACGACCTGATCGTGAAGGCGTGGACCCACCACGAGGGCCCGTTCAACTTCGAGGGCCGCTTCTACCACATGCGCCAGGTCAATATCTGGCCGCGCCCCTACCAGCAGCCCCACCCGCCGGTCTGGGTGACCATCGGCAGCGCCGGCAGCGGCGTCCAGGTCGCCAAGCACAAGCATGTCGGGGCGGTCTTCCTCGCCGGCTATAACGGCATCCGCACGATCTTCGACGGCTATCGTAGCGGCTACCGCGCGGCGCATGGCACCGAGGCGCCGCTCGACCGGCTCGCCTATTGCGCGCTGATCCATGTCGGCGAGAACGAGAGCCGGGCGCGCGAGGGGGCGGAGAAGATCCTCTGGTACATGACGTCCAACAAGGTCGCGGCGCAATGGAACAACCCGCCCGGCTACCACCCGCCGCATGTCGCGGCGATGATCATGAAGGGCGCGCGCGGCGGCGCCGGCGTGCCGCTCAACCCGCAGCTCGACGACCAGATGGCGCGCGGCAACGTGTTCGCCGGAACGCCCGACAAGGTCTTCGAGCAGATCAAGGCGTTCTGGGAGTATTCCGGCGGCTTCGGCCACCTGCTGATGATGGGCCAGGCCGGGTTTCTCAGCTACGGCGACACGCTGACCTCGATGCAGCTGTTCAACGACGAGGTCTATCCGCGCCTGCGCGAGCTCACCGAGTCCTACGATCCCGACCGCATGACCTATCTGCGCAACTCGCTGCCCGACGTCGAAGCGACCTCGCTCGGCGATCTCGGCTTCGCCTTCGTCCGGTAGGTCCGATGACGGAGATCGCCAGCAGGTTCGTCGACATCGACGGCATCCGCACCCACTATCTGGAGGCCGGGGAGGGGCCGACGGTGGTGCTGCTGCATTCCGGCGAATACGGCGGCGCGGCGGAGATCAGCTGGCAGTTCGCCATGCCGGCGCTGGCCTCCGAGTTCCATGTCGTCGCGCCCGACTGGCTCGGCTTCGGGCGCACCGACAAGGTGTTCGACTTCGGCGATGCGCGGAGCCGCGTCTACCGCCACATGCAGCGCTTCGTCGAGGCGATGGGGATCGCGGAGGCCGATTTCATCGGCAACTCGATGGGCGGCAGCAATCTCGCGCGCATCGCGGCGACCGAGCCCGACCTCCTGCCGCTGCGCTCGATCGTGCTGTGCAGCGGCGGCGGCTTCACCCCGGAGACCGAGGAGCGCAAGGTGCTGCTCGCCTATGACGGCAGCGAGGACGCGATGCGGGCGCTGGTCAAGGCGATGCTGCACGACCCCAAATGGGGCGACGACGACGCGCATGTCGCCAGGCGCCAGGAGTTCGCCCGCATGAAGGGCGCCTGGGAGTGCCAGTCCGCGCCGCGCCTGCGCCTGCCCGCGGAGGGAACCGCGGGCTCGGGGTTCGGAGCCCCCGATGCGACGCCATACGAGAACATCGCCGTGCCGACGCTTATCGTCGCCGGCGCCAACGATCCGCTGCGCGAGCCGGGCTACGCTCCCAGGCTCGCCGCGCGCATCGCGGGCGCGGAGATCCACGTCTACGAGAATTGCGGGCACTGCCCCAATATCGAGCACGCCGACAGGTTCAACGCCCAGGTGCTCGACTTCCTGCGCCGCGTCAACGCGGGCTAAAGCCTCACCAGGCGGCGACCGCGCCGTTGCTGCGCTGGTCGCTGGCCCCCGACAGGCGGCCGTCCGGGTGGCGGATCGCCACGCCGGCGTGGCCCATCGCGTCGCTGTGGGCGGGGACCAGCTCGACCTCGTGCCCGGCCTCGACCAGCGCGCCCACCGTCTCCAGCTCGAAACCTTCCTCGATCCTGAGTGACGTGGTCTCCTCGCCCCAGGCGCGCCCGAGCAGCCAGCGCGGCGCGCTGACCGCCGCCTGCGGGTCCCGGCCGAAGGTCACGATGCGGCTGTAGAGCGCGGCCTGGGTCTGCGGCTGGCCTTCCCCGCCCATCGAGCCGAAGACCATCACCCGACCGTCGGCGAGACGCGCGAGCGGCGGGTTCAGCGTGTGGAACGGCTTGCGCAGGGGGGCGAGGCGGTTGGGTCCGCTCGCGGCGAGCCGCATGCCGGAGCCGCGGTTCTGCCACAGCAGCCCGGTCTCGGGCAGCACCAGGCCGGAGCCGAACTCCCAATACAGGCTCTGGATGAAGCTGACCGCCCGGCCGGCGGCGTCCACCGCGCCTATCCAGATGGTGTCCCCGTCCGGCCCCGCCTGCGGCCAGGGCGCGGCAGTCTTGCGGTCGATCCCGCGCGCCGTCTCGTCGAGCACCCCGGGTGCGAGCCAGTTCGCGGCGTCGACATCCATCGTCGCCGGGTCGCCGAGATGCGCGTTGCGCAGCATGAAGGCGCGCTTGGTCGCCTCGACGATCAGGTGAATGTGGGCGAAACCGTCCGGCTCCACGCCTTCCAGCCCGAGCCGGTCGATCAGCCCGAGGATCATCAGAGCGGTCGCGCCCTGGGTCGGCGGCGGCATGTTCCAGACCGTGCCGGCGGCGAGATCGACCGAGAGCGGGTCGACGCGCCGCGCCCGGTGGCGGGCGAGGTCGTCCGCGCCCAGCGGCGCGCCGAGCGCCGCGAGATCGGCCGCGATGCGCCGCGCGAGCGCCCCCCGGTAGAAATCGTCGAGCCCGCCGCGGGCGAGCGAGCGCAGGGTCTCGGCGAGCGCCGGGTTGCGGAACGCGCCGCCGGGCTCCGGCGCGGCGCCCTCCGACAGGAAGGTGGCCGAAAAACCCGGAACCGGGGCGAGCTCGGCCGCCTTAAGCGCGGTGGTCGCGGCCTGGTTGTCGCTTGCCGGGAACCCGTTATCGGCGAGCCATATGGCATCCTCCAGCAGCCGCGCGAGCTTCATCCGCCCGCCCCATTCGGCGGCCAGTTGCAGCGCTTCGCCCCATCCCGAGACGGTGCCCGCCACCGTGTTGGCGGCGAGCGGCCCGCGCGCCGGGATCGCCGCCAGCCCGGCATAGAGGTCAGGCGTGGCGGCCGCCCCGGTCGCGCCGCAGGCGTCTATCCCGACCGGCGCTTCCCCCGGCGCGGCGATCAGCCAGAAGCCGTCCCCGCCGAGCCCGTTCATGTGCGGGTAGACCACGGCGATGGTCGCGGCGGCGGCGACCATCGCCTCGATCGCGTTGCCGCCCTCGCGCAACACCGCGAGCCCGGACGATGCCGCGAGCCCGTGCGGCGCGGCGACCATGCCGCGCGCCCCGTCGGCCGCCCTCAGCACGCGCCCGCTCCGGCGCGGGACCGGTCGCCGGCGGCGAGGTGGATCTCGGCGGTCGGGTTGATCCCCGCCGTCCAGCTCGGGTGGCGCTCGAACAGCAGCGGGTCGTGGCCCGGAACGATGCGGTCGAGGTCGTCGTCGACCGCCGCGCGGATGCGGCGGTAGCAGTCGATCAGGTTCCACGCATCGCCCTGGATATAGGCGGGCGGCCACATGCGCTCGATATTGGCGTACCAGTAGACGCAATCGCCCGCCACGACATAGGGGCCGGACCGCGTCGCGACCTCCAGCCATTGCGAGCCGAAGGTGTGCGAGTCGCGCGCGAGATGGGCGAACACGCCGGGCAGGACCTCGCCGTCGCCGTTCTGGAATCGCACCCGCCCGTCGGCGATCAGCCCGTCGAGCAGCTCGAAGTCGCGCGGGTCGATCGACGACAGCGGCCATTTCCGCGTATCCGATCCGAGACCGTCGGGCATCCCGAAGACCCGCTTCCAGCCATCGTACTCGGCACGCTGGACGTGGAAGCGGGCGTTGGGAAAGCGGTCGAGATTGCCGGCGTGGTCGAAATGGAGGTGGGTCAGGATGACGTCCTCCACCTGATCCGGCGCGAAACCGATCTTGGCCAGCGTGGTCTCCGGGTGCTCGACCCCCTCGTAGCTCTTGCCGCTCGGCGACCAGCCGCCCTTCATCCCGGTATCGACCAAGGCGAGGCGCGGCTTGGCGCCGTCCTCCCCGCCGTAGAGCGCGGTGTAGACCATCGGGTTGCGGATCGTGCCCCGATTGCTCTCCACCAGCGTCCCGCCGAAGAAATCGCGCGGCATGTTGGAGCGCGTATAGGCGAAGGCCCAGATCGAGTAGTCGGTCGGCATGGGCGCCGGTGGGATCAGCTTCCTTCCGCGCCCGGCACCATGTTGCGGGCGTAGGTCCGGGCGGCTTCGCTGTCGTTGTGGTTGTAGGCGCCGCCGTGGAAGAAGCGGCTCACCTGGGGCAGGAAGTAGGGGTGGACGCCGAGCTCGGCGAGCTTGCGGATGTCGACATTGCGGAACGCGTCCTTCTCGGTCGCGCTCAGCCCGTACTCCTCGAACACGCCCTCCATGTCCTGGCGGAAGCGGTGGAACAGCCGCATGTCGCGGCGAACCTCGAAGATCATGCGGTTCGACGGCAGGGTTCGGTCGACGTCGGCTATCGGCATTGCGGCTTCCCTCCTCGTCGGGCGGACATGCAAGCAAATCACGCCCCGGGCGGAGCCGCAAGGAGTCAGCCGCGGCTGCAGGCGCCGCCGCCGAGCACGCAGAAGCGCGCGCAGTGGGGGTGGTTGAGCTTTACCTCGCCCGCCGCCTCGGCGAGGCTGCGGCCGAGATCGAACTGCATGTCGTAGGGCAGCAGCGTGCAGGAGACCACGCTGGCCGGCTCGCCCTTGCGCTTGACCACCATGCGCTGGCTCGCGCACATCATCGCATCCGGCGAGACGCCGAGGATGTCCCAGCACTGCTCGGTGATCTCCGGCACGTCGACGGCCTCGTCCATCTCCGGCAGCAGGGTGAGCCTGACCGGATCCTCGGCGTCGAAATCGATCCCGTGGCGGGCGAACAGCCGCGCGAACCCGGCGCGGAGCGAGTCCTCCGGCTCGTCCCAGCAGGTGCGGCCGCAGACATGGACGTTGAAGCCGTTACCCACCAGCCAGGCGAAGCCGGCGATGGCGGGCTTCCAGGACCGTTCGCCGCGCTCCATCTCGTGCAGCGCCGGGCCGTAATGGTCGAGCGAGACGCGGATCGCGAGCCGGTCGCCATGGACCGCCTTCAGCCGGAGCAGGTCCCGGGCCCGCTTCATCATCGGGCGCATCGCGTTGGTCAGCACCAGGACCGAGAATCCGCGCTCGAGGCAGGTCTCGACGATGGGCACGATTTCCGGGTTCATGAAGGGCTCGCCGCCGGTGAGCCCGATTTCCCGCGTCGGCAGGCCGGCGTCCGCGATCTCGTCGAGGAAGCGCGTCACGTCGGCGAGCGGCATGTAGACCAGCCGGTCGTTGGTCGGGCTCGACTCGATGTAGCAGTTGCGGCAGGTGAGGTTGCACAGCGTGCCGGTGTTGAACCACAGCGTCCTGAGCGCGGCGAGCGACACCGCCGCGCGCCGTCCGCCGTCCGCGGTGACGTCCGGGTCGCGGAACTTGCCGCTGGCAAGCGCGGCGGCTTCGATCGAGGCGGGCTCTGCCGTCATGTCCCTGGGACGCCTCCTGTAGAGAATGTAGTGAGGCGATGACCCGTCCACTATAGCCAATATTTCTAGATTGTCCCGGCGCGCACGTTTTCTTGATTGTCCGGGCCGTCCCGGCGCCGAATGGAACTTTGCCCGATCGCGCGGGCGGATATGGTCCCCGGCGGCCCGGCGTACTAAGTAGAGCACGAGCGTTTGCAAGGTCGGGCCGCCAGCGGGGAAGGCCGCGCCGCCCGGACCGGATAGAAGGAGGATTTCATGACGCTGCGCATCAATGCCGAGGCCCCGAATTTCACGGCCGAGACCACCGAGGGCACGATCGATTTCCACGACTGGATCGGCGACAGCTGGGCGATCCTGTTCTCGCATCCCAAGGACTTCACCCCGGTGTGCACCACCGAGCTGGGCTACATGGCCGGGCTGGCGTCGGAGTTCGCCCAGCGCAACACCAAGATCCTCGGGCTCAGCGTCGATCCGGTCGGCAACCACCGCGAGTGGTTCAAGGACATCGAGGAGACCCAGGGCCACGCCGTGACCTATCCGCTGGTCGGCGATCCCGAGCTCAACGTCGCCAAGCTCTACGACATGCTGCCCGAGGGCGCGGGCGACACCTCCGAGGGCCGCACCGCGGCGGACAACGCGACCGTCCGCTCCGTCTTCGTCATCGGCCCCGACAAGAAGATCAAGGCGATGCTGACCTATCCGATGAGCACGGGGCGCAATTTCGACGAGGTGCTGCGCCTGCTGGATTCGATCCAGCTCACCGCAAAGCACGCGGTGGCGACGCCGGTCAACTGGAAGGACGGCGAGGACTGCATCATCCTGCCGGCGATCTCGGACGAGGACGCCAAGGAGAAGTTTCCCGGCGGCTGGGACGCGCCGAGGCCCTATCTCCGCATCGTGCCGCAGCCGCGCTAGCAAGCCCCGGGAGAGGTCGGGGGTTGGCCGGCGAAGACCACATGCGGCGCGCCATCGCGCTCTCCGTCGCCATGATGCGGGCCAACCGCGGCGGGCCGTTCGGCGCGGTGATCGTCAAGGACGGGGAGGTCGTCGCCGAGGGCTTCAACCGGGTCACCTCGGACAACGACCCGACCGCCCATGCCGAGGTCACGGCGATCCGCGCCGCCTGCGCCGCGCTCGGCGGCTTCTCGCTCGAAGGGTGCGACATCTACACCTCCTGCGAGCCCTGCCCGATGTGCCTGGCCGCGATCTACTGGGCGCGGATCGAGCGGATCTTCTATGCCAATACCCGCGAGGACGCCGCCCGCATCGGCTTCGACGACGATCACATCTACCGCGAGATCGCGCTTCCGCCCGGCCGCCGCGCGGTGCCGATGACCCGGATGCTGGCCGAGGCCGCGGCGGAGGCGTTCGGCGAATGGGAGGCGAAGCCCGACAAGCTGCGCTACTGACGGGATATCGCGCATGACGCTGACCAGGGAATCGCTCGCCGCGCGCATCGACCAGGCGCTTGGCCGCCGGCCGGCCGACCTGGTGATCAAGGGCGCGCGCATCCTCAATCTCGCGACCGGCGCGCTTGAAGACGGCGACGTGGCGATCGCCGGCGAGACGATCGTCGGCACCCACGAAACCTATGACGGCGCGGTGGTCGTCGACGGGCGCGGCGCGGTGGCGGTGCCGGGCTTCATCGACACCCACGTCCATGTCGAAAGCAGCGTCGTCACCCCGGCCGAGTTCGACCGCTGCGTGCTGCCCCGGGGCACCACGACGGCGATCTGCGATCCGCACGAAATCGTCAACGTGCTCGGCACGCAGGGTCTCGAATACTTCCTCGACTCCGCGGGGGAGCTGGCGATGGACCTCAGGGTCCAGCTCTCGAGCTGCGTGCCCTCGACCGGGCTGGAGACCGCGGGCGCCCGGCTGGAGGCCGCCGACCTCGTCCGCTACCGCGACCGCGAACCGGTGATCGGCCTCGCCGAGTTCATGAGCTTCGGCGACATCTTCGCCCATGACGGCCCGACGCTGGACAAGCTGATCGCCTTCGAGGGCGCCCATATCGACGGTCACGCGCCGCTGCTCTCGGGCTACCGGCTCAACGCCTACGCCGCCTGCGGCATCCACAACTGCCACGAGAGCACCAACGTCGCCGAGGCGGCGGAGAAGCTGAAAAAGGGTTTTCAGGTGCTGATCCGCGACGGCAGCGCGTGCAAGGACGTGGCCACGCTGGCGCCGCTCTTGACCGACGCGAGCGCGCCGTTCATCGCCTTTTGCACCGATGACCGCAACCCGCTCGACATCGCCGAGGAGGGCCATCTCGACCATGTGATCCGCGCCGCGATCGCCGCCGGCGCGCCGGTCGCCGCGGCCTACCGCGCGGCCACCTGGTCCGCCGCGAAGGGGTTCGGGCTGAACGACCGCGGCCTCGTCGCGCCGGGCTACCGCGCCGACCTCGTCCTGCTCAACGACCTGGAAACCTGTGCGGTCAGGAGCGTGATCCGCTCGGGCGCGCCGGTCACCGGGAACACGTTTCCGGACCGGGCGCGAGTCCCCAGCCCCGTGGGCTACGGCTCGGTCAGGCTCGATCCGGTGGACGAGAGCGCCTTCGCGATTCCCTCGGCCGGCCCCACCGGCCCGGTGATCGGCCTGGTCCCCGGCACCGTGCTGACCGAGCACCTGACCCTCACCCTCCCCTACGCGGCGGGGCTACGCGAGCGCGATCTCGACGCCGACGTGCTCAAGGTCTGCGTGTTCTCGCGGCACGGCAAGAACCGCAATGTCGGGCGCGGCTTCGTCCGGGGTTTCGGGCTCGGGCGCGGCGCACTCGCCTCCAGCGTCGGCCATGACAGCCACAACGTGATCGCCGTCGGCTGCAGCGACGCCGACATGGCGGCGGCGGTCAATCGGCTGATCGAGATCCAGGGCGGGTTCGTCGCCGTCGCCGACGGTCGGGTGGTGGCCGAGCTGCCGCTGCCGGTGGCGGGCCTGATGAGCGACCGGCCCTTCGAGGAGGTGCGGGACGGGCTGCGCGCGCTGCGCCGGGGGGTGAGGGCGCTCGGCTGCAAGCTGGAGGAGCCGTTGCTGCAGCTCGCCTTCCTGCCGCTGCCGGTGATCCCGCATCTCAAGATCACCGATCACGGGCTGGTCGATGTCGACCGGTTCGAGCTGATCGCGGCGTAGGTCTCGGCCAGGCGTTGGCTGAGCGCGCGGGTCTCGTCCTCCAGCGCATCGGCCGCCACGACGCGCCCGACCAGCCCCATCGCCTGCGCCGCCCCGGCATCGTAGGTGCGGCCTTCGAGCACCAGCTCGAGGGTGCGCGCACGGCCGATGACCGCCAGCATGGCGGCGACGAAGCCGGTATCCAGGAACAGCCCGATGCTGCGCGGCGAGACCCGGAACCGGGCGTCCGCCGCGGCGATCCTGAGATCGCAGCGGCAGGCGATGTCGACCCCGCTCCCCATGCAGAACCCCTCGATCATCGCCACCGTCGGCATCGGAAGCTCGCCGAGGCGCGCGCACGCCCGTTCGGTCGCCTCGCTATAGGACCTGGCGGATCGCGGGTCGCGGCGCTCGTCCGCGAAGCGCGACATGTCGAGGCCGGTCGAGAAGGCGCGCTCGCCGGCGCCGCGGACGATCACGCAGCCGATCCCGGGCATCGCCTCGACCTCGGCGATCCGCGCCTCCAGCGCCTCCCAGTCAGCTCGCGCCAGCGCGTTGAAGCGCCGCGGCCGGTCGAGCACGACGGTCGCCACGGCGCCGTCGAGCGCCAATTGGATGTTCGACGTCACGGCTGGAAGCTAGAGCATCCGCGCGCCCGGGCGAAACGGCGGCTTCACGATGTCGCATGGTTCTGTCGCGCCCGCTCCGATCGAACTATCATCCCGGCGTGCCAGCGGGGCTCGAAGCGACATGCCGTTCGCGCAGTATCTCGTCGACATCGCCATCTGCCTGAGGCGGCTGACCTGGCTGAAGCTGCCGGAGGACGCGGCGGAGGAGGGCCGTCCCTTCGCGGAGTCGTGCTGGGCGTATTCGCTGGTCGGCGCCGCGATCGGCGGGGCGGCGGCGGTCGCCTTTCTGGCCGCCGAGGAGCTGGGGCTGGCGCCCGCGGTCGCGGCCGCGGTCGCGCTCGCCGCCTCGCTCGCCATCACCGGGGC
>JAPPGP010000085.1 GCA_028821395.1 Defluviicoccus sp.
TTGGGCTCTTCCCGAAAGGAACAGGATCGTATAGCGGACGCTCCCCCGCCGCGATGGCAAATCTGGGGATGGTAGGGAATCAGCGGGGAGGTCTGCGCCGACGGGCGAGATGCCCCGCCGTTCGAGCCGCGCCCGCGCGGCGTCGCGAGAAACGGTGAAGGCCCGGTTTACCACAGCGATCGGTCGCCCGGCGGCATCGCTCTCGGCCGGCGCCGGAGGCGGGCCGAATTGAGGGCCACGCGCCGCTCAACCCGATCGGCGGCGGCGGCGGCGCGTGGCGTCACTCGGGTACAGGGGGTTCCGTTGGCACCGCCGCAATATCGGCCTGCGTAAGCCCCGAGGGCAATCGGCGGCTCCGCGCCCTCTCGGGCGAGATCGTGCGCCATGACGCGCCTGACCGTGGGTACCGATGGACCGCGGGCGCCCGCTCGATACCCGGCGGGACCCGCCGAACGACATGCGCCGGCCTCCGGGAAACGTTCTCGCCACCGAAGCTCGTGTCGCGGGCGCAATTGGCGGCGGCGGGCAGGTGAGGGAGGCAACGGGCTGTCGGCCCAGGCTTCAGTTCGAACCGCCTCTACCCGGTGGCATTCTTGGTCAGGGTGACGACGTTGCAGCCGTTCTGGCGCCGGTATTCGACGCGGTCCATTGTGCGGTTGACCAGCAGCATTCCGAGCCCGTCGGTTTCCCGCCCGTCGATCAGGGCATCGATGTCCGGTTCGCGGGTGTCGGTGGGGTCGAACGGCGCGCTGTCGTCGACGATCGCGACGACGAGCGTGTTTTCCTCCAGGCGGACGATGACCTCGATGCGGTGCGGCTCGTCGTCGTCGTAGCCGTGGCCGATGGTATTGGTCAGCAGCTCGTCGATCGCCAGGTTGACCGCGTAGACGGTGTTCGGCGCGATCCCGCGGGCCGAGCAGAACTCTTCGATCCGCGCCGCGACGCGGGCGATCTTGCGCAGGTCGTTCTCCAGGGCGATCTCGATCGTCGTGTCGCCGGAACCGTCGGTCATCCGCGGGTCCCCGGCTCAGTCCTCGCGCAGCGAGCGGTGGAAGAAGTCGCTCACCGGCTTCACCAGGTAGCTGATCACGGAACGCTCGCCGGTCCGGATATGCGCCTCGACCGGCATGCCGGGCGTCACCTCCAGATGGCCGAACAGGCGGCGCGCGTCGGTTCCCTCCGCCGCCCCGTCTTCCGCGCCGGCACCCGCCGCCGGCGGGCCCATCGTCAGCTGCACCTCGTACCAGGAGAGGCCGGTTTCCGCGTCGCGCACCGCGTCGGCCGACACCCGGACCACGCGGCCGTCGAACTCCGGCGTCTCGCGCGCCGGAAAGGCGGAGAACCTGAGCACCGCGGGCTGTCCCGGATAGACCTGGTCCACGTCGATCGGGTCGATCCGCGCCATCACCACCAGGCCCGCGTCCCGCGGCACGATCTGCAGGATCGGCTCGCCCGGCCGCACCACCTCCCCGGCGGCGAAGACCGTCAGTCCGAACACCTCGCCCGCAACCGGGGCGCGCACCTCCATCCGCCCCAGGCGCTGCCGCACCGAGGCCAGTCGCTCCCTGACCTCGTTCTCCTGCGCGCTCACGTCGCGGGCCTGCTCCTCGGCTTCCTCCAGCCGGCGGGAATCGATCTGGAGGATCTGGATCTCCAGCTCCGAGATCCGGCCCCGGACCCTGGCGATGCCGGCGGCGGCGGTCCCGGACTGGCCTTCCAGGCTCCTCGCCGCGCGTTCCAGCGCCAGCACTCTCGGCAGCTGGGTGAGGCCCTTCTCGAACAGCGTCCGCTGCGCCTTGAGCTCGCGGTCGATCAGCGCGCTCTGCTCTTTCAGGGAGACCGCCCGCGCCTCCATCCCGGTAATCTCGTCGCGCGCCTGCCCGATCCGTTCGCGCAGCCGCGCGATCTCGCCGATGCGGGCCGCGGCGCGCGCCCGGAACAGGCGTTCCTGGCCGTCGAGAACCGCCTTCACCCGGGGGTCGGAAGCGGCCCGGGCGGCGAGACCGGCGTCCCAGGCAATGGCGTCGGTGCCGCGGAACTCGGCCTCCAGCCGGTTGCGCCGGGCGGCGAGCTCGTCTCGCCGGGCGGAAAGGATCGCCGCCTCCGAGCGCAGCGGCGAATCGCCGAAGCGGAGCAGCGGCGCGTCCCTCTCCACCCGGTCGCCGTCGCGCACCAGGATCTCGCTCACCGTGCCGCCGTCGATGTGCTCGACCGCCCGGTTGCGGTTCTCCACCTCGACCCAGCCCGACGCGATCACCGCGCCCGACACCGAGGCCAGCACGCTCCAGCCGGCAACGCCCCCGACCAGCACGGCCGCCCCGCCGAAGCCGAGAACCAGCCCCCGGCGCGCGGAGAACCGCCCGAGAGCCGGCCCGCCGGTCATGGCGCCCGGTCCCCCACGATGGGCGTCACGTTGGCGGCCCCGCCGCCGCTCTCGATGTCCGGCTCGGGACGGTAGCCGGCAACGCGCGCGATGGCGGCGGCGATCTGCCGCTCGAGCGAAGGCGGAGCGCGGCGGCCGGCTCCGGGC
>JAPPGP010000120.1 GCA_028821395.1 Defluviicoccus sp.
CTGAGGGCGAGCGGCGGGCACGGCGCCGGCCCGCTCGGCGGAGCCTGAGGGCCGCGCGGTGGAGCTCGACTGGTCGCTCCTGCTGCTGCTCTTCTTCGTGCTGCTCGCCGTCGTGCTGGCGAGCGGCATGCCGGTCGCGTTCGGCTTTCTCACCCTCAACATCCTCGGCCTCTACTTCTTCATGGGCGGCGAGGTCGCGCTGTCGCTGCTGGCGACCAGTGCGTTCTCCTCGGTCGGGCAGTTCGCGCTGATCCCGATCCCGCTGTTCATCCTGATGGGCGAGTTGCTGATGCGCACCGGGCTCGCCAACATGACGGTCGACGCCGCGGATGTCTGGATCGGGCGCTTGCCGGGACGCCTCGCGGTTTCCGCGGTCGGCGGCGGGACGCTGTTCGGCGCGTTGAGCGGCGCCAGCATGGCCTCCGTCGCCATGCTGGGCTCGACCCTGGTGCCCGAGATGAGTAAGCGCGAATACCGCTCGGAGTTCTCGGTCGGTTCGATCCTCGCCGGCGGCGGGCTCGCGGTGCTGATCCCGCCCAGCGCGCTCGGCGTGCTGCTCGGCGCGCTCGCCAAGGTGTCGATCGCCAAGCTTCTGCTCGCCGGGTTGCTGCCGGGGCTGGTGCTGGCCGCGCTCTACTTCGCCTATTTCACCCTGCGGGCGAAGCTGCAGCCGCATCTCGCCCCGCCCTATTTCGCCCCGCCGATGACGCTGGCGGAAAAGTTGTGGAGCCTGCTCCGCGTCGCGCCGCTGTTCAGCCTGATAATCGTCGTGACGGGCTTTATCTTCATGGGCATCGCGACGCCGTCCGAGGCCGCCGCCATGGGGGTGGTGGCGACGATCGTCATCGCCGCCTGCTATCGCCGCCTGACCTGGGAGGCGATGAAGGCGGCCCTGATGTCGACCACCGTCACGACGTCGATGATGCTGCTCGTGATCGTGGGATCGGCGGGATTCTCGCAGATCCTCGCCGCCACCGGCTCGACCTCCTCGCTGGTCGACGCGGTGGCCGAACTCGACCTGTCGCCCGTCGCGATGGTGATCGTCATGCAGCTGATGGTGCTGATACTCGGCTGCTTCATCGACACGATCTCGATCATGATGGTCTCGATCCCGGTGTTCATGCCTCTGGTACTGGCGCTCGGGCTCGATCCGATCTGGTTCTCCATCCTGATCCTGGTGCAACTGGAGCTCGCCGGGATCACGCCGCCTTTCGGGGTGCTGTTGTTCGTGATGAAGGGCGTTCAGCCGAGATTGAGCATGGGCGAAATCTATCGCGCGGCGGTCCCCATCGTCGGGATCCAGCTCGTCCTGATCGCCCTCTTGATGATCTTTCCGGGGATCGTCACCATCCTGCCGGCGGCCATGCGCTGAGTGCGGGCCGGCGGCCGCGGAACGGCGGACAAACGGGACAAGCGAGGAACCATGACCGAAAATCGTTTCGACGTGGACAGCAAGGTCGTCGTCATCACCGGCGCGGGGCAGGGGCTGGGCCGGGAGTATGCGCTGGCCTTCGCCGAGGCCGGGGCGGTCCCGGTCCTCGCCGAGCTGAACCGGGACAATCTCGCGAGCGTTGAGGCCGAGATACGCGACCGGGGCGGCAACTGCCTTGCCATCGAGACCGACGTGGGATCGCCCGACTCGGTCGAGGCGATGGTCGCTGGCACGCTCGGCGCCCACGGCCGGGTCGACGTGCTGATCAACAACGCGGCGGTCTTCGCGACCATCCCCCGCCGCAGGTTCGACGAGATCCCCTACGACGAGTGGAACCGGGTGATCCACGTCAACATCACCGGCTCCTGGCTCTGCGCCGTCGCGGTCGCGCCCTCGATGCGGAAGGCGGGGCAGGGGCGGATCGTCAACATCTCGTCGGGCACGGTCCCCCAAGGCTCGCCCGGTTTCATGCACTACGTCACGTCCAAGGCCGCGATCGTCGGGATGACCCGGACGATGGCGCGCGAGCTCGGAGACGACAACATCAACGTCAACGCCGTGATGCCGGGTTACACCCCGACCGAGATGGAGCATGCGAGCATGGACGAAGGGCTGCATGGCTTCATCCAGGGAAAGCGGATCCTGAAGCGGCCGGAGACGCCGGACGACCTGATCGGGCTGATCCTGTTCCTCGCCTCGCCCGGCAGCTCGTTCATCACCGGCCAGTGCATCGCCTGTTGCGGCGGCGAGGTGATGCTGTAGGGCGATATGGTCAGGATCGACAGGATCTATACCGGCGGCGGGGATCGGGGCGAGACGTCGCTTTCCGATGGCGCGCGCATCCCCAAGCATGCGGCACGCACCGCGGCGATCGGCGACATCGACGAGGCCAACGCGGCGATCGGGCTCGCGCGGCTCCACGCCGGCGGTGGCGAGGCGGATGCGATCCTCGCCCGTATCCAGAACGACATGTTCGATCTCGGCGCCGACGTCTCGACCCCGGGCGACGGTTCCGCCGACGAAGGCAAGGCGCTCCGCATCGGCGCTTCCCAGGTCGC
>JAPPGP010000075.1 GCA_028821395.1 Defluviicoccus sp.
CAGCCCGAAGATCATCTCACGCCGCTCGCCGGGCGGACAAAAAACGAGCCCTGGGGCGGCGGGCGGCGCGCTGCCCGATCTCTCGGACCGGCGCGTCCGCGCGGTCGCGGCGGTCGCCCCGGTGGGCGCGCTGTTCGGCGCCGGCGCGTTCGCTCGCGTGGCGGTTCCGGTCGAGATCCACCGCCTCGGCAAGGACCGCGTGCTGCGGTTTCCCTTCCACGCCGACCACATCGCGCGGCTGATCGGGCGCGGGGTGCGGCCGGCGGTGCACCCGGGCGCCCATCACTTCGCCTTCATCTCGCCCTTTCCCGCCGCCCTCGCCGCCGAAATCGGGAGGCCGGCCCGCGACCCGCCGGGGTTCGACCGGCGCGCCTTCCTCGCCCGCATCGACCGGCGGATCGTCGCGTTCTTCGACCGCGCCCTGCCGGCGACGCGAAAATAGTACCGTTTCAGGCTAATGTTTCACGTGAAACAATGGTCAGCATTGTTGACCTATCGTGAAAAGATAATATAATGCTTGACACGGGACGCGGTACGGTCGAGACTGACATTTGCTCGAAATCCCGATCCAATCCATTCCGAGTCCTTTAATTTCAACGGGTTATGTCACGCGGGAGCCGCGTTTCACCGTTTGCAAGTCGTGTTGGCGGGCCGGACGAAGCGGATCGCGGCCGTGTTGCGGACTGCCAGCGCTCGGCGCCGCCGCCGGCCTATTTCTTTGCAGTGATCCGTTCGAGCGCTTGGCTGACCAGGGCGGCGCGGTCGCCAGTCTCCCAAAGGGCTTGCATTGTCATCGAAGTGACGAGCCACCGGGAGTCGGACTTGTCGAGCCGATAGCTGTAACGACCGCCGAGAACCCAAAGAGCGTCGCCGATCCGATGTGTTGCCGTAAAATCCGCCTCGGCGGTCGCCCTGTCGGCACCGGCGCTGGTCACGGTGTGGTTCGTGACCATGTGATGGGTGCTGTCGAATCCGGGCAGGAAAGCGGCCCAGCTTTTCACCAGATCATCCGCCGGCTGGCTCACCGGCTCGCCGCCGAACAGACTCGTATAGTCGGTGGTGATTTCGTCGGACATCGCCGAGCGGACGCGACCCCAGTCATCCCGGTCCGCGCCCGCGGCGATGTCGGTGATCGTCTCCACGATCTTGACGTGGAGCGCGGGCTCGGCGGCGGCGGTCGTCGTCAGAACGCCTGCGAAGACCAGCGCGAGAAGGTTTTTCAAGATTCGTGCCTCCTTCCGGACTGAGTCCGGCGGATGCGCCGACCGGGGTTCTGCCGGCGCGTCCGCCGATCCCGGGTTTCAACCCCTTCCGAAATGCTCGGCGACGACATCGGCAGCGCGCCGGGCATCGTCGGGATTGTCATAGAAGTCGAACTGGGTGACATCTTCGAGCCACTTCGTCGTCGCCTCGCCGGTAAATCCTTCGAGGAAGGATTTGAGGCCCTGGGGGATCGCGGCGGACTCGGAGTGGACGACGGCCAGAGGCTTGTCCAGGCGTTGGGGATTGTCGGCCGGACGATAGGTCAGCCAGCCTTCCCAGGACGCCTGATTCCACTTGTTGTCGTATTCGGGAATCGCGCCGCGCCCGGGGTCGTGGTAGTAGCCGCCGATCGGCATCAGGGCGCCCTTGGCGCCCTTGGGTCCCGCCGCCGGAATGATCTCGCCGCCCCTGGCTTCGGCCGCGCGGCTCACCGAGATCAGCGCCGCGACGCCCTCGGCACCGCCGTAGACGGCCTTGACGAGCTCGTCATTCTGCAGCCAGGGCGCGACCAGCCCGACACGGTTGACCAGCGGATTGCCCGAGACGGCATCGACCATATAGCCCGAGGAAGCGCAGATGCCGAGCCCGTTGATCTGCGAGGCATCGACTTCGGGCAGGGTCGAAAGGAACCGGATCGCGGCGCGGATGTCCGAGATCTTTGCGCTCGGATCCTCCTTGTAGCGGACCTGGTTGGCCAGAGCGCCGGACTTTCCCCAGCCGCGGAAGTCGAAGGTGAAGGCGGCAAAGCCACGCTCGACCATCTCCCGGGCATAGACCCGCGGCATCTGCTCCTGGACGCTGGTCCAGGCGCCGGTCACGACCACCATGGGCAAGGGTTTGCCGGGCGCTGCCGCCGGCAGATAGAGCGTGCCGGACAGGGTCGTTCCCTCGTTCTCGAAAGTCACGGTGCGGATCGTAGTGTCGGCAAGCGCCTGCCAAGCGGTGAGGCTTAGGGCGAGCGCGATTGCTGCTGGAGTCTTCATTGTCGTTCTCCCTGTCCTGCGTTCGGAGACAGCAAGATGGTGCACCGCCGGAGCGCTTGCACCGGCGATCCCTGCGCTTATGCAGGCGTTTCGTGCGGTTTCTCGGGTCAGCCTCGACGGAACGCGCCGGGCGTCGCCCCGACCCGTTTCCTGAAATGCCGCCCGAAGCGGTCGGGGTCTCCGTACCCGGTGCGAAAGGCGATCTGGGAAACGGGCAGCCTGGTGGTCTTGAGCAGAACCCTGGCCCGGTCGATTCTGGCGCCGATCACGTATTGCAGAGGCGATGCGCCCGTCGCCGCCCTGAATGCCCGCGCGAAATGGTAAGGGCTCATGGCCGCGATACCGGCCAGATCCTTCAGGGACAGGTCTTCGGCGAGATTGTCCTCGATATGGGCGATCACCCGTTTCAGGCGCCGGTCCTCGATGGTCGCGGCCGCCGGTCGTTCGGGGGCGATCGACTGCACCAACTGAGCCGCCAGCGCGCGCGACATGGTCTCCCGGTAGAGCGTTCCCGCCGCCAGGAAGGTCTCGGCGCCCAGGATCAATTGCAGGGTGAGCGGATCGAACGAACCGGTCGTCGGCGCGATGAGATCCGGTCTTTCCAGTCCGACCTCCGCCAGCAGCCGTTCCTCGAATGCGATTGTCACCGCATCGAGCCGCTCGTCGTACTCGCAAATGCCTTCGCTGCCCGCGGGAAGCACCCAGCCCTGGTGCCTCGTCAGCGGGCGATGGGATGGGCGGTCCGAGCCGACTGCGAGGCGATGCGTCGGCTGGTGGTTCAGGAACACGCCCAGCGCGAGACGCGGAAGGTAGAAGCCTCCCCCGCCCGCAGGCAGCGACAGCTCTTCCAGGATGACGTCCGTCATTGCGCTGCCCGGTTTCGGTGCCTGTCTCTACATTAGACGATTCGAGCCCGGACGCGAGCATTCGGCAAGTACCGCAGGACCCTCGGTCCGCTCACGCGGACCCCATCCGCACTTGCGTCCGCGCCGGCGCGAGCGCTTCGGCCGCCGGCACCATCCGCGTTGTCGCCCGCTGCGTCGCGGGAGCACGTGCACAGGCTCCCGTTGCGCGGCGATCGCGCGTGAACCCGCGCGCGCTGTCGCTGCCGCCGCTTCCGGCGTGCGATGTGTAGATTGTTCGATGCGGGGACGCGCCCAACGATCGCGTGCGACGTTGGAGGGGTTTGGTCAGGCCGGTATCCGCCGCCACCGTCGCGAGAGTGGGCGCCGGAGCTTCCGGCGGCTCAGCCGATGCCGAGCCCCTTGAACCGCTTGTTGAACTTCGCGACCTGACCGCCGGTGTCGACCAGGCGCTGCTGCCCGCCGGTCCAGGCCGGGTGGGTCTTCGGGTCGACGTCGAGCTTGACCGTGTCGCCTTCCTTGCCGTAGGTCGACCGGGTCGTGTAGGTCGTGCCGTCGGTCATCACCACGGTGATCTCGTGGTAGTCCGGGTGGATGTCCTTCTTCATCGTCGCGTCTCCGGCGGGGCCGCGGGTGTATATCGGAAGGTGTTGCGGTTGACAAGCCTGGATCCCCGCCTTGCGTGACGGCGACAGGCCGGGCGAGCCCGCCCGGGGCGACATCGGCAGCCTGCGCGCCCTGGTCCCCTGGCTCGCGCCCTACCGGCTGCGGATAGCCGGCGCCGGGGCGGCGCTGGTCGTCGCCGCCGGGTCGGTGCTGGTGCTCGGCCAGGGGCTGCGCGGGCTGATCGACCGGGGCTTCGGGGCGGGCGACGGGGCGCTGCTCGACCGCGCGCTGGCCGGGCTGTTCGTCATCATCGCGCTGCTCGCGCTGGCCACGTTCGGGCGGTTCTACCTGGTCGCCTGGATCGGCGAGCGCGTGGTCGCCGATCTCAGGCGCGCGGTGTTCGACCGCATGCTCGCGCTCAGCCCGTCCTTCTTCGAGTCCGCGCGGGTCGGCGAGGTGCTGTCGAGGCTTACCACCGATACCACGGCTCTCCAGGTGGTGGTCGGCTCGACGGTCTCGGTGGCGCTCAGGAACGTGCTGCTGTTTCTCGGCGGGACGGTGCTGCTCTTCGTCACCAGCCCGCGCCTCGCCGCGCTGGTGTTCCTCATCGTGCCCGTGGTGGTGCTGCCCATCGTGGTGTTCGGCCGCCGGGTGCGCCGCCTGTCGCGCGAGAGCCAGGATCGCGTCGCCGACATCTCGGCGCATGGCGAGGAGACGCTGAACGCGATCCGCACCGTCCAGGCGTTCGGCCACGAGCCGGTCGACTTGCGCCGCTTCGCCGCCCGGGTCGACCGCGCGCTCGCCACCGCGCTCAGGCGCAACATGGCGCGCGGGCTGCTGACCGCCTTCGTCATCGTCACCGTGTTCAGCGCCGTCGGCGTGATCCTCTGGATCGGCGGGCACGACGTGATCGACGGGCGGATCTCGCCCGGCGAGCTCTCCGCCTTCGTGTTCTACGCCGTGGTGGTCGCGGGCTCGGTCGGCGCGGTCAGCGAGGTGATCGGCGATCTGCAGCGCGCCGCCGGCGCGACCGAGCGCCTGCTCGAGCTGATGCAAATCGAGTCCGAGATCGCCGCGCCGGCCGCGCCGGCGAAGCTGCCCGACCCGCCGGGCGGCGCCATCGCCTTCGAGGCGGTCCGCTTCCACTACCCCTCGCGCCCGGACGACGCGGCGCTCGACGGCGCGAGCTTCGACATCGCGCCCGGCGAGCGGGTCGCCCTGGTGGGCCCGTCGGGCGCCGGCAAGTCGACCGTGTTCGAGCTCCTGCTCAGGTTCTACGACCCGGCGGCGGGGCGGGTACGGTTCGACGGGGTCGACCTGCGCGACGCCGACCCGGCGGCGCTGCGCGCGCGCATCGGCCTGGTCGCGCAGGAGCCCTTCGTGTTCTCCGCCGATGCCTGGGACAACATCCGCTACGGACGGCCCGGCGCGACCGACGCGGCGGTGCGGGACGCCGCCGAGGCGGCCGCCGCCGCCCAGTTCCTCGACGCCCTGCCGCGGGGCTTCGACACCTTCCTCGGCGAGAAGGGGGTGCGTCTCTCGGGCGGGCAGCGCCAGCGCATCGCCATCGCGCGCGCTCTCTTGCGCGACCCGGCGCTGCTGCTGCTCGACGAGGCGACGAGCGCGCTCGATTCCGAGAGCGAGCGCCTGGTCCAGGACGCGCTCGGCCGGCTGATGGCGGGACGCACAACGCTGGTGATCGCGCACCGGCTCGCCACGGTCCAGGCGGCCGACCGGATCATCGTCCTCGACCGCGGGCGCATCGACGCGATCGGCGCCCACGGCGAGCTGCTCAGGACCAGCGCGCTCTACGCACGCCTCGCCGCGCTCCAGTTCGGCGAGGCGGAGGAGGCGGTTCGCCTCGGCGCCGGGTGAGCTCGAACCCGATGCGGCGGTCGCGGCGGAAGGCGGCGATGGTGCCGCCGGGATACGCCTTTCGGTACGCCCGTTTGGGGCTCCCGAGGGTGCGAGGGAATGGTGTGGCCGAGAACGGGGACTCTTGTCGCAAAGTGTCGAAGTCGCTCAGAGGAGTAGAGTAGTCTTCGAACTGCCGCCCACCGGGTTGCGCTTCCTACCGATCTTGCTGAGGCCACCAAGCTTTCTTGTTTTCGCTTGACTATCGCGTATCTTCAGCTTGTGGTTGTCTCTTGGGGGTTGACAACGTAACATTCTGGCTCCTCGCAGGGAGTACGGAGGATGGACAGGGAACGGACCAGGGTCGTGGATCCGGCCGCCCACCAGCCTAGCAAGGCCGAACTCGAAGAGGAGGTGAGCATCGATGTCACGCCCGAATCGCTTGGCTGGGTCGTTACCTGTGGCGGCGCAGCCAAGCGCGACAGCGAAATAGATCAGCGGTCTTCAACCTAGAACGCAGTGGAAGTGTTGCAGAGTTGTCCTGCCCCTGCTGGAGATGCAGTGGCAATAGCCGCCCAACTTGGTCGCCTCGACCTCGTTTCCGTACTGCTGGCGGTCGTTGGTCTCATTCTGGTTCTTGGGGGTCTGTTCGCCTTCGGTTTTGTCCGGGGACAGGCTAGCGCTGTCGCGAAGGCAACAGCGGATGCCGTCGCGGAAGAAAGATTAACGGAATTGACTAGAGAACTCCGTGAGATGAATCGAGGGAGCCAACCAGCATAAGGGCTTAACAGTCCGAGTGCGTCACCCGTTCCAACAGACCCAGGAGAGGCTGCTGGCGCAGAATCCGAATACGACGATGGTGATGGAGAGGATGATGAGGATAGAAGATAAGCTCAAGACTATCCGAAAGCATCAGTCGTCCGCACCTGTAAGTGTTATTCCTTTGGCCGAAGCATTGGGACTGAAGGTCTATTACGCTGATTGGCCTCGCGAAGTATCTGGCAAGATTGAACGTAGAGACGACGCCGGGAGTGAATCGGGCTACGCTATCTTTGTCAACCGGAACCATCCCCCGCAGAGACGGCGGTTCACTATAGCTCACGAAATATCCCACTTCGTTTTACATCGCGAACAAATCGGAAAGGGTATATCCGATGATGGCCTTTACCGCAGTGGTCTTCCCCGCAGGACTGAAGTCGAAGCCAATCAGATGGCCGCGGATATATTGATGCCGTGGCATCTAATAAACAAGGCTATGGAGGACGGGGCAAATACCGTGCAGGCGTTGGCTGAAATTCTCAAAGTGTCCAATAGCGCAATGTCGATCCGTCTAGGTGTTCCCTATGAGGACGGCTCAAGAACCAATTAGGTCGCAATACTTCAACTGCTTGCCTGACATCGCTGCTGCCATGGCACTCATTTGAGTGATGGTGTCCATTTTGCGCGCATTGTGGCGAGCCGAAAATTCTGTCACATAGCGGTCTAGGTGCTTCAGGCTGAAATGAGGGTAGGTTCCTTTGTGCGCCCGCTTGAAAGTTGATCAGAAGGACCCGATGCCGTTGGTGTGGGATTGGTCGCGGACATACTCGGAAACGGAATGGTTCACGGTTTCATGGTCGGAGCGCATTTTCGGTTACCTTCCGGATGGTGACGAAATCTGGTCGCGCATATGGCTGCTCTACTGCATGTATGACTTCGACACGCATCGCACGGGGCCGCAAAAAATTTATGAAGGACGCTCCCGCAGCACGCAAATCGTCGCACCAGCGGCCGACTGACAAGAGTCAGTAGCCCCGCCTCAACGCTGAGTGAGCTTGAACTCGATGCGGCGGTTGCGGCGGAAGGCGGCGATCGAGCTGCCGGTATCGATCGGCTGGAACTCGCCGAACCCGGTGGCGGCGAGCCGTTTGGCGGGAACGCCCCGGTCGATCAGGTACTTCACCACCGCTACCGCGCGCCCGGTCGAGAGCTCCCAGTTCGACGGGTAGGCCGGGGTCGCGATCGGGATCCGGTCGGTGTGGCCGTCGACCCGGAGCACCCAGTCGATGTCGGCCGGGATCTTCGCCGAGATCTCCTTGACGGTCGCGGCGAGCTTGTCGATCTGGGTGCGCCCGCCGGGCTGTAGCGTCGCCTGGCCGGAGGGGAACAGCACCTCCGACTGGAAGACGAAGCGGTCGCCGACGATGCGCACGTCGCTGCGGTTGCCGAGCGCCTGCCGGAGCCGGCCGAAGAACTCGGAGCGGAAGCTCGCGAGCTCCTGCACCTTGCTGGCGAGCGCCGCGTTGAGCCTCTGCGACAGGTTGACGATCTGGATGCCCTTCTCCTCGGCCTCGCGCTCGGAGGCTTCCAGCGCCGCCTCGATGCGCGCGAGCTGCTGGCGCAGCGCGGCGATCTGGAGGTTGAGCAGCCGCACCTGCTCCCGCGCCTGCCGGGAGACCGCCTGCTCCGCGCTGAGCGCTTCCTCGCCCCGCGATACCCGCGCGCCGAGGTCGCGCAGCCGCACGTCGCGTTGGTCGATCTCGCGCTGCGCCAGCCGGGTCCGCTCCTCGGCCGAGGCGAGCTCGGCGACGAGCTCCTTGGAACGGTCGCGCAGCGCGCCGGCTTCCCGCGTCCGTTCCTCCAGCGAGCCCTTCAGCGCGGCGGCCTCCCGCGTCCGCTCCTCCAGCGAGCCCTTCAGCGCGGCGGCCTCCTGCGTCCGCTCCTCCAGCGAGCGCTTGAGCCCGGCGACCTCCTGCGCCTGGGCCCTGAGCGTGTCGTCGAGCGCGCCGACCCGCTTCTCCAGCGCGTCGCGGAGCTGGCGCAAGGCGGCGATGTCGCGCTCCAGGCTGACGATGTTGCGCAGTTGAAGCTCGATCTTCTCGCGGTCCGCGCCGATCGTCTTGTAGGCGTCCTCCAGCTCGGCGGCGGTCTTCTCGGAGGTGACCCTGAGCGCGTCGCGCTCGGCGGAGAGCGCCGCGACCTCGTCCCTCAGCCGGTCGCGCTCCGGCAGCAGTGTCGTGAGCTGGCTCGACAGGCTGTCGCGCTCTGCGGAGAGCGTGCCGAGATCGAGGGTAAGCCGCGCCAGCCTGCCCTCGAGCTCGGACTTCTCCGCCTGTTCGAGGGACAACATCTCGGTGAGCTGCGCGATCTGCCGGTTGAGCCGGTCGAGCGCCCGGTCGCGCCCGCTCAGCACCTCGCTCAGGAAGTACTGCGCCAGGGTGAACACCATCAGCAGAAAGATGACGATGATCAGCAACGCCGCCAGCGCGTCGACGAATCCGGGCCAGATATCGGCCCCCGAATGCTGCCTGGTCCTGCCGACGGCCATCTTGCCGGCCTAGTCCGTCTCTTTTCGCCCGGTCGCCGCTATGGTGCGCGACAGCACGCGGATTTCGTTCCTGATCTCCTGCACCATCTCGGTGCGCCCGGCCGAGAGCTGCTCGATGAGCCGGGTCACGTGGACGTCGATGTTGCGCATGTGCTGCTGCACGTTGTCGTCGAAGCCGCCGCCCGGCCGCGCCTCGGCCAGCCGGGCCAGGATCGGCCGCAGCTCGAGCTGGGTTTCGGCGATCTGGGTCATCAGCGCCTGCTCGGCGCGCATCTGGTCGGTGAGCGCCGACAGGTTCTCGGCCAGCAGCGAGATCGACTGGTTCGACGAGATCCGGCTCTCCTCGCCGCGCTCCATGGTGCGTTGCAGGTTCTCCAGGCTGTCGGCGGTCTGCTCCAGCAGCGCCTGGACATAGGCGGGGACCGTCTGGTCCTGGTCGATCCCCGCCCCGCCGCCGGACAGCCGGGTCTGGCCGGCCAGCCAGTCCTCCAGGTCGTTGAAGAAGCGGTTCTGCGCCTGGCTCGCCTGGAGCTCGAGAAAGCCCAGCACCAGCGAGCCGGCGAGGCCGAACAGCGAGGACGAGAACGCCGTTCCCATGCCGGAGAGCGGCGCCTGGAGCCCGGCCTTGAGGTCGGTGAAGACCGCGTTCAGGTCGCCCCCGCTGACGCTGAGACCCGCGATCACCCCGCCCACCGCATGGATGGTCTGGAGCAGCCCCCAGAAGGTGCCGAGCAGGCCGAGGAAGATCAGCAGCCCGATCATGTAGCGGGCGATGTCGCGCTGTTCGTCGAGACGCGCCGCGATGCCGTCGAGCAGCGATCTGAGCGCCAGTGCCGAGAGCCGGAAGCGGCGGGTCTGCTCGCCGAGGATCGCCGCCAGCGGGGCGAGCAGGCGGGGCGCCGCCTGGACCGAGATGCCGGGCCGTCCGGTGCGGACGTTGACGATCCAGTTGACCTCGCGGCGCAGCGTCATCACCTGGCGGAAGCTGTAGGCGATGCCGAGCACCAGAACGCCGACGATCAGCCCGTTGAGCGCCGGGTTGGCGTGGAAGGCCTGCAACAATGGCTCGTAGAGCGCGCCCGCCACCGCGGTCACGGCGAGCAGGAACAAAACCATCCTGGTCAGGTAGTTTCGCGGGCTGGTCATGTCGCGCGGTTTCTCGGCATGCGGCCGCAACCCGTGCCTGGTTTTTACGCCCGGCTATGCCTGCCGGTCGAAGCGGCCGATTTTAGGCGCCCTAGCTCGCCAGAGCGAGATCGGATTCGTTCAAACTTTCGCGCAGCATCCGCCGGACCGGCGCGTGCAGCCGGTCGTTGGCGGCGACGATGGAACGGCCGTCGAGGCCTGCCGCGCCGCCCTTGAGATCGGTCGCGAACCCGCCGGCCTCGCGCACCAGCACGATCCCGGCCGCCACGTCCCAGGGCGACAGGCCGAACTCCCAGAACCCGTCATAGCGCCCCGCCGCGACATAGGCGAGATCGAGCGCGGCGGAGCCGAGCCGCCGGACCCCGGCGACCTTGTCGATCGCTGCACCCACGGTCGAGAGGAAGGCAGTCTTGCCGCCCCTTCCCCTGAACGGGATGCCGGTGGCGAGCACCGCATCTGCCAGACGCCGGCGCGACGACACCCGGAGCCGCCGCCGGTTGAGATAGCAGCCGACCCCCTTCTCGGCCCAGAACATCTCGTCGCGCAACGGCTCGTGGACCACTCCCGCGACCAGCTCGCCGTGCTCCTCGAGCCCGATCGAGATCGCGAAATGCGGAATGCCGTGCAGAAAGTTGGTGGTCCCGTCGAGCGGGTCGACGATCCAGCGCCGCCCGGCGTCGTCGCCCGCCGTCTCGCCCGATTCCTCCATCAGGAAGCCGAACCCCGGGCGGGCCCTGGCGAGCTCGGCGCGCAGGATGCGCTCCGCCCGGCGGTCCGCCTCGGTGACGTAGTCCGCCGGCCCCTTGCGCGAGACCTGGAGGTTCTCGACCTCGCCGAAATCGCGGATCAGCCCGCGCGCCGCCTTGCGCGCGGCGGCCTCCATCACGTTTATCGTCGCCGAAGGCATGCACCCCTTCCGGCGCGCCGGCTAGCCCTTGGCGCGCTCCACATAGCTGCCGTCCTCGGTGTTGACGACGATCCGGGTGCCGGATTCGATATGCGGCGGCACCATCACCCGCTCGCCGTTCTCCAGCATCGCCGGCTTGTAGGAGGAGGACGCGGTCTGGCCCTTGACCACCGGCTCGGCCTCGGCGACCGTCATCGTCACCTGCTGCGGCAGCCGGGCGGCGACCGGATTGCCCTCGATCAGGTCGAGGGTGATCGTCATGCCGTCCTGCAGATAGGCCGCCGGGCCGCCGATCATCTCGACCGGGAGCTCGAACTGCTCGTAGGTCTCGGCATCCATCAGCGTCACCGCGTCGTCGGCGCGGTAGAGATAGGTGCAGGACTTCTCGTCCACCATCAGCTTTTCGACCGATTCCTGGGTGCGGAACCGCTCGTTGCTCTTGATGCCGGTCATCACGTCGCGCATCTCGACCTGGACGAAGGCGCCGCCCTTGCCGGGTTGCAGGATCTGGATCTTGAGCACGCTCCACTGCTTGCCGTCGTGCTCGATCACATGGCCGGGCCGGATCGTGTTCGCGTTGACCTTCATAAGACTCGCCTGGCCGTCGGGAGAGCGCGGAACCTAACAACTCGAGGTTGGCGAGGCAAAGGGTCACCCATGCGGGTCCGGGTGCGCATTGCCCTGCCAGTCGCTGAGCCCGCCCTCGACGTCGCGGAAGGAAGGGCCGAGCGGGACCTTGCCGTAGCCGCCCGGGATGTCGATCACGTAGGTCGGCTGGCACAGCCCGGAGATCCGCCCGCGCAGCGCGCGGACCAGCGCCTGGCCTTGCTCGATCGACAGCCTGAACCGCGCCGTGCCCGGCGCGAGGTCGGGATGGTGCAGGTAGTAGGGCCGCACCCGGTGGCGCACCAAGGCGCGGAACAGCGCCGCCAACGTGTCGGCATCGTCGTTCACCCCCTTCAGCAGCACCGTCTGCGCGAGCAGCGGCAGCCCGGCATCGGCGAGCTGGGCGATGGCGCGCGCCGCCGCCGGGTCGAGCTCGCGGGGATGGTTGACGTGGATTGCCACGTAGACCGGAACGTCCTGGCGGAGCGCGGCGACCAGCGCCCGGTCGATCCGCGCCGGATCGGCCACCGGAACGCGGCTGTGGATGCGCAGCACCTCGACGCTCGGGATCGCCGCCGCGCGGCCGAGGATCGCGCCGAGCCGGCGCGGCGACAGGATCATCGGATCGCCGCCGGTCAGGATCACCTCGCGGATCGCGGGGCGGGCGGCGACATAGGCGAGGGCGGCGTCGATCTGTTCCGCCGACATCGCCGAACCCCCGCGCCCGACCCGTTCGCGGCGGAAGCAGAACCGGCAATAGACCGCACATGACGTCGTCGGCATCAGCAAGACGCGGTCGGGGTAGCGGTGAACCACGCCCGGGAGCGGCGAACGGGCGTCGTCGCCGATCGGATCGTCGCGCTCGCCGGGGCTGCGCGCGAGCTCGCCGGAGTCGGGCAGATACTGGCGCGCGATCGCGTCGTCCGCCGCGCCGCGCTCGATCAGCCCGGCGACGTGCGGGGTGACCGCCACCGTGTAGCGCGCGGCGACGGCGTCGGCCGCCCCGATCCCTTCCCGGTCGATCAGCCCGGCCGCGGCGAGCGCGCGGCCTGTGCGCATGGTCCGGTCCGCCACCCTTACCCCGCATCGCCCGATCCGGCATTATCGCGCCATGCCCGAAATCGCGAAACGCCATGGTTGAGCCGCCCTGGTGGCGGCCCGACCGCCATGCGCGGAGGCGGCCCAACCTGCTCGCCCGCCAGGCCATCGTGGCGGCGATCAGGCGGTTCTTCGCCGCGCGCGGCTTCGTCGAGGTCGAGACGCCCGCCCTCCAGGTCTCGCCCGGGCTGGAGCCCCATCTGGCGGCGTTCGAGACCGCGCTGGCCGAGCCCTTCCGCGACGGGAAGGTCACGCCGGTCTACCTGCACACATCTCCCGAATTCGCGATGAAGAAGCTGCTGGCGGCGGGCGAGGAGAAGATCTTTCAGATCGCCCGCTGCTACCGCAACGAGGAACGCTCGCCCACCCACCACCCCGAGTTCACCATGCTCGAATGGTACCGGGCGGGCGCCTCCCATACCGAGCTCTGGACGGATTGCGAGGGGCTGCTCGCCGCCGCCGCCGAGGCCGCCGGGGTGGAGCGCCTGACGCGCGCGGGGAACAGCGCGGACCCCGGCGCGGAATGGACCCGCATCAGCGTCTGCGAGGCCTTCGCCCGCCATGCCGGCATCGACCTCGCGGCGACGATGGACGATGTCTCCGACCCGGCGCCGCTGGCCGCCGCCGCGCGCGGCGCCGGGGTGTGGACCGGGCCCAACGACCGCTGGGAGGACATCTTCTTCCGCATCTTCCTCGCCAAGGTGGAGCCCGCGCTCGGCATCGGCGCGCCGGCGATCCTCTACGACTACCCGGCCTCGATGGCGGCGCTGGCGCGGCTCGGCCCCGACCGCCGCTTCGCCGAACGCTTCGAGCTGTTCGTCTGCGGCCTCGAGCTCGCCAACGGCTACGGCGAGCTCACCGACCCGGCGGAACAGCGCACCCGCTTCGAGGCCGACCGCGCGCTCAGGCGGCGGCTCAGGGGCGCCGCCTACCCGGTCGACGAGGATTTTCTGGCGGCGCTCGAATCCGGGCTCCCCGATTGCGCCGGGATCGCGCTCGGCGTCGACCGGCTGGTCATGCTGGCGGTCGGCGCGGAGCGGATCGAGGACGTGCTCTGGGCGCCGGTGGCGGGGCCGGGCTAGCCGCCGAGGGCGTCCCGGATCGCCGCCTCGTAGGCGCGGACGGCTTCCGCCGGCCCGTCCGGGTGTGCCCAGACGCCAGAGGACACGGCGAGGAAATCGGCCCCGGCGGCGGCGACCGGCCGGCAATTCTCCGCCGCAATGCCGCCGATCGCGACGCAGGGGACGGTGGCGACCGATTGCCAGGTCTCCAGCAGCCCGAGCGGCGCCCGGGTCGTCGTCCGCTTGGTCGCGGTCGGAAAGTAGGCGCCGAAGGCGACGTAGTCGGCCCCCGCCTCCGCCGCCTCCATCGCCAGGTGGTAGGAGTCCTTGCAGGTCACGCCGACGATCGCGCCCGGACCGACGATGCCGCGCGCCTCCTCGTAGGGGGCGTCGTCGGCGCCGACATGGACGCCGTCGCAGCCGGTCTCGCGGGCCAGGTCGGGGCGGTCGTTCATCACGAAGGCGACGTCGCGCGACTGCGCCACCGGCGCCAGGATCTCGGCGGCGCGGCGGATGTCGTCGTCGCCCGCCTCCTTGAGGCGGAGCTGGACGCAGGCCGCCGCGCCGCCATCCAGCGCCGCGGCGAGCCGGTCCGCGAAGCCCCGCGCGCCGCCCGGGCCGAGATCAGGCGGCGTGATCAGATACAGCCTGCAGGTCCGGATTGGCCTTGCCCTGGTAGATCCTGACGATGCCCTCCAGCATGGCGAGCGCGTCCGGGCGCGGCCGCTGGAAGGTGTTGCGGCCGATGATCGAGCCCGAGCCGCCGCCGTCGCGGATCGCCCTCACCTCGCGGTGGATGCCGTCGAGATCCTTGGCCTCGCCGCCCGAGAAGACCACCAGCCGGCGCCCGCTGAAGCAGGACTGGACGACATGCGCGATACGCGCGGCGAGCGTCGCGGTGTCGATCCGCTGCTTCTGGTAGACCCCCTTGGCGGCGTCGAGGAAGAGCGCGTCCGTCGGCGGCTTCACCTTGACGATATGGGCGCCCATCAGGCAGGCGATATGGGCGGCGTAGGCGCAGACGTCCATCGCCGTCTCGCCTTCCTTCGACAGCATGCCGCCGCGCGGATAGGACCAGACGACGACGGCGAGGCCGACCGATTTCGCCTCCTCGGCGAGCTCGCGGATCTCCTCCATCATCTCGTACTGGTCGTCCGAGCCGGGATAGATGGTGAATCCGATCGCCGAGCAGCCGAGCCTGAGCGCATCGCCCACGCCGCCATGGACCGCCTGGTCCTTGCCGGTCGCCAGGCTGTTGGCGCTGTTCACCTTGAGGATCGTCGGCACCGCTCCGGCGAAGCTGTCGGCGCCGGCCTCGATCATGCCGAGCGGCGCGGCGTAGGCGCTGAGCCCGGCATCGACGGCGAGCTGGAAGTGGTAGTGCGGGTCATAGGCGTCGGGGTTGGGGGCGAAGCTCCGCGCCGGACCGTGTTCGAAACCCTGATCGACCGGCAGGATCAGCAGCTTGCCCGAGCCGCCCAGCTTGCCGTGCATCAAAATGCGCGCGAGGTTGGCCTTGGTTCCCGGGTTGTCGCTCTCGTAGCCGGCAAGGATTTTTCTGACCTTTTGCGTGACCCGCATCCTCGACCCCCCTTCGGATGTCCCCGCGCACCCAGGCAGCAGCAAGCCGCCAATAACTAACCCAATCCCGGCGGGCGTGCCAGCGCGCTCGCGGCGCCGGGGACTGCGGGAGGCTATAGCCGGGAGAGTACGATCGCGCCCAGCACGATGGCCAGGCAGGCGATTTGCAACCCGAGACTCGACCACAGCAGGACGCGTTCGCGCCGGCCCCGGTCGGGAGCGGCGAGCGCGGCCCGGATCTCGGCGATGGCGCGGTCGCGGAACGCCTCCAGCCCGGCTGTCGGCTCGGCGGAGGGGGCGATTTCCGGGGCCGTACCGGGTGCCGCGGGAGCGGAGGTCTCCGGAACGGTCGCGTCCCGCGCCGCGACGACCGGGGCTGGAGCGGGGGTCGGGGGGTCCGGCGCGGGCATTTGCCGCTCCGGCTCGCCGGGCCTCTCGGGTTCCGGGACCAGCGCCGCCAGGGGGGCGAACGGTTCCCCGTCGAGCGGGGTGCTGCGGCGATAGACGCGGAACTCCCCGCCCGGATCGCCGCGGATCGCCGCCAGGGCGGGGGCGGCGCCGTCTCCGGCAACGCTCTCGGCGCCGACGATCATCCCCGCCTTGACATGCACCCGGTGGAGGATCGCCTCCCCGCGACGGAATTCGATGTCGATCGGCTGCCGGCTGAGGTCGAGCGCGCCGATCAGGAGGTCCAGCGGAAAATCCGCTATCCGGCCGCGCAGGAACAGCGCGCCCCGGCTCTGCGGCGCATCGGGGGTGGCGGGAGCGGGGGCAGGCTGCCGCATGGCGGCCAGCAGCTCGGGAACGCCGCCCAGCGGTTCGCCCGCGTCTTCCGCCGTCCCGTTGCGTATCTCGAAGGTCTCGCCATGGTCGGCGCAGAGCTGCCGGAAGGCTTCCATGCCGTGCCGCCCGCCGGCCGCCGCCGCCACAACCTGTCCCGACTCGACCATCATCGCGCCGACCTCGGCATCGCCCCGCAGGAACGAGACGACGACGCACCGGTCGCTGAGCTGCAGCACTTCCAGGATTTCGTCGAAGCTCGAGTCGTCCATCCGCCCCTGCATGATCGGGTCGTCGTCCTCCGGCGGCAGCGGCGCGGCCGGCTCGACGGCATCTGCGGCCGGCGGGACCTCCGGCGTCGGCGCTTCGGGCGGCGCGGCTTCGATCGCGGCGCCGAGGGGCGGGAGCTCGGCGTCTCCGGCGGGAGGCGCGGCCTCCGGCTCGGGCGGCAATGCGGGCGCGACCTCGATGGCGTCTGCGGCGGGCGGGAGTTCCGGCGTCGGCATCTCCGGCGGCTTGGCTTCGGCCGCAGCGCCCGGCGGCTCGCCGCCGAGGGGCAGGAGCTCGGCGTCCCTGGCGGGGTGCGCGGCCTCCGGCTCGGGCGGTGTTGCGGGCGCGACCTCGACGGCATCGTGCTGCGGGGACTCGGCGGAGAATTGCGGGCCGGAAACCTCGAAAATCTCATCGGTCCCGATGACTTCGCCGCTCGGCGGCTCGGCGGCGGCGTGGTTTGCCCCGTCTTCTTCGGGCAGCAATTCGGCGAGCCCGCAGAGCGGCGCATCGTTCTGCGCCTCCGGCGCGTTGGGCGGCAGCATGACCACCGAGAATGCGGTGCCCGGATCGCCGATCAGGGCGTTCAGCGCGTCGCCGCCCGTGGCCTCGCTGCGGAAATCCCCCGCACGGACCACCTGTCCCGCCTTGATCGCGATCGCACCCACCTCCCGTTCCCCGCAGGAGAAACGCACCTCCAGGAGTTGGCGGCTGACGGCGAGCACGCCGAACAGCTCGGAAAGCGGGCAGGTGCGAAACGAACCGCGAAGAAAGGGCGGCGTCGCCTGCTGACCGCCCGAACTCACCAACAATCTCCCCGGTTCACGTGATGCGGCCGAATTCCATCTTTATGCTCGACGCCCTGCCTCCCAACCGCATGCTGGTCGCCAGGATGCGGTAGAGCTTGGTCCAGGCGCGCTGCAGCTCCGGTGTGAAGGCTTGGCCCAACCCGTTCTCCAGCGCCCACATCAGCGCCCGCTCGAACGGTCCGTAGGCATCGTCGGGGATCTTGTACAGGGCGTGGTGGCGGCGCCCCAGCGCGAGCACGACCAGGAAGAGGTCCTGCTGCGGCGCGACGTCTTCCTTCCATTGCTCCTCGGTCCAGTCCAGCGACTTGGTGACGAACGCGAGCATGGCCATCAGCTTGCGCTTCGGGCCGGTCATGTCTTCGGGGAACAGCTGGCGGTATTGCGGCTGGTCCTCGAACAGCCGCCCAAAGAACAGGTCCGCGACGGTCTCCCACACCGGAGCGATGAGGCGGTAGGTCCCGACGATCAGGGTCTTTTCGTCGGCGTTGAGCAGCGTTCTCTCGGTCATGCCTGTGGATGCCTCCGCTCGATCGGCAGCATGGGGGCCGTTCGGCCATGTTCCGGCTGCGGCAACCGGGGTCTGGCCCGTTTGCCGGTCGTCGCGGGATGCAGGAGACCGGGAGCGCGAGAAGGCGCATTTCCGGTCGGATGCGTTTCCCGACAGGCCCGGCGATCTATCCGCCGCCACCGACGGCGTCAACGATCCTGTGGCGCGGACGGATGCGGAGCGGGGCCCGGCAGGCCCCGCCGGGACCCGATAAACTTCTAGACTTCAACGCCTTTTTCGGGGGCGACGGGCAGCCGGGCGGGCCGTGCGGCGGATCGCCGCATCGGCCGCGGGTTCACCGCGGGGCCCGCTCGGCGGCGGCGGCGAACCAGCTGCGGCAGGCGGATTCGGGATCGCCCTCCCCGGCGAGGTCGAGGGCGGGGGCGACATCGGCCTCGATACGGGCGCCGGCCGCTCGGGCGAGCGCCTCCAGTTTGCCGCGGACCGCCGGGGATCCGTCGAAGCGGACCGCCTCGACCGACCGGCGCAGCGCGGCCAGCACCATGCCGGGCGAGTCGCCGCAATCGAGAACCGCGTCGATGGTGACCTCCGGGTGGGCGCGCCGAGCCGCGCGGACGATTTCGGCGAACCAGGCGGCCCCGGCATAGCCTGCCGCCGCGGGGCCGCTTCTGAGGCGGACGGCGGTGCCGAGCGCCGCCGCCGCGCGGGCCGCGGCGAGCGCGTGGTCGAGGCCGTGGACCACCACGGTCGGCTTGGGCCCGGGCATCCGGCAACAGTGGACGGAGCACCGCGGCCGATCAACGGTTTCCGCCCGATTGACGGTCTTCCGATCTCCGGCGTAAGGTGCCGCGCAGTTGCCGGGCCAAGCCCGGTCCACGGATTGCACATGCCACGTCTCGACGAAGCGCAGGACAGGCTGGAGTCCGCCCTGGACAGGTTGGAACACGCGCTGCGCGCGCGCTCCGGCGCCGAGCCCGGGCTGGAGGCCGAGCTCGGCGAGTCCCGCGCGCGCTGCACCAGGCTGGAGGGCGAGACCCGGGCGGTCTCCGAGCAGCTCGATGCCGCGATCTCCCGGCTGCGCACCCTGATCCCGTCCTGACGCCGGAGACCGCTCCGCATGCCCGAGGTCGACCTCACCATCAACGGGCGCAGCTACCGGGTGGCCTGCGAGGAAGGCGAGGAAGAGCGCCTTTCCAGGCTCGGCGCCTATATCGACGACCGGGTGGAGGCGCTGGTCGGCCAGATAGGCCAGGTCGGCGATACCAGGCTTCTAGTCATGACCAGCCTGATGATCGCCGACGAGCTCGCCGAAGCCTATGTCGCCCTGTCCGAGGCGGGGATCGACATACCCGAGGACGGCGAGCCGCGAAGCGCGATCGAGGACCGGAAAAGAGTCCTCGCCGCGCGGATCGAGGACGCCGCCGCGCGCATCGAAAGCATTGCCGAGACGATCGCGCGATCCTAATTTCTGCCCGGGCGGCGCTGCGCGGTGCGCGAGGCCATTTATCCCTGGGGCCAATACAGTCCTCTTGGGAGCCGTCCCTGCCGCGGTCGTGGCCGCGGTACATGGCGCCCACCTGCGTTTGCAGGCCGCAGAGGATATGCATGGCGGGACGGCCGCCGCGGCGTCGCCCGCCCGGCTTCATCCGTCGGTGGCGGAGGCGGCGTGACCCTCGCCCGGGACAAGAAGCGCCTGCGCGCGGAGATGACCGAGGCGCGACGGCTGGCCGCAGCGGGGTCGGGCCGCGCCGCCCGCGCGGTGCGCGACCGGTTCCTCGCCCGGTTCGGCGACCGGGTCGCCGGCGCCGGGGTTTCCGCCTACTGGCCGATCGGGGATGAGCTCGACCCGCGGCCGTTGCTTTACGCCCTTGCGCGGCGCGGGGCGATCTGCGCGCTGCCCGCGATGGTCGGCCCCGGCCGCCCGCTGGCCTTCCGCCGCTGGCGGCCCGGCGACGCGCTGGTCGAGGCGCGGTTCGGCCTGAGCGAACCGTCCGGGACCGCGCCGCCCGTCGTGCCCGACATCGTTCTCGCGCCGCTGCTCGCGGTCGATCGCGCCGGCCGCCGGCTGGGTTACGGGGGTGGGTATTACGACCGGACGATCGCGGCGCTGAAGCGGCGGGGCGAGGTGGTCGCGGTGGGAATCGGCTACGATGTGCAGGTCCAGGCCTGCGTGCCGGCCGGCGCCGGCGACCGGCGGGTGGACTGGGTGGTGACCGAGAAGAGGATCCTCGAATGTTCCGAGGGCGCATGACGGGCGGGCGATGCGGCTGCTGATCTGCGGCGACGTGGTGGGACGGTCCGGGCGAAGCGTTGTCCGCGACGAGCTGCCGCGGCTGCGCGAGACCCTCGACCTCGACTTCGTGATCGTCAACGGCGAGAACGCGGCGGGCGGGTTCGGCATCACGCCCAAGATATGCGACCAGCTCTTCGATTCCGGCGCGGACGTGATCACCACCGGCAACCACGTGTTCGACCAGCGCGAGATCATTCCCCATTTCGACCGCGAGAAGCGGCTGCTGCGCCCGGACAACTATCCGCTGGCGACCCCGGGCCGCGGCTGGGGGGTGTTCCCCGACCGTCGCGGCCGCAAGGTGCTGGTGCTGCACGCGATGGGCCGGCTGTTCATGGACCCGCTCGACGACCCGTTCGCGTTCGCCGCGCGGCGGCTCGCCGAGGACGGGCTGATGCGCACCGTCTCGGCCATCGCGGTCGATTTTCACGGCGAGGCGACCAGCGAGAAGATGGCCTTCGCGCATTTTCTCGACGGCCGGGTGTCGTTCGTGGTCGGCACCCATACCCATGTGCCGACCGCGGATGCGCAGATCCTTCCCGGCGGCACCGCCTATCAGACCGATATCGGCATGTGCGGCGACTACGACTCGGTGATCGGGATGAAGAAGGCGATTTCGGTCGAACGTTTCGTGCGCAAGATGCCGACCGTCAGGCTCGAGGCGGCCGACGGCCCGGCGACGCTGTGCGCCGCCTTCGTCGAGACCGACGATTCGACCGGATTGGCGGCGCGCATCGACCCGCTGCGAATCGGCGGTCGGCTGAGCGCCGCGCTTCCGGACCGCTGACGGCCCCCCGCCTGTATCGCTTTTCCAAGCAATGGCTTGGGCTTAGTCAAAATGTCGCCACATTGATCGTCGACAAGGTGCGGACGTTCGTGGTGCGTTCCACTCCATCGGCGGCTGCGTTAGGGTTCTCGACATTCGAAACCGGGCACGACGCGGATCGTTCCCGCGCGAAGGGATTGCATGGCCGGTCACTCCAAATTCAAGAACATCATGCACCGCAAGAGCGCCCAGGACGCCAAGCGCTCGAAGCTGTTCACCCGGCTGATCCGCGAGCTCACGGTCGCCGCGCGCGCCGGCCTGCCCGACCCCGACCAGAACCCCCGGCTGCGCTCGGCGGTGGCCGCCGCCAAGGCCGCCAATATGGGCGGCGAGACCATCGAGCGCGCCATCCGGCGCGGCTCCGGCGCCGAGGACGGCGAGCAGTATGACGAGATCCGCTACGAGGGTTACGGCCCCGGCGGCATCGCGATCATCGCCGAGGCGCTGACCGAGAACCGCAACCGGACCGCGGCGGAGGTTCGTGCCGCCTTCGCCAAGCACGGCGGGAATCTCGGCGAGACCAACAGCGTTTCGTTCATGTTCGACCGTGTCGGCGCGGTGCGCTACACGGGCGGGTCGGCATCGGGCGACGAGATGTTCGAGGCCGCGCTCGAAGCCGGCGCGACCGACGTGGAGTCGGCCGAGGACGGCCACGAGGTGGTGTGTGCGCCGGAAGACTTCAACGAAGTCCGCGAGGCGCTGGAGACGCGCTTCGGGACGCCGGAATCGGCGGAGCTGGCCTGGCGGCCGTCGAGCACCGTCGAGGTCGACGAGGCCGGCGCGGAGAAGCTGTTCAGGCTGCTCGAGGCGCTGGAGGAGAACGACGACGTGCAGTCGGTGGCGGCGAATTTCAGCGTCGCCGACGACATCATGGCGAGACTGACCAGTTGACCGGACGCGAGACCCGGCTCCTCGGCCTCGATCCCGGGCTGCGGGCGACCGGCTGGGGAGTCATCGACGTCGACGGCAACCGGCTGACCCATGTGGCGGATGGCGCGGTGCGCCCGCCCACCGGGGGTCCGCTGGCCGCCCGGCTGGCCGCGCTGCACGGCGCGCTCGCCCGGGTGATCGACACCTACCGGCCCGACGAGGCGGCGGTGGAGGAGACCTTCGTCAACCGCAACCCCGCGTCTGCGCTGCGCCTCGGCCAGGCCCGCGGGGTGGTCCTGCTGGCGCCCGCCGAGGCCGGGCTGCCGGTCGCCGAATACCCGGCGAACCTGATCAAGAAGTCGATCGTGGGCGCCGGCCACGCCGACAAGGGCCAGATCTCGGCCATGGTCCGCGCCCTGCTCGCCATCCGCGGCATCTCGTCGTCGGATGCCGCCGACGCGCTCGCGGCCGCGATATGCCATGCCCATCACCGCGCGACCCGCGACCGCATCGCGGCCTCCGCCGGGGAGGCGCGGCCGTGATCGCCAGGCTGACCGGGCGGATCGATTCGACTTCCACAGATTCTGCGGTGATCGACGTCGCCGGGGTGGGGTACCTGGTCTATTGCTCGGCGCGCACGCTGGACGCCCTGCCCCCGACGGGCGAGGCGGCGAGCCTCCATGTCGAGACCCATGTGCGCGAGGATCACATCCACCTCTACGGTTTCGCGGACCTCGCCGAACGCGATTGGTTTCGCCTGCTGACCACCGTCCAGGGGGTCGGCACCCGGGTTGCGCTCGCCATCCTGTCGGCGCTGAGCACGGGCCGGCTGGCCGACGCGCTGCTGGCGGGCGACGCGGACATGCTGACCCAGGCGCCCGGCGTCGGGAAGCGGCTCGCCGGGCGCATTCTGGCCGAGCTCGGCGACAAGGCGATGCCCGCCCGCGATACGCCGCCGGGCGCCGCCGACGGCGCCGGGGACGGCCGCGCCGGCACGGTCGACGATGCGGTCTCCGCGCTGGTCAATCTGGGCTACCGCCGGGGCGAGGCCTATGGTGCGGTGGCCGAGGCGGCGCGGGCGCTCGGGCCGTCGGCCGAGGTCGAGGCGCTGATCCGCGCCGGGCTCAGGGAGCTCGCCTCGTGACCGCGGAGCGCCCGAACGCCGCCGCCTACGATATCGACGGCGACGCCGGCGAGGCGGCGCTGCGCCCGCGCCGGCTCGATGCGTTCATCGGCCAGGAACGGTTGCGCCGCAACCTCGCGGTCTTCATCGACGCGGCGCGGGCGCGCGAGGAGCCGCTCGACCATGTCCTGCTGCATGGCCCGCCCGGTCTCGGCAAGACCACGCTGGCCCAGATCGTCGCCCGCGAGCTCGGCGTCGGGTTCCGCGCGACCTCGGGCCCGGTGCTCGCGCGCGCCGGCGATCTCGCCGCCGTGCTCACCAACCTGGAGGTCCGCGACGTCCTGTTCATCGACGAGATCCACCGCCTCAACCCGGCGGTCGAGGAAGTCCTCTACCCCGCGATGGAGGATTTCCAGCTCGACCTGATCATCGGCGCCGGACCGGCGGCGCGGTCGGTGCGGATCGATCTGCAGCGCTTCACCCTGATCGGGGCGACGACGCGGGCCGGGCTGGTCTCGACCCCGCTGCGCGACCGCTTCGGAATACCGCTCAGGCTCGACTTCTACACCGATGCCGAGCTTGAGACGATCGTCGAGCGCGGCGCCCGGCTGCTCGACATCGGGATCACCGCCGACGGCGCGTCGGAGATCGCCCGGCGGTCGCGCGGCACGCCGAGAATCGCCGGCCGGCTGCTGCGCCGGCTGCGCGATTTCGCCGCCGTCGACGGGGCGGACGGGATCGATGCGGCGCTTGCCGATAGCGGGCTCGCCAGGCTGGAAGTCGACCGCCTCGGCCTCGATCTGATGGACCGGCGCTATCTCGACTGCATCGCCAGCAATTACGGCGGCGGCCCGGTCGGTGTCGATACGCTGGCGGCGGCGCTGTCCGAGCAGCGCGACGCGATCGAAGAGGTGATCGAGCCCTTCCTGATCCAGCAGGGGCTGGTCCGGCGCACCGCGCGCGGGCGCATGCTCGCCGACCGGGCGTTCCGCCATCTCGGCGTGGCGCCGCCGCCGCGCGACGCGGACCAGCTCGACCTGCTGGGCGACGGCAAGGCGACCAAAGATGATTGAGCCGGGGGTGGGGCCGGTCTCCGGCGTTCTGCGGGGCGCGGAACACATTTACCGGCTGCGCGTCTATTTCGAGGACACCGACGCCGCGGGCATCGTCTACTACGCGAGCTATCTCCGCATGGCCGAACGCGCGCGGACCGAGATGATGCGCCTGCTCGGCGCCGACCATGCCGGCATGATGCGCGGCGACGGCCTGGTGCTCACCGTGCGCCAATGCGCCATCGAATACCTGGCTCCGGCCCGGCTCGACGACGTGCTGGAGATCCGCTCCAGCCTGGCCGAAATCCGCGGCGCCAGCCTGCGCGTCCGCCAGACCGTCCACCGCGACGGCGATACGCTGGCGCGCATCGACCTCAGGCTTGCCTGCGTGTCGGATATCGGCCGCCCGGCGCGGTTCCCCGCGCGGCTTCGTTCGGCGCTCGCCGGGCTCGGCCGCGCCGCTCTCCCCGAAGCGACCCAGCGAGCGTGACCATGCAGTTTCTCGAATCCGCGGATCTCGCCGGCTCGATCGCCGGCGACCTGTCGATCTGGAGCCTGTTCCTGCAGGCCGACATCGTCGTCCAGATCGTCATGGTCCTGCTGATCGCGGCGTCGTTCTGGTGTTGGGCGGTGATCTTCGAGAAGGTGCTGCGCATGCGCCGCCTCGACCGCCAGGCCGGGTATTTCGAGGAGCGGTTCTGGTCCGGCGGGTCGCTCGATGATCTTTACGAACGCATCGGCCAGCGGCCCGACGACCCGATGTCGGCGATCTTCGTCGCCGCGATGCGCGAATGGCGGCGTTCCACCGAGCGCGGCGTGCCGGTCGAGGACTCCAGGCTGACGCTGACCGGGCGCATCGACCGGGTGATGGAGATCGCGCTCGGCCGCGAGCTCCACCATCTGGAGCGCTACATGACCTTCCTCGCCTCGGTCGGCGCGACGGCGCCGTTCATCGGCCTGTTCGGCACGGTCTGGGGCATCATGAACAGTTTCCAGGCGATCGCGCTGACCAAGAACACCTCGCTCGCCGTCGTCGCGCCCGGCATCGCCGAGGCGCTGTTCGCCACCGCGCTCGGCCTGATCGCCGCGATCCCGGCGGTGATCGGCTACAACAAGCTCAACAACGACATTTCGCGCTACGCGGCCCGGCTCGAATCGTTTTCCGGCGAGTTCTCGGCCATCCTGTCGCGCCAGGTCGACGCGAGGGGCTGAACCGTGGCGATCTCCGTCGGCAACGGCTCCGCGACCCGCCAGGCGCGGCGCATGGCCAGATACCGCCCGATGAGCGAGATCAACGTCACGCCCTTCGTCGACGTGATGCTGGTGCTCCTGGTGGTGTTCATGATCACCGCGCCGCTGCTCACCGTGGGCGTTCCCGTCGACCTGCCCGAGACGGCCGCTTCGCGCATGGTGGGTCAGGACGAGCCCCTGGTGATCACCGTGCGGGCCGACGGCACGGTCTATATCCAGGACACGGCGATCGAATTGCCGCGGCTGATCCCGCGCCTCGCCGCGATCACCGAGAACAAGAAGGACACGCGCATTTTCGTGCGCGGCGACAAGGCGGTTCCCTACGGCCGGGTGATGGAGGTCATGGGGTCGGTCAACCTGGCGGGCTTCCGGCGCGTCGCCCTGATCGCCCAGCTGCCGCGAGAGGGCGAGGCCAAGCCGGCGGACCGGGCGGAGCGTTGAGCGGTGCGCGCCGGCATCTCGCTGTCCGCCGGACTTCACGCAGGCGTGATTGCCATCGCGCTGGTCGGTTTGCCCTCGCTGTTCGATCGCGAGGCGCCCGCCGAGATGGTGGTCGCGGTCGCGGTGGTGGCGGAAGCGGCCGAGCCCAGGTCGGAGCCGCCGCCCGCCGAGCCGGCGCCGGAACCGAAGCCCGAACCGAAACCGGAGCCGCCGCCTGCACCCGAACCGCCCGCGCCGCCACCCGCGCCCGAGTGATGCCACGCCGTGACCTTGCCC
>JAPPGP010000216.1 GCA_028821395.1 Defluviicoccus sp.
CCAACGCGATGGTGGACACGGCCGCCGAGGCCGAGTCCTCCCGTCTCGGCTCCGCCCTCGTGGAACTCGAGGCGGACGGCATCGCCTACGGCGACCTCGCGCTCACCGTCGCGCTCCACGGCGAACTCGCCCAGACCGAGCGTCTCGACGCGGAACTCCGCCGGATCTTCGCCGGCTGCGACGCCAAGGTGATCCGCGAAGGCTACGGCCAGCTCCCCACCTGGTTCGCCCGCATGCCGGCCATGCCGCGGAAGCGCCAGATCCGGAGCGTGTTCGCCAGCGCCGGCGTCGCCGCCTGCCTCGCGCCGCTGTTCGGCCCGCCCAAGGGCGAACCCGTCAGCCGCCATCTCTCGAAGCCGGTCCTCGCCACCTTCGAGACCCGGTGGCGGACCCCCTTCTTCTACGACCTCTTCGCCGGCGACGTGGGCCACACGCTCATCCTGGGCGCCACCGGCGCGGGCAAGAGCTTCCTCCTCAACTACCTGCTGGTCCAGAGCCTCCAGTACGCCCCCCGCGTGCTGGTCATGGACCTCGGCGGCTCCTACCGCTGGCTCACCCAGTTCCTCGGCGGGGGCTACCTCCAGCTCGCCCCCGACCGCGCGGACGGCGCGCTCGCCCTCAAGCCGTTCACCCTGCCGCCCGGCGAGCGCACCTACCAGTTCCTCACCGGCTGGGTGACCCGCCTGCTGCGGATCGGGGGCCACGAACCCTCCGGCGCCGACCCCTCCGAGATCCGCGCCCGGATCGAGGACCTCTACGCCTTCGAGCCGGACGCCCGCTCGCTCTCCGCCTTCGTCAGGTCGCTCCCGAAGCGGATGTGGCCCGCGATGAGCCGCTGGCACGGCGACGGCGCCTGGGCCGCAACCTTCGACAACCCCGACGCCGCGGAGATCCAGCTCGCCGACTGGCAGGTGATCGACCTCGCCGGCGCGGCGGAGCACGAGGACCTCTGCGAAGCCGCGCTCTTCTACCTCCTGGAGCGGATGCGCCTCGCGCTCGACAACCCGGCCGAGGCCGCCCGCGTGAAGCTCATGGTGGTCGACGAGGCCTGGCGCTACCTCAACGACCCCTCCGTCCTCGCCTACCTGGCCGAAGCCGCGAAGACCTGGCGGAAGCGCAACGCGGCGCTCGTCCTGGCCACGCAGTCCGCGGTGGACGTGACGGCCTCCACGGCCGCGCAGGGTCTCCTCGAGTCCATCCCGACCAAGCTCTTCCTCGCCAACCCCGACCTCCCGGCGGCGGTCGCCGACATCTTCCAGCTGAACCCGACGGAGATGGCGACGATCCGCCAGCTCGTCCCGAAGCAGGAGCTGTATCTGCGCCGCGCCCAGTCGGCCGGCGTGGTGCGGCTGAACGTCGATCCCGAGAGCTACTGGCTCTACACGTCCTCCCCGGTGGACGCCGCGCGCCGGGCCGAGGCCATCGAGGCCCACGGCCTCCGGCGCGGCCTCGCCCACCTCGCCGAACAACGGAGCTGAACCCATGGTCCCCTCTTTCCCGATTCTCCCGCTGCGCCTCGTCGCCGCGCTTGTCCTCTTCCTGGCGTGTCCCGTGGCGGCGCCCGCCGCCGCCCAGGACGCCCACATCCTCCGGCTGGACGACACCCCGGAGGACACCGTCTGGCGGCTCCAGGCCCGCGTCCGCCACACCACCGTCATCACGCTCCCCGCCCGCGAAACCATCCTCGACTACGTCGTCGGCGACGCCGAGTACTGGCACCTCACGGGCAGCGCCAACGTCGCCTTCCTGAAGCCGGTCTCCGCCGACGTGGAGACCAACATCGCCCTCGTCTGCGAGTCCGGCCGCATCTACAGCTTCCTCGTCGCCGAGTCCGAGGACCTCGACCCGCACCTCGTGGTGCGCTTCCACGATCCCGCCGCCGGTGACGGGACCGACGGCGTCTCCGCACCCGGCCGCCGGGGCGCGCACCAGCCCGCCTTCGTCGCGCGCTCCCGCATCCAGTCCTACCAGACGATGGCCAACCAGGCCCGCGCCGAAGTCCAGGCGACCCGGGCAACCGCCGAGGAACAGGTCACCGCCGCGCGCGACGCGGCCGCGGAAGAGATCGACGCCTTCCGCGCCCGCTACCCGCTCCGGATCGAGTTCCCCTACACCCTCGACAGGAAGGCCCGCGAGTGGCCGTTCCTCGTGGAGGCGATGTGGCACGACGGCCAGTTCACCTACCTCCGCAGCCGCGCCCAGGAGTTGCCCGCGCTCTACGAACGCAAGGACGGCGAACCCTCGGTTGTCCCCTATCAAGTCACCGACAGCGGCCTCTACATCGTGCACCGCATCGTCGGCGAAGGCTGGCTCCAGCTCGGCAAGGAACGCGTCCGCTGGCGCTTCACGCCCCCGGACCCGCTGCCGTGAGCCGGACGCACCCACACGCGCCGCGAGAGAGAAGCCGTACCGATGCCTGACTGGAAATCCCTCGCCACCCGGCCCGCGGGCGCCCTGCCGGCGAACC
>JAPPGP010000238.1 GCA_028821395.1 Defluviicoccus sp.
GTGAGACCGTGAGTGCGCGCCGCCCTGGATCGGGCCAACCGGGTGCGAAAGGGCGGAGACGGATTGCCGGGTGTGCTACATGCGGGGCTGGCGAGCGGGGCCAAAGGCGCAGGCACGCCGGCCAGTATCAGGCATCGAGCAATGTGGCCATGGTCGCGACTGCCTGTGGCGAGAACGGGTTGACGAACTCAACCCCGCCCAGGCGGCGGCCATGCTGCATGTCCTCGCTCACGATCGCGGAGCAGCCCGCCTGGCGCGCCGTTGCCCAAAGCATCGCGTCCCAGAACGAGAGCCGGTGCTCGTCAACCACGCTCATCGCGTCGGCAAGAGCTTCTCTGTCGGCCGAGGCGATCTCGAACACCTCCAGCCAGTCGCGCACCAAGCTGCCGGCATCGGAAGCCCCGAGAAGGTTCTTGCGCGTGGTGGCGTGGTAGAACTCGGCCAGGGCCTGAAGCATCAGCACGCAGTCGCGCTCGGCCGCCCGCCCGACCAGCTCCATGGAGCGCCGGTGGCGCTCGCCCCCGTCGCGGTCAACCGCATACACGAGAACGTTGGTGTCCAGGGTGAACCGCCCCTTAACGATGGTCATAGAGCGCGGCTCGCTCGATCCGGAGCCCGCCGAGCGAGGCTCCCTCTTCCAGCCGCGCCATCATACGCTGGTGGGCCGCGGCCCATGCGGGATCGGCGGTCTTGCCGGCGCTGTGAGGCACGAGCTTCGCAATGGGTCGGCCGCGCCGGGTGATGAGAAAACCCTCGCCGCGTTCGACCTCGCGGACGAGCTTGGAGAACTCCTGGTTGGCGGTCATCAGCGAGACGGTGCGCATGGCTCTGCCCCTCTTGGTACTAGGTAGTATAATTCCGGCTCGCCGGGTCTCCCGTCAAGCCGGCGCAGCGCGCGGCGCCTTGTGCGGCGAACGGCCAGCAATGGCCCTGGAGCGGGAGAGGTCGGCGGGAGGCGGACCTGGGATGCGACCTCGCCTTCGGACACCTTCGGCGAAACCGCGCTCATGACGGCGACAGGGCGAGGAGCGGGACATTGGATAGTATCTCCACCTGGTCGGGGCGCAGGCGGGCGAAGGCGATGCAGGCGGCTGCCTCGGATTCGGTCTCGAAGACACCCAGTTCGTCGCCCGTCTCCAGTTCGATCACGGCGATCTGCGGTGGCCACATCGACACGAGATGGCGCTCGGGCGCGCGGGAGTTGGAACGGTATGCGCAGCGTCGGCAGCGGGCAGCGTCGCCGGCAGGCGCCTTGCAATCGACACAGATGCCTTTGGCGCGGCGCCCGAAGTATCGCTTCCTGCTTGCGGCGCTCTCCTGCTCGGGGGAGACGCGCTCCTTCTCAAGCGCGAGGCACCGGCCGCAGCGCGACAGGCCTCCGACCGTGAGCTGCGTACAGCGCACGCAACGGCCGGCAGCGCGCCTGGCGGCGTAACGCCGACGATCGAGCGCGCGTCGCACCTCGCGGCATGGCTCGCAGACCGAGCGATTGTCCTCCGGCTGGCGCCGTCCGCAGGATGTGCAGAGCCCCGCGTCCAGCCGCTCCCTCCGGCGCCGCCTGTCGCCGGCGCGGTCGGCGCGACGGCACCGCTCCGGATCGCGGCCGGCGTATGGCTTTCCTTGCTGCCTGGCCCTGGCGCGGCGGGCACGGTTGGCGGCGCGGCGCTTTTCAGCGCAACCGCCGCATACCTTGAGGCCGAGCTCGGGTGGCACGCGGCCGCATCGGGTACAGGTCCCGCGCGCACTTAGTTCGGCGTGGCGTCGGCGGTTGCGGCGATCCCGTTCCTGCTTCTTCGCGGGGTCAGTGAGCGGCACGACCGGCCACCCCGCTCAGCGCGCGTGGCGGGCGGCATCAAGGCCCGAAGCGGCAAGCCCCCAGATCTGGACCCCGGATCGCGCCAGCTTGACTCCGGTGCAGACGATGATCTCGTCGCGCTCGGGCCGCAGCTTCTTGACGGCGCTCAGGGTCGCGATGGTGCGCCGTTGCCCGCGCCGGCCCTTCGCCTTCGGCTGCTCGGCCCCAACGGGACGGATCTCGCCGTTGGCGAGACTCCTGTAGCGCTCGATCACGTAGCGATCGTCCTCGAGCCCGCGCCCAAACAGATGGATCAGAAACGTCTGTGCGTCGCGACGAAACATCCTGCCCGTGTGCATGATCAATCTCCCCCTCGTCCGTGTGCAGGTGCGGCCGGCGTCCTCCCTCCGGGAAGGCCCGCCCGCCGCCTGCGTCCCGGCCGGGCTCTGGCTCCCGCGGGCGTGCGGGCAGAGCGGGCGGACCGCAGGACATCGCGGCGGGACAGCGAATCAGCGGTGGGCACATCCTCACCGCAACAATGTTCCAAAAGCCGCGCGAACAGGTGCGGTTCGGGGCAATCACCGATCTTCAACGCGCGGCGGCCTTGTATGATGCAGTCGGTGGCGGAGCGGAAGGCAAGGGTTGACCAGGCCGCG
>JAPPGP010000218.1 GCA_028821395.1 Defluviicoccus sp.
GGCTCATGTCGATCACCGGCGAGCCCGGCCGGGGGCCGATGCGCGTCGGCATCCCCATCGCGGACTTGAGCGCCGGGCTCTACACGGCCATCGGCATCCTCGTGGCCCTGCTGGAGCGCGAGCAGTCGGGCGAGGGGCAGTGGGTGCAGTCCTCCCTGCTGCAGGCGATGATCGCGCAACTCGACTTCCAGGCCGCACGCTACCTGTTCGAGGGCGTGGCACCCGGCCAGGCGGGCAACGACCACCCGACGAGCATCCCGACCGGCGTGTTTGAGACCGCCGATGGGCACATCAATATCGCGACATCCGGCGGCGCGATCTACGAGCGCTTGTGCGAAGCGCTCGGCATGCCGGAGCTGATCACCGATGAGCGCTTCGCGACCGGCGAGGGACGCTCCGAGAACCGGGTTGCGCTCAACGCGCTCATCAACGAGCGCACGCGGACGAAGCCGAGCGCGGCATGGGTCGACGCGCTCAACGCGGCGGGCGTGCCCTGCGGGCCGATCTACGCCATCGACGAGATGTTCGACGACCCGCAGGTGCGGCACTTGGGGATGGCGCATCCGGTCGACCACCCGACGCTGGGGAATACGCGCATCGTCTCCCAGGCGGCGCGGCTGAGCCGCACCCCCTTCAACGTGCATGGCGCCACGCCTGAACTCGGCGCCCACACCGACGAGATTCTGGGTGCCCTCGGCTACGGCGCGGCCGAGATCGAGGACTTGCGGGGCCGGGGAATCGTGTAGAGCGGGAGTGATATGACTGACCAATTGCTTGTCGAGACGGCCGGCGCCGTCGGCTGGATCACCTTCAACAACCCGGCGAAGCACAACGCGCTCTCGGTCGCCATGTGGCGCGCGCTGCCCGACGCGCTGGACCGGCTGGAGGCGGATCCCGAGATCCGCGTGATCGTGCTCAAGGGCGCCGGCGAGAAGGCCTTCGTCTCCGGCGCCGACATCTCGGAGTTTGCGGCCCAGCGCGCGAGCGAAGAGGCCGTCGCAGCCTACGACGAGCTGGCCGAAGGCGCGACCCAACGGCTCCGCAACGCGGACCGGCCGACCATCGCCATGATCCGGGGCTACTGCATGGGGGGCGGCCTCGGCCTTGCCATCGCCTGCGATTTGCGAATCGCCGGCGCCAGCGGCACCTTCGCGATTCCTGCCGCGAGGCTCGGCGTCGGCTACCGAATCGGCTCGCTCAAGCTGCTGACCGACCTCGTTGGCCCCGCCTTCGCCAAGGAGATCCTCATCACCGCGCGGCGCTTCTCCGCCTCCGAGGCGGAGCGCATCGGCCTCGTCAACCAGACCGTGCCGGACGAAGCGCTGGCCGAGACCGTCGAGGGCTACTGCAACGGCATCGCCGCCAACGCGCCGCTCTCCATGCGCGCGAGCAAGCGCATGATCGCCGAGCTTGCGCGGAGCGGCGCAGAGGGGATCGACCCGGTGCTCTGCGAGGAGCTGGTATCGGCCTGCTTCACCAGCGCCGACTACACCGAGGGGCGCACCGCGTTCATGGAGAAGCGCGCACCCAAGTTCACGGGCAGGTAGAGCCCCGCTAGAGAAAGACCGTGCCGCCGTCCACCATCAGGGTCTGGCCGGTGACAAGCCGGCTGGCATCCGACGAGAGGTAGAGCACGGTGCCGACGAGATCGTCGGTGGTGAGGTTCTGCTGCAGGCTCTGGCCACCGGCAACGGCGTGGAGGAACTTCTCCTTCTTCTCGCCGAAGAACTCGTCGGTCCCCTCGGTCAGCACGGCGCTGGGTGCCACGGCATTCACCCTGATCCAGTCGCGGCCCAGCTCGCGGGCGAGCGCGCGGGTCATGCCGATGACCGCGGCCTTCGACGTCGCGTAGTGCAGCCCGAAGGGCATGCCGTAGACCGCGGCCAGCGAGGCGATGTTGACGATCGAGCCGCCGCCCGCGTCACGCATGGCCGGCACGCACGCCTTGCAGCAGTTCCAGACGCCCCGCACATTGACCGCCATGGTGCGGTCCCACTCGTCCTCGGGGATCTTGTCGAAGCGCCCGCCCTGGATATCGCCGTAGAGCGCGGCGTTGTTGACGAGCACGTCGATGCGGCCGAACTCGTTGACGGCATGCTTGGCCATGGTCTCGCAGCTCGCCATGTCGGCGGCGTCGAACGCGATGCCGGTGACGCGCCCGTTGGTCTTGCCGATGGCGTCCACCGTCTCGGCCGTGTCGCGGATGTCGGCGGCGACCACCGCCGCGCTCTCGCGCGCCAGCGCCTCGCAATAGGCGCGGCCCAGGCCCCGCCCGCCGCCGGTGACGACGGCGACCTTCCCTTCAAGCTGTGCCATGGGTCTCCCGCCTCTTCTTTGATGCGCGTGCGCCTGCACGGCACCAACGCCGGCGGCGGGCCACGGAATAGGCCACAACGGGCGCTGCCGCAAGCCGGTCGGTCGCGCCGGAAGGTGTGCGGAATTGACGACCGTCCCGCTGCGTTCGTTTCCCGCTGCGGAGTGCTACTATGCCGCCCGCCCGCTCGAGAGTTGGAGGGAACGATGGCGACCGAGATCGCGGAACTGCCGGCAGGTGTGGCGCGCGTGCTGCGCCGCAAGGACGACAACGGCGTGACGACGCTCACGCTCAACCGGCCCAGATCAGGCAACAGCCTCTCCCACCAGCTGGTGCACGAGCTGCAGGACACCCTGGACGAGATCAGGGACGACCGCTCCGTCCGGGTGGTGATCCTGGCGGCGACGGGGCGACTCTTCTGCACCGGTCACGACCTCAACGAATCGGTCGAGGCCATGAAGATGCCGGAGACCAAGCGGGAGGCCACCGCCACGTGCTCGCGCATGATGCAGAGCCTGATCGGCCTGCCCCAGCCAGTGATCGCCAAGGTCCACAGTGTCGCCACCGCCGCCGGCTGCGAGCTGGTCGCGAGCTGCGATCTCGTCTATGCCTCGTCGGATGCCAAGTTCGCCACGCCCGGCGTGAACATCGGCTTCTGGTGCCACTCGCCGCAGGTGGCGGTGAGCCGCGCCGTCGCGCCCAAGCACGCGATGCAGATGCTGCTCACCGGAAAGATGATCGATGCCGAGACCGCGTTCCGCATGGGGCTGGTGAGCGAAGTGGTGCCGGCCGACAAGCTGAACGAGCGGGTCGACGAAGTGGCGCGGCACATCGCGTCGAAGTCGGCCTACGCCATCGCCCAGGGCAAGCAGTCCTTCTACCGCCAGCTTGAGATGGACCGGGGCGATGCCTACGACTACGCCGGCGAGGTGATCTACCGCACCATCCAGGCCGACGACGCGCGCGAGGGCATCACGGCCTTCCTGGAGAAGCGAGACCCCGTCTGGCAGGATTCCTGACGCCGCGCCCCGATCAGTCGCGCGCCGGATACCAGTAGATGGGGTCCGGGCGCCGGTAGCCGTCCGGGCGGTGAATCAGCTCGAAGGTAGTCTTGAGCGCGTCTTCCGTCTGGAAGTAGCAGAAGCGCACGCCGCGCCAGCCGCCGCTCATGACCCGTGCGAAGCCGCGTGCCTCGATGTCGGCGATGCAGGCGTCCCAGTCGAGGCCCGTGTCCTGCAGCAGGAAGCCCACGTGCTGCAGCCCCTCGCCGTGCTCGTCGAGGAACTCGTGGTAGATGCTGGGGCCTTCCAGCGGCTCGATGATCTCCCAGTTGAGATCGCCGGTCCAGGCGAGCGCGAGGCGCATGGAGAACTGCCCGGGGCCGCCCCGGTAGTGCCTGTCGACGAGCACCGGCGGCGCGTACTCCTGCACCCACCAGGGGCCGATCCCCATGCGGTCGGCATAGTTGCGAACGCAGGCGTCGAGGTCGCGGGTGACGATGCAGATCTGCCGGGTCTGGCCGATGACGCTGTTGGGCAGGTCGGTGAAGACGGGGTCGATCGCAGCCATGACGAATCCTTGCGTGGGTGCCGATGAGTGACGCCGGGAGGCCGCTAGCGGCCTCCCGGAGCGCGTAGCCAAGCGAGCGGAGCGAGCGTCCGTTGCCAAGGGTTCCTGACCATTCCAAGTTGTTCCCACATCTCATGTATATTCAGAAGGTTGGCGGTGATATCGGCCCTTGCGTTCCAAACTGTTCTCCCCCATTATCGATTCAGTTGTGGGACGCATTGTGGGTGGGAACTTCATGGGATTCCAAGGTAGCGCCGCCGAGAAAACCGCCAGACCGGGACGCCTCAACGCAGCCTTCGTCCGAACCGTCAGCCGACCGGGCGTCTATGGCGATCAGCACGGCCTCAGGCTCAGAGTCTACAAGTCCCGAAAACGCCAGTCGATTTCCAAGCAATGGATCTGGCGCGGAACCGTCAACGGAAACCGCCGCGATATCGGCCTCGGGGGCTTCCCCTACGTCACCCTGGCCGAAGCCCGGCAGACCGCCTTCGAATACCGCAAGGTCGCGAGAGCCGGCGGCGATCCGGTCACCCTCAGGCCGAGACCCGACGTGCCGACATTCGCCCAGGCGGCCGAGGCCGTGATCGCCATCCACCGCGAGGGCTGGAAGGATAGCGGCAAGAGCGAGGCGCAATGGCGAGCGAGCCTCAGGGACTACGCCATGCCGAAGCTCGGCCGCAAGGGCGTCGACGAGATCACCACCGCAGACGTAATGGCCGTGCTCATCCCGCACTGGCACACCAAGACCGAGACCATGCGCCGCGTGCGCCAGCGTATCGGGGCGGTGATGAAGTGGGCCGTGGCGCAGGGCCATCGGGACGACAACCCCGCCGGCGACGCCATCGCCGCCGCGCTGCCCAAGGGCGGCAGCGTTCGCCAGCATCAGCGCGCCGTTCCGTTCCGAGACGTCGGCGCCGCGCTCGCCAAGGTGAGGACATCGAATGCGTACCGGCCTGCGGTGCTCGCATTCGAGTTTCTGGTGCTGACGGCGTGCCGGTCGGGCGAGGTCCGGTTCGCGACCTGGGACGAGATCGATTTCGCATCTGCGACATGGACGATACCGGCACGGCGGATGAAGGCGAGGCGCGAGCATCGCGTTCCGCTGTCTGGGCGGGCGCTGGAAATTCTGCGCGAGGCGCGCGCACTGGCGGACGGCTCGGGCCTGGTCTTTCCGTCGCAGCGTGCCCGCGCGATCCACGGTGGCACGGTCTCCAAGCTCATGCGTGAGCTGGGGATCGATGCGGTGCCGCACGGCTTCCGATCGTCCTTTCGTGATTGGGCGGCGGAGTGCACCGATGTGCCTCGCGAGGTCTGTGAGCTCGCCCTTGCGCATGTGAACTCAGACCGCGTGGAAGCTGCCTATCGACGGACCGATCTCTTCGACCGGCGCCGGGAGCTCATGGAGCAATGGTCGGATTTCGTCGTCGGCGGCAGCGAGACTTCCACTAAAGGCGAGCAGGCACGACCAACCGCTATCCCGACCCACTCGGTGCGCCTCCCCACGGCGCACTAGGTATTCCAGGCTCGCAGTCATTGCATTGGGCAAGCGAACCGACGCACGCACCTTGAGATCAGCAGGCTTGGAGCAAGCCTCCCCCCTTGTGCGCCGTGCGTCCGATTACCAGCGGTCCCCTCTGCGCCGTAGCGAAAGTGATGCGCAGCCGACCGGAGAGTCCGCCGCGCGATCCCCGCCGGATCGACAGAACCTCGATCGACGCCGGAACCGGACAACCGATACGGTCGAGTTCGGAGATCGCGTCAGCCATCAAGGCGTCTTTGTCGGCGAGCCGACGGCGATGGCGAGTCACTCGATAGTCGCTAACGCTCTCCCACTCCCGAGAGTGCGCGAACAACGGATCGCTTTCCGTGTCGGGCATTGACGGTGCGAGGATCAGAAGGCCCGCCCGTCCCGCGCGCAGCATCGTCATGCCTTCCAGCGCACGTTCGAGCAGCGCATGGTGATCACGAATCTGCGGCGAGCTCGCGCGGCTGCGCTGCAGCAGGCTTGGGGCGAAGAAGAGAAGGCGCCGGCGCGGCAGGTCGGGAACCACGGCGACGTGGCGGTGGCTCCCGTCTCGGGCGGGGCTGCCGTCGTCTTCGTGGCCGCTCACATAGCGTGGAATGGTTTGGCCGCGCGGCAGGGAGGCTTGCACCCGCGCCAGCATGGCGCGGCGCGCGGCGCGGGCGACAAGAGCGGGGTCCGCGTCGTCGGCGAGACCCGCCTCGATGGCGAACGCCAACACACCCGGCATCGGATCGGCGGGGCGCATGAGGCCGAGCCCGAGATAGCGGCCGTCGCCCAGCACGAGCGGCCCGGCAAGCGGCCCGGTGAAGGTCAGAGAGACGTGCCAGAGCGCCTCCTTCGGGAATCGCGAGGCCGCAGTGAAGGCGTCGACCCGCTCGCCGTGGCCATCGAACGGCTCCCGTTGCACGCGCACCGTCGCCGGCGACGCCCGGACCCCTGCATGACGCAGGGCCTGGCGCACAACGTGGACGGTGCGGGCTTCCTCGCGTGTCCGCTCGGCAGCCCCCTTGGCATCCTCGGTTGGTCGCGCGGGATCGATGCGGCGGCGGCGCGCTGCCCCGAGCGCTAGCGGCGTCACGCTTCGCCAGTGCCGCCCGGCGCTCTCGTAGCGTTCCGCCATGGCATCGTCTTCGTCCGCGCGCTGCAACTCGCTGGCGATCACGCCGTCGCTGTCCGGCCAGACAACCTGCGCAAAGGCCCAGGCGATGTCGTCCGTCCGTAGCGGGCAGGACTGCGGCACGTAGACCGCGAGGCGCCGGATTGCCATGTCGGCATGGGGATGGCCGATCGACGGGATCGGCACGATCCGTACCCGCGCGGCCTTGTCCGCCTCTGTCGCGTCGAGGCCGACCAGGTAGCGCTCGACATCCTCCGCCCGCACTGGCGCTGCGTCGCACAGCTTCCTCGCCGCCTGGTCCCGGACTTCGTGGACGAGCGCCGCCGCCTCGCTCAATCGCCGAGGGGCGAACGCGGATGCTGCGCCTCCTTTTCTCAGCTCGAAGAGGAGGCGATGCGGGGGCGCGTTGTAGGCGACGCTCGCCAGAAGCGGCTTCGGGGGCTGCGCGAAGACGCGAACCGGCTTGCGGTTGCTGCCGCTGCTGCGGAAACGGGTGCGCATTCCGTCGAAGCGGGCTGCGAGGCTGCGTCCCGTACCCGGTCGCGGACAAAGCAGGTCACGGCCCGCGGCGCCTGCCGACGGGCGATAGATGACGCCGCCGTGGGCTGAGAGACGCCCCTGCGCCTCCTCTGCGTCGAGCACGGCCGCATCGGCCCAGGCCATGTCGATCCCCCAGCCGAGCTGGTAGAGGTGCCCCGCCGCCTCGCACAGCGCCGCGGCGCGCTCTTCATCGCCGTCGAAGCGCCAGCAGTAAAGAACCGGTGCGGCGGCATCGAACAAGATGGGCCGGACGGTCTTGCCCACGCGGATCGACGCCACGGCATCCTCGATGTCGGAGGCATTCTTCCCGGAAAGCGCGGCATCGAGGTCGTTGTTGGGCACGAACCCGACGTAGCCTTGGCCCTCTTCGCCGCGCGGGGCCGCGATCACAGGCGGCGGCAGGCGTTCCAGCCACTCCAGTGCATTCCGAGCCGCATCCGGCACCGTCGCGCCCCTGGCCGCACCCGCCATCAGCGCCTGGTAGAGCCGTGCCGGCGCGGGCGGCCAGCCGCCGGCGCCGTGGTAGCGGCCCTCGTGGAACCTGACGGCGACGAGAAGCGAGCGTTCCATAGCTCACTTCTTCGTGGCGTCGGCCTTGGCCAGCGCCTTGTCGAAGGGAACGGTGCGGCTCTCGCTCACGCCGAAGGCTGCCGCCGCATCCTGCGCGAAGGCGAGAGCGGCGCCCGCGTCGAGCGCCAGCGTCTCCCGCGTGCCGTCGCGGCCGACCGCCGACCACGAGGCCAGAGCGTCCGGGTCGGGAGTGAGCAGGCAGCCCTGCCGCAGGAAGCCGTCGAGCGGCGCGGTCGCGGCGACCAGCGCGAGTCCGAGCACGTAGCGCCGCAGCGCCGGGCCGTCATTGCCGCCGAGGCGGCGCAGCGCCACCAGGTTGACGGTCACGGTGCGGCGGATCTCACCGTGGACGACGATCCCGCCGTGCTCTCCCGTCGCAGGGACGTGCACGAAGCCGCGCTGCGCGAGCGGACTCTTCGTGTTCCCTTCCTGCTTTTGCTTCTCGGTATCGCTGAACACCTCCAGCGCGGCATAGTCCACTGGCGGGTTGTACTGCGCAGAGCGCGTGAGGTCGTCGACGTCCCAGGCGCGGATGACCGACTGCACGATGCGCGGCAGCTTGGCCTGCGTGTCGCGCGAGTCCCAGACGCCGAACACCAGCGAGGTCGGCGCCAGCCGCGCGATAGCCGCAGCGTCGCCGGTGTCGAGAAAGGTGGTGAAGGCGGCGTTGGCCTCCTCGGCAAGCGCCGTGGAGCGGATGAGCGCATCGCCCAGCCGGTGTCCAGCCTGGAGAATGGAGATCGACCTGTCGTTGCCGTAGGTGATCGTCACCTGCGGCACCAAGGCGGCGTAGGGCTCCTCCTCGAAGACCGGCTCCATGCGGTTGGCCTGCGACCCCACGCTGTCGACAGTCGTGACCCTGGTGCCGTCGGCGAGCGTGTCGATGTTGTAGCGCGGACCATTGTGGCTCGGCGGAAAGGCGTAGGTGGGCGGGAAAATCACGGCGTCGCCGCCTTCCACCGGCAGCAGGGTCTGCCGCAGCGTCAACGCGACGGGGCCGGCGCGGTCGTTGCTGCAGCGCTCGGCAAAGGCGGTGTCGAATTCGGTCATGACTGCGGTGTCTCCTCAGTGACATCGGTAATGCAGCGGGCTTGGCCCTCCTGTCCGGGCCAGTCCAACCGCATGGTGAACAGGCGGAACGGCATCCCCGGAAACGGCGGCTTCTCCGCGCCCAGGGCGGCGCGCAGGAAGATCGAATCGTACAGGTCGTCGCCGGCGAGGCCGGCCACGCCGTACCCATACTCCAGCCTCTGGCGCCTGATGGGACGGGCATTGGTCAGGCCAATGGCGGCCAGTAGCTCGACGAGGGGATATCCTCTCATCACCACGTCGTCATGGGCGTTAGGCGAGAAGCCGGCATCGATCGGAACGTAGTCGCGGCGCCAGTCGAAGCGGAAGCTGCTGCTCTGCTCGGCGCTCAGCGAGAAGGGGTCTCGCACATGATCAGCTGCCCGGCCGCGGACCAGGTCCAGGGCATCGCGCGCCAGGGCCGCCCCCGGATAGCCGCCGGCACCGGCCCAGAACTTCACCCTGTCGCGCCGTGCCTGCCCCTGGTCGCCCCAGTAATCGATCTCGATATGCTCGCCGGTACAATCGCTGAGGCGCGCCGGCAGGACATCCTGCCCCGAGTCCTTGAAAGGGAATGCGCCGGTATCGTCCTTCCTGGTTTCGATCCTCCACTTGTCGGTGCTGTGCGGCGATCCCGCCGGCGCGAAAGACGTAACCGTAGCCTCGTCCAGAAAGCGCAGGACGCGGGCCACCGGATCGTCGCCGCCGCGCGCCCCGAGGCGGAAGCGCGCGTCGGCCGGGTTGCGCCAGTCGAAGCCGCCGCGGACCCCCCTGAGCAGGGCCTCGGCGGCTTCGAGGAAGCCCAGGCAGGCGAACACCTGACCGGGGTTGGTGAGGTCGACGGGGATCGACGCCTCGGCCATCAGTCTACCCCCTCATCCAGCCGCCGTGATGCGGCCTGATCGGCGGCGCGCAGCAGCGCCTCCCACCAAGCAAGGCCCCAAGGGCCCCACTGCCGCTGCAGGCGCGCGAAGCGTAGCGCGATCGCATGCGCGCTGGTTTCCGCCTCGCTCGGCGGCATCTCGTCGTATCCGCGGACATCGATAGCGGGCCGGGCACGGCCATGATGCGCGGCGATCAGGTGCAGCGCCAGATCGAAGCGCGGGTCGGCGCGGTCGATGCCTTCTAGGCCGTTCCTTTCGGCGTCGATCGCCGACTTCAGCTCGTGCCTGTAGCCGCCCAGCAAATATTGGTTCGGCGAACCCGTCGTCTTGGCGTAGGGGCCGCCCTCCCGCGCCGCGTTGAAGGCTCGCTGCCAGCGCGGGGCGGCCTTGCCGTCGTCGTGGTGGCGGGCGGCCGAGACCAGCATGACCCGGTACTCAGGGCCGAGGCCGAGCGCGGCGGCGATTCGTTCCGCCTCTTCCCCCGCCCACTTCTGATGCTCGTCGAGCCGCTGCGCCCTGCGGGCGACCGCCCGGGCGTCCTCGCTCTCGCCGTCGCCGCGGCGTTTGCGGACAACCAGCTCGGACTCGGACTCGCCCTCCGCTGTTTCGCCATAGGGCACCACCAGCACGTCCTGCCAATCGTCGACACTGCGCTCGGAGTCACTCTCCGGCGCTTTCCGGTAGCCCGCTAGCCGCGCCTCCACGGTGAGGGTCCACCGGGGTGCGCCCGCATCGTCGCGCCTCTCGACCCAGTTGCCGTCTTCGATGGTGAGGGGCGACCCATTGGCGCCGTCGTTCAGCAGGCCGTCTTCGATCCCGCCGAGGCGAGCATCCACCACCAGACGCTTGCCGGCGAGGCTTGCCTGAAGCGTCTTGGTCGGGCGATCGTCGATGGCCGTGAGGTTCAACGTGGGCGCTTGCCGGTCGGGCCGGTTGGCGCTGTCGAGCAGGAAGGCGATGGGACCATCCTCGGTCAGCGGCGCGAGCAGGCCATTGCGTTCGGCCGTTTCCTCCCCGTGGTCCGCGCTGTCACCAGTGGGGGCGGTGGAAGGCCCGGTGTCCACCGCGGCCGCCTTCTTCAATCGCGCCAAGTGCTTGCGCGCCCGCTTCTTGAGCCAGTCCACCACGCGCCCGGTTTCAGTCTCCAGAAGCTCCAGCGCCTGCGGTGGCGCCGCCGCGAAGAAGGCCTGGACCTCCCGCGCCGCGGGCGCCTTCACGTCGCCGTTGCTGGCCGGGAAGCGGAGCGGCAGGTACCGGCGCCAGATCACGGTGGTCTGCGGCTCGTCGTCCTCGATCCATCCGCGCAGCCAAGGGGCGACCTCTGGCCGGCCGGCGTGGTCCTCAAGCGATGTCATCGCCCAGGCTTCCACCAAGGGGCGCGTGAGCGGCGGGTAGAGCGGCATGCGCGTGGTGGCGGCAGCGATCCGCGCGCGCTGGGCCGGGTCGACGGCGAAGTCTACCAGGGCGCCGGGGCCGACTTGGCGACCGCCGGCGTCGTCGTGCGGCAGGGAGTCGAAAAGTGCACGCACGGCCTCGTGACGGGCCACGGCGTCCTCGTCCTTCTTCTTCACGTTCGGCGGACCCTGGTCGATCACCAGCACCCGCGCAGCGCCTGTGCCATAGCGGTTTACACGGCCGAGGCGCTGCACCATGCGCTCCCAGGCGACCATGTCGCAGACCATGTGATCGGCATCGAGATCGACCCCCACCTCGGCGGCCGAGGTCGCTACAAGGAACACGGGGATGTCGCGCGTGGCCTCGCCGGCGCCGATCAGCCCGTGCTTTTCCAGCTCCTCGGCGGCCTCCTTGCGCTCGCGCACGCGCCGACCCCCGACGAACAGGATCACCGTGGCTTTGGGCACTTCCTTCTTCGTCTGCGTTTCGAGAAGCTTCGCCACTTTCTCCGCGTCCCTGCGGTGGCTGCAATAAACGGCGACGCGCAGCAGCTTTCCGGCGAAGGCGGAGTCGCTATGCATCAGATCCCATGCCCGCTCGGCCAGTACATCGGCCAGGCCGGCGCCGGCTTCGAGATCTTCGACCGTCAGGCTCTTGCGCGCAGCCAGCCGCGTGCGGACGGTCTCGTTCTCCCGGTCGTCGCACTTAAGGCCGTACGGTTCCGAATCCGGGTTGTCTCCCAGCGTGGCCGACAGGGGCAGCACGCGGAAGGGCGGCGGAAAACCGTTACGCGCCGCTGGGCCGGAGAAGTTTCCGTTTGCCGCCTCCGCGCCGTCGGCCGTCGGCCGCCGCTGTCCCTCTTCGATGGCCCGGAGCAGGCGCTCGAAGGGGCGGGCGAGATGTGCCTCATCCAGCATCACCAGGGTGTCGCAGCCCAGCAGCCCGGCCGCGTAAGGCCGCATTCGGCGGGACAACCCGTAACCTTCGAACAGAAGCCGCGAGCCCACCATGTCCACGGTGCCAACGACGATCGCCGGCGCCTCGGGGTCGGCCATCCACTGGCGGTTGTCCGCGTGTTGCCCGCGCAGGGTGGAGATCGGCAACCGTGGGCTGCAGAGACGAAGGCCCTGTCGCACCGGGGCGAGCCGCTCCTTTTTCTCCAGCGCCTCCTGTAGGTCCTCGGCGAATGCGGTCGCCTGATCGACCACGGCGCGCCGGTCGACGATATAGACGAGGCGCCGGGGCAGGGCCGCGCCCGACGCCCGCGCAAGCAGCCAGATCGCCATGACCGCGGTCTTGCCCAGACCGGTCGGGATATCCACCGCCGACGGCAGCTCGCCCCTTGACAGCCACTGGTCGAACAGTCGCCGCTGCCACGGAAAGGGCTGGTACCCGGTGAGCGCCTCGAAGGCGCAGTTAAACCCCTTCGTCATGGCCGAATTTGCTTGGATGAATGCGTCATGGCGCAATGGACAATCTCTTGCCGACTGGGTACTATGTGTTTGGGTCGCAATCGGATTTGCGGTTCGAGGTGCGGCGTGGAAGCGCCGCATGTGCTCTTCCCGCTGAGGATGGAGCCGATTTCTGGGACGCCTCGTAGCATTCCGTTCTTTATCCTCGCCCCGGCGCGTCGGCTAGCCGCGCCGGGGCTGGGGTTCTATCACGCAAAGTCCTCTCGTCGACAAATGATGCCCGATTCGCCGCCGTTGTCAAGCTTTTATTACTTGGACGAACATGCTATACCAGCTAAATGGAAAGTTGGACGTGACGAGGGCGCCTTATTGAAGCGCTGGCACAGCAAGTCCATGCAACGGGCGCACATGCCTTCTTCCGGGCTGTTCGGGCGGCAGCCCGGCCTCATTGAGATGTGGCAGGTGCAGCGTCGCTACTGCCAAGCTTGCTGTCGGGCGACGTCCGAAGCAGGAGCGACAAGCGTGTTTCGATAACCTCTATCCGACCCGACCTCTCCTTCTCAGCATCGTCGGCCCAGGCGGCGACGGCGAGTGCGGGATGCGGCCGGACGGACTCTGCACTTGATCCGGGGTCGCATCCTGACAATATATACCATTGCACTATCTCATCGGCAGGAGGCTGCCATGCACAAGACCGCCAAGCTGTTCTGGTCCGGCCGGTCCCAGGCCGTGCGGCTGCCCAAGGAGTTCCGCATGGACGGTGCCGAGGTCCGCATACGCAGGCAGGGCACGGCGGTGATCCTCGAGCCCATCCCGTCCGACTGGGCGTGGCTCGACACGGTCGCGGGCGCGTTCTCCGAAGATTTCTTCGCCGAGGGGCGCGGTGAGCCAGTGCTGGCCCCCCGAGAGGGCCTCGACGGCGCCTTTGGGTGATGCGCTACCTGCTCGACACCAACGCCTGCATCGCCCTGCTCAACGACACCTCGCCGCCGCTGCGAGCGCGTCTGCACCAGCACGCGCCGGCGGACATCGGCCTGCCGGCGCCGGTGGCTTACGAACTCTATTACGGCGCCTTCAAGAGCCGGCAGGCGGAACGCAATCTCGGGCTGCTCGACCGCCTCGAGTTCGAGATCGTGCCGTTCGATGCCGGCGATGCGCGCGCGGCGGGCGCGGTGCGCAAGGAGCTAGAAGCGGTGGGGCGTCCGATCGGCCCTTACGACCTGTTGATCGCGGGGCAGGCGCGCGCCCGGAGGCTCGTGCTGGTCACCGCCAATAGTCGGGAGTTCCAGCGGGTCGAAGGACTTGTCTGCGAAGACTGGGCCCTCTTCGACACCCGCTCCTGATCGGCCCGGCCGGACGGTCCCCGCAATGACCATCAACCAGCTCGAGCTCTCTCTCCCCGCGCCGCCGGCGAGTGGCGATGTGCCGCTGGTGCCGGCGCGGATGGTGAACGAGTTCGTCTATTGCCCGCGTCTCGCCTACCTCATGTGGGCACAGGCGGAATGGGCAGAGACCGGCGACACGGTGGAGGGGCGTCGCGTCCATGCGCGAGTCGATCGCGTGAGCGCGCCCTTGCCGGCACCGGAAGCGCTGGAGGAGCGGCAAGAGAAAACGACCAGCCGCGCAATCACCCTCTCGTCGGAGCGGCTCGGCGTGATTGCCAAGATCGACATCGCCGAGGCCCAGGACGGCACGGTGATGCCGGTCGACTACAAGCGCGGCAAGCGCCCACACGTCGCGCGCGGCGCCTACGAGCCGGAGCGCGTCCAGGTCTGCCTCCAGGCGCTCCTGCTGGAGGAGCACGGCTACCGTGTGGAGGAAGGGGCGATCTGGTATGCCGAGAGCCGTGAGCGGGTGCGCGTCGCTCTCGACGACCAGTTGCGCCACGCAACGCACGACGCGGTGAGCCGGCTGCGCCTCACCGTCGCCCACGGCCGCATTCCGCCCCCGCTGCGGGACAGCCCCAAGTGCCCGCGCTGCGCCCTGGTCTCGGTCTGCCTGCCGGACGAGGTGAGCGCGCTTGGCGGATCGGACCTGGCGCCGCGCCCCATCGCCGTGCCCGCCGATGAAGCGCTGCCGCTGGTCGTGCAGTCGCAGCGAGCGCGTATCACCAAGACGGGGGACACACTCAAGATCGCCGACGAGGAGCAGGGTGCCACCACGGTGCGCCTGATTGAGGTCTCCGATGTGGCGCTATTCGGCAACGTCGCGATCACCACGCCCGCGCTCGCGGCCCTGATGGAGCGCGAAATCCCGGTTGCCTTCCACAGCCACGGCGGCTGGTTCCGAGGTATTGCACACGGCATCGGCCACCGCAATGTCGAGGTACGTACAGCGCAGTACCGGGTGAGCTTCGACGAAGCTGCCTGCCTGCGATTCGCGCGCGACTTGATTGCCGCCAAGATCGTTAACCAGAGGACCATTCTGCGCCGCAACTGGCGGGGCACCAAGGAGGAGAGAAAGCCGGTGCTGGACCGACTCGACAGAGAGCGCCGTTCTGCGGCGCGTGCACCGACGCTGGCAACACTGCTGGGCTTCGAGGGCGATGCCGCGGCGACATACTTCCGTGCCTTCGCCGGGCTGCTGGCGCCGCCATCGGCGGAAAAGGACGAGACCGGGGATATGGCGCCGTTCCGCTTCGAGGCGCGCAACCGCCGACCGCCGACCGACCCGGTGAACGCAATGCTGTCGCTCGGCTACGCAATGCTGACCCGGCATCTGACCGTTGCGCTTGCCTCGGTCGGTCTCGACCCCTACCGTGGTCTGTTTCACACGCCGCGCCACGGAAGGCCGGCACTTGCACTCGACTTGATGGAGCCCTTCCGGCCGGTGATCGCCGATTCGGCGGTGCTCACGGCGGTCAATACCGGCGAGGTTTCGGCGGCCGATTTCGTCTCCGGCGCCACCGGCACCGCCCTCAGCGCGACCGGCCGCCGGCGATTCGTCACCGCCTTCGAGCGCCGGCTCTCGCAGGAGACCACGCATCCGCTATTCGGCTATCGGCTGAGCGTGCGTCGGCTACTGGTCATGCAAGCGCGACTGCTGAGCCGATATCTGCTAGGCGAACTGCCGGCGTACCCTCACTATCTTCCCCGGTGAGCCGCGCAATGAAGGATGAACGGACCTATATCGTCACCTACGATATCGCTGATGCCCGGCGCTGGCGTAGCGTCTTCAAGACCATGAACGGCTTCGGAGAATGGCTCCAGCTATCCGTCTTCCAATGCCGGCTGTCGCGCCGACGTCGTGAAGAACTGGAAACGCGGCTCCGCGAGCTCGTCAAGAAGGGAGAGGATCACGTCCTGCTGATCGACGTCGGACCAGCGGACCGGACCGCGCTCGTCGTCGAGAGTATCGGCAAGACATTCACCGCCATAGAGCGGCAGGCGGTCGTGATATGATGTCGCCCGCTGGTCGCACAGTGCCGAGGGTTGACTCTCTCCGCCGCCGCGCGGTTTCGAGTGGTGCGGCAGCGAGAATCCGCCAGGGGGCGCTCGATTCGCGGTTGAATTCTGATTTTGTTGAGCTCTTTGACATCGTGAAGGCATCGACTCGGAACCCGAGTGCCCACTTGAGGTGGTTAGGTTCGAGCCGCTCGAAATCGCGCGAAATCCGGTCCAAGTCACAGGAGGTTGCGACGTATGCTAATTCCGGGGTTTCATCGCCCCGGCCTCATTGAAGCGGGGCGTGGGGCGGCGGCTTCATGATCTGCAATCCTGAATTCCGGGGTTTCATCGCCCCGGCCTCATTGAAGCGTCGGGAATGCACCGAACGTTTCCAGCCATCCCGTCAATTCCGGGGTTTCATCGCCCCGGCCTCATTGAAGCTCATGATCGAGGTTCCTTCTCTGTCTGAGTGGAGGTCAATTCCGGGGTTTCATCGCCCCGGCCTCATTGAAGCATCTCGCCGACGTTCGTCTACGACAAGGCCAGCCGCGAATTCCGGGGTTTCATCGCCCCGGCCTCATTGAAGCCTGGCGAGCCTGAAGGACGCTCGCTACGAATGGGGCAAATTCCGGGGTTTCATCGCCCCGGCCTCATTGAAGCGATCGCCTGGGGTGAAGGTTGAAAACCTCTCCTCCCGAATTCCGGGGTTTCATCGCCCCGGCCTCATTGAAGCTACACGGCGGGTGAAAAGTGGACATGGAACGATGTCAATTCCGGGGTTTCATCGCCCCGGCCTCATTGAAGCACAGTTGATTGCGTGGTGTTCGCTGGCCTCGCGCTGAATTCCGGGGTTTCATCGCCCCGGCCTCATTGAAGCTCCCTCAAGCTATGCAGGATGCGCGCCTTCGCGTTGAATTCCGGGGTTTCATCGCCCCGGCCTCATTGAAGCAACGGCGGATGAAAGCGGTAGAGCAACGGTCTCCCGAATTCCGGGGTTTCATCGCCCCGGCCTCATTGAAGCACCTACGGGCCGTAGCGGAAAAACCGATACATCCCCAATTCCGGGGTTTCATCGCCCCGGCCTCATTGAAGCGAGACCTTCGACCCGGTGGCGCAGTACGTAGCCGGCAATTCCGGGGTTTCATCGCCCCGGCCTCATTGAAGCCTGCGCCTCGAGACGCCAAACGACAGCCACGCCCTCAATTCCGGGGTTTCATCGCCCCGGCCTCATTGAAGCAACTGAAAACCATCGTCTTTCCTCTCCTCGATCCCGAATTCCGGGGTTTCATCGCCCCGGCCTCATTGAAGCCGGACGTGGACCCTGTTGCCCCCTCCCCTGGCCCAGAATTCCGGGGTTTCATCGCCCCGGCCTCATTGAAGCGCGCCACCCGCCGCCTGATCAAGGAGGAGATGAACCGAATTCCGGGGTTTCATCGCCCCGGCCTCATTGAAGCGACAACTCATTCGTGACCCGCGAGCCGAAAGTCAGAATTCCGGGGTTTCATCGCCCCGGCCTAGCGGTGTGCGGCGGCACGGCACCGAAGCCCACGGTGGTCATGGACGCGGACATCGCCACCGAGGAGAACATCGTGTGGCTGGGCGAGCGCGGCTGCGACTGGATCGCGGTCAGCCGCGGCGCCAGGCCGGCGCCGCCCGAGGGCGGCGGCGCCGCCCGAGGGCGGGCCCGAGACGCTGCTGATCACCAGCGCGGACCAAGAGGTTCGGGCCTGGCGCCTTGCAAGCGAGGACGGCGAGGCGCGGCTCTACATCGTCAGCGAGGGCAAGAAGAAGACCGAGAGCGCGATGCTCAGCCTCAGGAGGAACCGCTTCGAGGCCGCGCTGGAAAGGCTCCACAGCGACCTCCCGGTCAAGGTCCGGCTCAAGCGCTACGACAAGGTTCTGGAGAGCATCGACCGCCTGAAGCAGCGCTTCTCCGCCGTCGCCAGACACTACGAGGTCACGGTCGAGAAGGCGGACACCGGCCCCAACGCGACCGCCGTCCGCTTCAAGCGCAGGCCGCAATACGACGAGGCCGACGAGGGCGCGGGCGCCTATGTGCTGCGCACCAGCCACGTCGACTGGGATATCGAGACGGTCCTGCGGACGTACTGGCGGATCACCGACATCGAGGCGACCTTCAAGAGCCTCAAATCCGAGCTCGGCCTGCGCCCGATCTGGCACCAGCTCGACCGGCGCATCGCGGCCCACCTGCTGATCGCCGTGCTGGCCTACCACGCCGTGCATCTGATCCGCACCCGGCTGGCGGCACGCGGCATCCACAAGTGCTGGACATCGATCCGCGCGAGCATGCGGACCTGGGTGCGGATCACCACGCGCCTGCGCCAGACCGACGGCACGCTGATCGTCAACCGCCAGGACACGCGCCCGGCCGCCGAGGTTGCCCGAATCTCCTCGGCGGCGGGCGTGGACCCCACCATCCACCGCACGAGGACCCGCCTGACGAGCTGACAGAATCCAACAAAATGTGGGGTCATGTTGGAATCTGTCGAAAAAAAGGTCGCTTTGAATCAAGGCGATAAGGGGTGGACCCAGCGGAAAAGTGCCAACTTGGGTCAAGACTACATACTGAGACCCCGACTCCTGCGCATGTGCCTGCCGAGCTTGCGATCCCGCTTCTCCGCCTTCTCTCGCAGCTCTCTGAGTTTCTCGGGATCGTCGAGAATATGGGCGAATCCCTTTTGGCTCTCGCTTGGGGCCAGGGGCTTGGCGGGCGGCCTGTCGAGCGTGTGCGCGAAGCCCTGCTGCTCTCCTTTGCCCTTCCGGCTGGACCGCGCTTCGGCCTTGCGCCGCTCTTCCAGTATGTGAGCGAACCCCTGCTCCTGCTTCGGCGTCGGCTCGCGCCGGCGCTGTGATACTTCCGGCCTTGCGGCGCGGCTTTCGTCGAGCCGGTTGCGCAACTGCTCGACGGTGAGCTCTGCGCGGGACCTGCCGATGATCATGGCATCGAGCCAGGCGCCGTACCTGTCCTCGTTGGCGAGGACGGCCTCGCCGGTGGCGGCCAGCATCTCGGCGGCGTCGCGCCACTGGGGCCAGGCGTCGAGACGGGCGATGGAGAGGCCTCGCTCACCGGCCTGAGCCTCGAGGACCTTGTGCACCTCGACATGCCGTTCCGCCGCTGCCAGATAGCCCTCGGCGGTCTCTTGCGCGGCGGTCTCGTCGTCGTGGTAGTCGAGGAGCCCGGCGAGCACATCGTGGGCGCGCTCGGTTAGGTCGGGGTGATCGGAGAGCGCACGCACGCGTTGGATCAGGCCGTCGTACCCGTCCATCAGCAGCAGCGGCAAGTCCGGTCTGTTGGCGCGTGCGACGAGATCGTTCCAGTCGCGCTGCAGCTCCCTGTAGAGCGTCCTCCAGTCGGGCGGCGCGTCGCGTTCCGGGCCGGGCGCGATCTCGTCCGCTTCTATCGGGCGGGACGGAGCGAGCGGTTCGGGAGCGGGATCGTCGGCAGGAACGGCGACCCCGGCTGCGACAGCCTCGGCTGCGATGGCCTCGGCGATCTGCGCTTCTTCGCGCTGTGCGTCCTGGCGCTGCGTGTCCTGCCGCGCCCGGTGAGCGGCCCTGGCCGACACGGACCGCAGATACTTGCCAGCGCGCGCGTGCTGTCTGCGGAACTCCTCGATTTCGCCCTGGCCGATACCGGCGCGCTCGGCCAGCAGGCGCTCGAACACCTGCGGACGGCGGCGGAAGGATGCGGCCTGCTTCATCAGCGCACCGTGGCGGTCGAGGGTCTCGCGGAAGGCCGGGCTGAGCGCCACCGCGTCGCCCTCGGCGCGCGCGCGCCGGCGAAGATCGTCCCACGCGGCCATGACCTCGGTGCGCTCCGCTGCGAACGCATCTACGGCGGTACCGTGGCGCCAGCCGTTGACGGCGTGACGGATGTCCTGGGCAATGCGCACGATCGCGTTGTCGTTGGCGGCAGCGACGGTCTCGGCCGCCGTGCGGTCCTCGGCCGCTTCCCTCTGCGCTTCGCCGGGACCGCCACGCATAGCACCCGCCGGCCGGGTCGCGCCGTTCCCAGCGCCGGCCCGCCCAAGCTGCGCGCGGCGCTGAGCGCCAGGCTGCGCGCGGAGCTGAGCTCCTTCGCTCGCATCCCGCCATGCGCCATCTGCGATGTAGTCGAGCGCCGCCTCCTTGGGCCGGGAGCGCGACCAGCGCTCGGCCAGGTACGCCCGGACCTCGCTGTCCAGCACGGGCCGCTCCGCCTCGTCCTCGGGGCGGCTCTCGGCGATGTCGAAGACGATGGGAGAGCGGTTGACGTAGACATCGATACCCTCGCGGTGGCGGGTAGCCGCAGGGTAAATGGTCTCGCGCGAGGGCCGGTCGTCGATCAGCAGGAACGCGCGATCCACCGTCAGCCCTTGGGCGGACGCGATGGTCATTGCATAGCCGTAGTCGATGCGGATGTTGTCGTGGTAGTCGCGGATCTCGTCGTGGCGGAACGAGACCCGCCGCCCGTCATCGGTGCGCGCGGTGATGTGGACCGGAAACTCGTTTCCCGACTCAGCCTTGAACTCGTCCCCCGCCTCCGCCCCCTGCTCTGCGCGCCCGGCGGCCTGCCGGTTGCGGGCCTTGCGCGAGACGGCCACGCCTTCTGCCTGCTTTACGTGGATGTCCTCCACGGTGACGACGGTGCCGTTGAAGAGCTGCTTCTGCCACTGTGTGGCGCCGATGCGGAGCCGGTCGCCGACGGCGATCTCAAGCGGCTCGGTCACCCGCCCGTCAAGGTCGCGGCTCACCTCGATCACCGCGCGCTTGATGTCGGTACTTTCTCCGAGGACTCGCTCCCGCATGAGCCAGGAGAGCGCCCGCGCCTCCGCCTTCGTTCGCGCCAGCACCACGGCGGATTTCTGGGGTTCGGCCTTCGCCAGCCGCGCCCAGTCGTTGACCAGACCGGTCAGCGTTTTCTCTTCGTCGTAATGAAGATGCAGCCGGCCCCTGAGCTGCCACGCCTCGATGGCCTTCTCCGCTTCGCCGTCCCTGAGCGCCTCCGAGACCGCCACCTGCCACGGCGTGAACAGGGGCTTCTTCTCCATCGCCTCGTAGTCGGCAAGGATTCTTTCTCGCTCTTGCGGGTTGGTCAGTGCGGCTGCAAAGCGCGCCTGCTCCGGCGGCTCCTTGTGAACATGAACCAGCACGTCCTCGAGGTCCGCCTTCTGGCGACGGATGCGGTCGACGCGCACGCTGCCGGCGACGTCGCGGATCAGCCGCAACCCGGGTCCTGCCTCCACGGGTTGCTGCTGCCGGGTGTCGCCCGTGAACACCACCTTGGCGCCGTGGCGCTCGGAGAGCTGCAGGATGTGATGGGCCTGACGCGTCGACAGCATCCCCGCCTCGTCCACCACGATGAGGGTGTTCTTGCCGATCTCGAGCTGCCCCTTGGCCGCGAGCTTCAGCAGCTTGTCGACGCAGAAGGGACGGGCGTCGCAGTCGTCGCCCAGCGCCACCGCCGTCCGCCAGGCCACGGCCGTCGGCACGATCTCGTAACCGTGCTCCCTGTGAAGGTCGGTGATGGGCCGGAGCGTGGTGGTCTTGCCCGACCCCGCCGCGCCCTCGATCACTGCGACGCGGCCTCCCTTGGCGGTGGCGTGCCGGATCGCCAACGACTGCTCCTGGCTCAGCGGATAGCCGCCGGCCAGGAGCGTCTCGACCTTGTGCCTGACCGCATCCTCCGGGATTCCGTAGCCGGCATCGGCGGCCATGGAGGACGCCATGTCCTTCACCGCCTGTTCAAGGCCGAGGTTGTGGCGAGTGGAATAGACCTCGGTGTGCGCCATGCCGGCCAGCGACTCCGCCGTGGGCTTCTTCGGCTCTAGCCGCTCGATCTCGGGGTTGCGGCGAAGCCGCTCGATGGCGGTCTTCAGAGCCTCGGGGCCGATCAGCCCTGCCGCCGCGTTCGCCGCGGCCTCCACCATGTCCGGGCGCCGGAACACGGCCTCCTGCCGGGCCAGATGGGCGGGAAGCTCGTCGAGCCGGGCGGTCAGCTCACGAATTCTTTCCCGCCCGATCCCGGCCTCACGGCCGGTCACGGATCGGATCAGCTCTTCGCGCTCGGCGAACCCCTCGGCCTCCTCCCGCCAGCGCCCGTGGCGGATCTCGGGATCGTTGTCATGCGACTTCCCGGCCCTGGTCAGCTTGTTGACCCCGGCCATGCGCGAGGCGTTGCCGCGCGACGGGATGCCCAGCTCCCCGGCCTTGGCGACGATCGTCTTGCGGCGCTTGGACCAGAAAGCCTGCAGGTCCTCCGGCATGCCCTCGATCCGGGTGAAGGCGGCATCGGGACCGTACTGCTCCATCTGAACGCCGAGGCGCTCGCAGAGGTTCCAGGCCAGGGCGTTGCGGTAGACGGCGCCCGCAGCCTTGGCCCAGCTGTAGACCGGGTACTGGTGCATGGCCCGCCACTTACCATCGTCGCGGGTGCGGGCCGCATTGAAGATGACGCAATGGGTATGGAGCTGCGGGTCGTTCTCCCGGCTGGTGCCGTGCTGGAACATCGCCACCGGGATATCGGCAGGCAGGACCTTTATCCGCCCCTCCCTGTCCCGGATCCGGGTATAGGCGCAGTAGCGTAGCACGGTCTCTTCCAGGGCCACACGGGCGGCGTCGTTGTGCGCGTCCTCGATGCGGGCCCTCAACTCGGGATCGGCGACGGCCCAGAGCGCGGACACGCTCTTGTCGGCCGAGAAGGTCATGTCCAGGCCCGCCGAGCGCTGCTCGCTGCCCGCGTTCCTGGTGAGCCTGGTGGAGCCGTCCGGCGCAAAACCGTGATAGAGCCGGTGGAAGTCGCCGGAATCCACCTTGCCGCCGTTCTCGAGGCCGAGCAGCCCTTTGGGGTTGAACCACACCCCGTCCGGCTCCTCGCCCGCCGTGTAATACTCGTTGGGATGGCGGAACGAGCGCTGGCTCTCCAGATAGTATGCAGCGGACGCCGCCTGGACCAGGGTCGCTACCACTGGCAACCTCGCACGGCGCCTCGCCTCAACGCGACCCGCCAGACGGGCGACGGCGCCCCGTCCGGCACGGGCAGGGAGACGCTCTCCATCGGTGGTGAATCTCTCATAAACATCAGACCCTTATACGATAGACCGGAAAATCCTGCTATTCACTTCGCTCCATACCAACTATGTATTCTAGCATCATGCACCTCTGGTGCATAGGTGTGACAAGTTACATACGAAACCACGCGTAGACGGTCAAGAGGATTAGTCGCTGGGCAGGAATTTTCTTTTGTTTTGTTGACCGCGGTGAGCTGGCGGGCGATTGCTTTCGAGCGGGAGCGACGCCGGTCTTGACGCGGTGGAGGACGCGGGGAATCATAGGCAACGCTCTGGAATCGCCGAACATTGCGATAGGAGGACTTATGGTCGTAAGACGCTTCAACGAGTCGGATATCGACTTCGATGCCATTGATGCGGACCTGGCGAAGCTGGCGCCGCCTAAGCTGTCGCTGAAGGATGTGCTGGACCGCTTGCGAGAGCGCATGCTCGAGCAGCGGGCCAGGGGCGTGACGGTGGCGCAGATGCACGAGGTGCTCAAGGCGCGGGGCATCGAAATGGGCGAGCGCAGCCTCAAGGTCTTCCTGGACAAGGGAGAGCTGCCGGGGCGGAAAGCTGCGAAGTTGGTTGCGCAGGTCGGTGGAGGAGATTCCGGGACAGACGCGTTCTGAGCTGGCGGCAAGCGAAGGCGTGAGAGCGCCGGGCCGGATAGCGAGAGCAAGTGCGTGATGACGGCGAATGCGCCGTGACCGGAACAGGGCGAACGCTCAAAACGGCGACGCGGAGCATCGAGCCGGGGGGGGGGGGTGGCGATGCGTCGCGCGAAGCGCGGCGAGCCGTGGGCCGGCATCTGCATTCCTGGACCTATAGGGCGAGCAGGCGAGCGCTCGGCGAAGCCGCGTATGCGGCGAGCCGGGCGCGAGGCTGCGGCGCGGCAGGCACGGATCGTGCGTCGTACATCCGGAGCGCGAGCGGTGCGCGAAGCCGCGAACGCGGCAAGCGCGCCGGACGCTCAGCGTCGACGCGCGACGGTGGGTATGGCGAAGACAAAGACGGCCGATCCCTCGCGGAGGCGAAGGACCGGCCGTAGCGGAAAAGGGGGAAGCGCCGCCTATGGGGTGGCGGTCATGACCGGGATACCCATTTGGCGGGCCTTGTCGACCAGGTTGTCGGTGATGCCCGAACCGGGCCAGGCCACGATGCCCTTCGGCAGCAGGTCGAGCATCTCGTCGTTGCGCCTGAACGGGGCAGCCCGTCCGTGCGCCTTCCAGTCCGGGCGAACGATCACCTGGTCCACACTGCGGGCCTCGGCCCACTTCGCCGCCACCGTCTCGATGCCGGGGGCGCCGCCATGGACGAGCACCATGTTGCCGTGCTTGGCGCGGGTGCGGTCGAGGACGCTCCAGACGGCGCCGGGGTCCGCGACCTCCTTGCCGCCGGTCACCGCCACCAGGGTGCCGTCCGGCAGGTGGCTACTGATCTCGCGCTCCTTGCGGGCGCGGCGATAGTCGCGCGCGTCGATGGCGGCAGACGTGAGCGCTCCCGACTTCGAGGTATGCGATCCGTTTCTCGGCCGCCAGACATCGTTGGTCTCGGCGAGGTAGGCGCCGGCGGCGGTATCGCGCAGCCTCTCGAAAGCGTCCCGGCGGTCGCCGAGGTTCTGCGCGCGGGCCGTGAGGAGCTGCAGCTCCCAGGCCTTCACCTCGGTCCCGTCCTGGGCCGTCTCGAGGTCCTTCATCTCGGGCACGATGCGGTCCACGGCCCTGTCGAGGCGGCCGATCTGGGCGTGGAAGCAGTTGACGATGCTCCAGAGCAGCGCCTCGCGCTCGTCGGCCATCTGTGTGCCGTCCACGGTGATGCCGTCGACCATGATGCGGATGGCTTCGGCGAGCGCCTCGGTGGCATCGTCTTCGTCCCAGACCTCGCGGCTGTCGATCTCGCCCCTCTCGGGCGAAGCTCCGTAGAGTGCGATGTTCTCGCAGATGGCTGCGGTCTGTGAAGCGGTAGCGGTCTGTTCGCGTGTGTCGATCATGTCGACCTCCCTTTCGTTCATCCTCCGGGGCGGTGTCCACCCTGCGGGTGGCCCCGTCGTGATGCGTTGTTGGGACACGCGCCCGCAGGGCCGGCACCTGGCCCTAGAGCCTCTTGGGGCGGGGTGGTGCGGAAAGTTTCGGAGTGGTGCGGAAGATCGTGCCGTCGATGGCCTGGGAGGGCCGGCGCGCCGCCTCGGTGGCTGGCCGCGTTACGAGTAGGCCTTCTTCAGGACTCTAGCGCCGGCCCGACGCGCCGGCCCCGCGCCAAGGGGCCGGTGCGCCCCACGCGAGGCGTTGGAGGGTTCGGGAGCACGATCTTCACGGTCCGAAACTTTCACGGCCCGCCCCTAGAGGGTCTAGGGCCAGGCCGCAGGGAGCGGAGCGACCGGAGGACCCGCCAGGGTTGCCGGACCGAGGACGCGTGGCACAATGACGCAGCATGACGGGGTACGACCTCCCTCTCGACACGCACGGACTCCCTTTTTCTTTGGTTGCTTCCGGCGTCTGCGCGGGACCAGGA
>JAPPGP010000234.1 GCA_028821395.1 Defluviicoccus sp.
AAGGGTACGCATGTCCAGATATCCGAAAATAGAGGTCAATTTAAGTGCCGCCGACGTCGACGCCGACCAGCATGCCGCAACCGCCGGTCACGCGGCGAAGCGCTCGACCGCGATCTCGTCGGCGCGTTGGCGGGCCTGCCACAGGTCGTGGGCCATCTGCATGCCGAGCCAGGTCTCCGGCGTCGAGCCGAAGGCCTTGGAGAGCCGTATCGCCATCTCCACCGAGATGCCCGTGCGACCGTTCACCAGCTCCGACAGCGCCTGCCGCGTGACGCCCAGCCCCCGTGCCGCCCGCGTCACGGTGAGGCCGAGGGGCTCCAGGCACTGGCGCTTCACGATGCCGCCCGGATGCGGCGGGTTGTGCATGCCCATGTTCCCGTCTCCTCAGTGATAGTCCAGTCTACGTCGACCGCCGCGCCGTCCGTGACCATACGAGCCAAATTCCATCGGGGGGCGTGGGTGGACAGCGACGGCTCTGCCGGTACCAATTCGCGCCCGACCCTACAATGACGCGGAGCCTCGGAACATGGTCGACCCGAACGACGCCGCCGCCGGTCCGCTCGGCTGCTTCATCCGTGCCTTCTACGACGCCCGGCGCTCGGCCGGCCGCACCGGCGACCTGGAGTTGCTGCGGCGGTTCATGGCCGACGATGTTCGCTGGAGCGAGCCCGATGTCGGTGCGCATATGGGGGAGCTTCGGGGCCGCGACGCCGTGCTCGACATGATCCGCCGTGCCCTCGATACCACCGGCGGGACCTTCGATCTCGCCGTCGCATCGACCGCCGAGACCGGCAGCCACGTCGCCGCGGCTATCGAATGGTCCGCGGACAAGAACGGCCGGCGGATCGGGGGACGGGAGCTCGCGGTCTTCGAAGTGCGGGACGGGCGCATCCTGTCGGCCCGTTTCCATCCGGACGACCTCGCCGATGACCGCGCGTTCTGGGGCGAGGGGTCTCCTGCCGCATCGTGACGGGGCCGAGCCCGCCTCCGCCGCTCACCCCGCCCGCCGCTCCACCGTGCCGTCGGCGCTTGTAGTCACATCGTAGTCTCGTTCTGCGGCCGCGCGGCTTACCAGGCCGAGGGCGAGGTCGCGCGAGATGGCCTCGACCGGGCGGTCTTCCGGCGGTCCGTAGCCGCCGCCGCCCGGGCTCTCGATGCGCACGCGCTGGCCCCTGCGCAGCGTGACGCCGGCGAGCTTGCCGGTGTTCTCCGGCGAGCGCTCGCCGTCCGCCTGCTCGTAGACGATCCGGTTGGGCGCGCCGGCGCCGCCGCCGAGGATGCCGAAGGCGGGGAAGCGCGCGCGCTCGCCGAACACCACGAGATCGGCCGCATCGGCCAGCAGCTCGAACTCGTAGACCGCGCCCAGACCGCCGCGGTGGCGGCCCGGACCGCCTGAGTCGGGCCGGAGCCCCCAGCGGGTGACGCAGGCGGGGTAGGCGGCCTCCAGGATCTCCGCCGGCGGGATGTTGGCCATCCCGATCGGCGCGTTGCCGTGGCTCAGCCCGTCGCCCTCGGGGTTGCCGCCGAGCCCGCCGCCGAAGAAGGTGAACAGGATGAAGCGTGCGCCGTCGTCGCGCCGGCCCGACATCAGCAGCGCGTTCACCGTGGCGAAGCAGGCCGCGTTGACCCGCTCGGGCGCGGCCTTGGCGAGCGCGCCGAAGATCACGTCGATGGTGCGCATGATGTTCTCGGTATAGCCCGAGACCGGCGACGGCGGCTCGGCGGCGAGGATCGAGCCCTCGGGGATGACGAACGCGATGGGCTCGAGGCAGCCGCCGCTCGCCGGCACCTCGCGGAAGACGTGCTTGAGGGCGACGAAGGAGGCGGCGACGGTTGTCGCCCGCGAGACGTTGAGCGGCCCGTCGCAGGCGGGCGCCGAGCGCGAGAAGTCGAGCGTCATGGTCTCGCCCGCGACGGTGAGGTCGAGCGCGACCCGGAGCGGCGCGTCGGTGCGCCCGTCATTGTCGATATGGTCCTCGAAGGCATAGGTGCCGTCCGGCAGCTCCGATATCAGCGCCCGCATCTGCCGGCTGGCGCGCAGCGACATCTCGGCCATCGCCGCCGCGACCGTGCCGTCGCCGAAATCGTCGAGCAGGTCGTTGAGCCGCCTCGTGCCGAGGTCGAGCGCGCCGAGCTGGGCGTTGAGGTCGCCGTAGTTGCTGCCCGGCAGGCGGCCATTGGCGAGCAGGATGTCGACGATGTCCCGGTTGACGACGCCGCGCTCGGCGAGCTTGACCGGCGGGATTCGTACCCCTTCCTGCATGATGTCGACCGCCGTCGGGTTGTAGTTCCCGGCGACGTTGCCGCCGACGTCGAGCCAGTGGCCGACCGAGGCGAGGTAACAGAACAGCCGGCCCGCGCGGAAGATCGGCTTGACGATCTTGATGTCGTTGAGATGGGTCGCCCCGACATAGG
>JAPPGP010000266.1 GCA_028821395.1 Defluviicoccus sp.
CGCTACGACCGCTACGCGGCGGAGGCCGGCATCGACTTCGCGCTGGGCGGGGAGCTGACCGGCTGGGCCGGGGCGCGGCTGGTCTCGGGCAGCGCGCGGGTCTCGCCGGCTTCCGGCAGCGGGCGGATCGCCGCGACCGGGTACGGGCTCGCCGGCGGGCTCGCCTGGCGCGGCGCCGCGGGGTTTTACGGCAGCGGCGTGCTCCGGCTGACCCGCTACGACGCCGACCTGTCCTCGGCCGCCCGGGGCAGGCTCAGGAACGGCGCGGCCGCGCTCGCCCGCGCGCTCGACCTGGAAGGCGGGAGGCGCTTCGCGCTGGGCGGCGCGGCGGGGCTGACCGCGCGGGCGTGGCTCAACGGCGCGGGCGTCTCGATGGGCGGCTTCGCCGATGCGCTCGGCTCCCGGGTCTCGCTCGACGAGGCGGAGCGGCTCACCGCCGGCGTCGGCGCCGCCGCGGAGACCGAGCTCGCGCCGAACGGCGGGACGGACGAGTTCACGCTCAGCGGCGGGCTGGGCCTGGAGCGCAGCCTCCACGGGAAGAGCCGGGTCGCGGTGTCCGGCCAGACGCTGAGCGCCGGCGACACCGCCCCCCGCTTGCTGCTCGACCTCGGCGCCACCTGGAAGAGCGGCGCCTTCGCGCTGCGCGCCGCCGCCCACGCCAGGGGTCTGCTGTCCCGCGACAAGGCCTACGGCGGACGCCTCGAGCTCCGCGCCGCTTTCTAGCGCGCATTTCCCGCCGCCATCATGGCCTGCCCCGGATCGCAGTCCGGGGCCGGCGTGACCGCCGGCGTCGGGGCGGGGCGGCATTGCGCCGGGCGGGCGCGCCGGGTATGCCATCCCGGCCTCTCCGCCGCCGGGACCCGCATCGGGCGGCCGGGACAGCGACGGGACGGCCGGAGACGGAACCGGTCGGCAGAGACAGCCGGAGCACGCCTTGCCATCCGACCGCGACCATGAAGTCCGGGCCGTCGACCCGCGCTATGCCGCGTTCCGCCTCGCCGTCACCCTGGCGCTGGCGACCATCGGCAGCATCGGCCTGTGGTCCTATGTGATCGTGATGCCGGCGGTCCAGGCCGAGTTTGGGGTCGACCGGGCGACCGCCTCGATCCCCTACACGGTTTCGATGGTCTTCTTCGCGCTCGGCAACATCGTGGTCGGGCGGCTGATCGACCGGATCGGCATGATGCTGCCGGCGCTCGCCGCCGGCGTGGCGCTGGGAGCCGGCTTCGCCGCCTCGTCCGCGGTCGAGGCGATGTGGCAGCTCTCCATCGTGCATGGCGTGCTGATCGGGATCGGCACCGGCTCGATGTTCGGGCCGCTGATGGCCAACATCTCGCACTGGTTCGTGCGCCGCCGCGGCATCGCCGTCGCCACCGTGGCCTGTGGCAACTACTTCGCCGGCATGCTGCTGCCGCTGGTCCTGCAGGACGCGGTGACGGTCGAGGGCTGGCGGCCGATCTATCTCGCGATCGGCCTGTTCAGCGCGGCGACCATCGTGCCGCTCGCCTTCCTGCTGCGCAGCGAGGGGCCGAAGCGCGACCACGTCGACCGCATCACCGGCATCGCCGGCACCGAGCAGCTCCGCATGGCCGCCTTCACCCCGCGCGCCATGCAGACCCTGCTCGCCATCGCCGGGTTCGGCTGCTGCGTCGCCATGTCGATGCCGCAGGTCCACCTCGTCGCCTATTGCGTCGATCTCGGCTACGGCATCGCGCGCGGGGCGGAGATGCTGTCCCTCATGCTGGCCGCCGGCGTGGTCAGCCGGCTCGCCTCGGGCGTGCTCGCCGACCATATCGGCGGGGTGCGGACGCTGCTGCTGGGCTCGGTGCTCCAATGCGTGGCGCTGGCCCTCTATCTGCCGTTCGACGGGCTGGTCGCGCTCTACGTCATCTCCTTCGTGTTCGGCCTGTTCCAGGGCGGCATCGTGCCGTCGTATGCGATCATCATCCGCGAGTACCTGCCGGCGCGCGAGGCCGGGCAGCGCATCGGGCTGGTGATCTTCGCCACCATCGGCGGCATGGCCTTCGGCGGCTGGGTGTCCGGCTGGATCTACGACCTGACGGCGTCCTACCGGGTGGCGCTGCTGAACGGCATGGCGTGGAACTTCGTCAACATGGCGATCATGACGCTGATCCTGTGGCGCACCATGCGCCCGCGGGAAGCGGCGGCGTAGCCGCGGCTCCAGGCCCCACCCCCGTCATGCCTGGCCCCCGGATCAAGTCCGGGCGCGATCCGGGCATCCATGCAGCCCCTACACGCATGGCGGCCGGTCGGGAGAGGCGGCGGCGCCAGTGGATGCCCGGATCGAGTCCACTGCTGTTCGGTTTAGATTTTCGGCGCGGGCTCCGCGACGATACGCACTCCGTCTCCGTCCGCCATTGTCACCCCGGACTTGATCCGGGGCCCAGGGAAGCCGGACGAAAGCGGTGCCTGTGGCCCTGGGCCCCGGATCAGGTCCGGGGTGACAGCGGGGGGACCAGGACGGCAAGTGTGGGCGGGGCGCGATCCGTGTCTCGATCCGACCGACGCGCCGATATCCCGCCCGTACCAAGGGCTTGCCCCCGTCCAGCCGATCTAAACCGGACAGCAGTGGAATCGATCCGGGCATGACGGGGTGGGGGCCGCTGGGGGCCAAGCATGCCGCGGGAGGGCACGGCGGCGAGGGAGACGGCCCGCGCACGCTTCCTCAACGTCCCTCACCCCGTCATGGCCGGACTCGATCCGGCCATCCATGCGGCGCCTCCGCACGCACGGCGGCCGGTCGGGAGAGGCGGCGGCGCCAGTGGATGCCCGGACTGCCCCCGGACTTGATCCGGGGCCAGGCATGACGACATGGGGCAGGCAGCGCCTCGACCGTGACGGGCGGCGGGGCAGAGCTGCGCCCGCCGCGGCGGGCGGCAGGATCGGCGCGGGGATATGCGGGGAAAGGGAATGGGGGCGATGCGGGGCGAACCCGTCAGCGCAGGCGGGCGCGGCGCGGGCGGCCGGCGGAGCGCAGGCCGTTCGGCCCGGCAGGCTTTGAGTTTGACGCCTCATCCACGAATCGGCTGGCCCCAGGACACGCTCTCGGAACCGTCCTGCTGGCCGTCGAGCTGACGACGAGCGTCCTGAAACATCCCGATGAACGAGTCGAAGGGCACAACCAGATCGAAGGTTGTGCGCTCCGCCTCGGACTTCACAGCGGTCAGGAGCACGCACCAGGTCTCGCGCTCGCCACATTCAAATCGTAGCGGCGCAAACGGCGCCCACCACCACACTGGACCGTTGCCGGGGAGCAGGTCCCCAACGGTCGAGATCGTTGAAAAAGCGTGCAGGTACTCCTCGGTACCGTTGTCGAAACACAGCTCGTAGCATTCGACCCCAACGTCGGGACACGAAACGCTCCCGTCTTCGATGAGCGTGACCAGCAGGTTCCATGCATTGAACAGCATGGTCTGGACCCAATGCCGAAATTGCGCCTGCATGAGCTGCGTCCGCGGCTTGCTCGGTTCGTTCGACTCCCGCATGACGTTGTTCAGCAGCGTGACGGCTCGCCGGAACAGATGGCGGCCCACATACGAATCGTCGTGGGCGAGCCGACCGACCACGTCCCGATGGTCTCTCAACCGGATGTAGAAATGGTTGCCGTATTCCTGAGAGTGGTCGGAATACAGCGTCACCAGGTCCGGCTTGCCCGGAATGTTGGACGTCAAGCCGTCTTGGTGCAGCGCCCTGAAATGGAGGATGCGATCCAGAACTTTCCTGAGGGGATATGCCGGCGGCTTCTCCCCCAAGCCAGCGTTCGGAACCGTCAGGTCCTCGATCGCCAGATAGTCCAGCAACTGCCTTGCAAGAGCAGCCGTGGTAACCATGTAGCTCTCCAACGGCTGTTCCGGATCGCTTGGAAGCTTCTCCAGTTCATCCGCAAGGTGCTTGCGAAACGCGTGAAGAATCACCCCTCAAGCTCCCGCTGCCCTCAAATGTCATCCGCCTCTCGACCCGCGCCACCCATCACCACCCGGCGCTCGCCCGGTCAAGCCCCATCGCCACATCTGCGATGTTCGGCCTTGGTCAGTTCACATCGTATCGGAGTAGACTGCGCGCGCACGGTGTCGGGTTTCGCACTTGCAGCCGCCCCGCGTTCGCGCGAACTTGGCGACGGCCCGTCCGCGTCGTAACCGTTCGGCGCCCGGGGGGACGCAACACAAGCGGTGGCCACCGGAATGATGCAGTCCTGAGGAAAGCCGCGACCTTCCGACCCTTTGGCCCGGCCTGTCGCGGTGCACATCTCCAGGGTCCCGAACGGTTACCGGTTACCGACAGGGAGGCGCAGAGCTGGCCCGGAACAGGGCCAGAATTCTGGAAGACTATTGTTGCCTAAACGCTTTTGGAATTTGGATTTTGAGAAAAAAGATATTTAAATCAATCTGTTAGTATTTCTGATAGCGTGCGTGTCGAGCACCACCATCGCCGCCGCCTCAGTCGAAGCGCGGCGGCTCGCGCATCGGCCCGCGCGGCGGCAGTTCGAGCTCCACGCCGCCATAGGGGGCGAAGCACTCGCGGATGAAGGCGGCCAGGTTCTCGGGCTCGGCTTCCCCGCCAACCGCCTCGCGCAGGATCAGCCGCGCTTCCTCTTCCATGGAGCGCCCATTGCCCGCCGCGCGCGTGCGAAGCCGGGTCTTCACATCGTCGTCGAGATTGCGGATCGTGATGCTCGCCAAGTGCCTGTCCTCCGCTTCGACATCGGAGCGAACCCTAGGCAGCGATTGCGACGCAATCAAGCCGTCGGCCGCGCCTCGGTCCGCGCGCCCGGCCGGTTTCGGAGTGCGGCGCGGGAACCGGCGGGAAGGCGCGGAACATCCTGATGGTATTTCTCAGCAAACTACTATAATACATTGATATAAATATATGATTTTCTTCCCGTCCCCCGGGGACAATGTTTCACGTGAAACATTAGGATCGCTCAGACCGTCCAGTAGCGGCCGGACGCGCCGATGGCGGCGTTGATCAGCCCGAGCGCGAGGTTGACGGTCACGGTTTGCCTGATCCGCTCCAGCGCGGCGGCGGCGGCGGGCGGGTCGCCGGCGGCGAGCCCGGCCCGGAAGCGGCGATAGGGGCCGAACCAGAGATAGAGGAAGATCGCGATCATGATCCAGCCGATACCCTGCATCAGGTGGGCGTGCAGCGGCATGCCGCCGAGCCCGCCCCACTGGCCCCAGACCATGACATAGCCGGTGAGCGGCAGCAGGATTGCGGCGGCCCAGACCCAGGCGAAGAAGCGCCTGAAGACGCGCTGCCAGAGCGCGAGCCGTATTGGGCCGTCGAGCGGGAAGGCGGCGGGCCGGAGCGCGTATAGCGCGAACCCCATCCCGCCGACCCAGACGATGGCGGCGAGCGCGTGCAGCGCGACCGATATTCCCAGCAATGCGTCCTCCCGGCGGCGCCCGGCTTGATCGGCCGCAGGGCCTCGACTACCGTGCCCCGCCTTCCCGACAGCGAGCGCCCATGAAGTTCACCGGCACCGAGTCCTATATCGCGACCGAAGACCTGATGACGGCGGTCAACGCCGCCATCACGCTCGAACGCCCGCTGCTCGTCAAGGGCGAGCCCGGCACCGGCAAGACCCTGCTGGCCCAGGAGGTGGCGAGCGCGCTTGGCCGGCCGTTCTTCGAGTGGCACATCAAGTCGACCACCAAGGCGCAGCACGGGCTCTACGAGTACGACGCGGTCTCGCGGCTGCGCGACTCGCAGCTCGGCGAGGCGCGGGTGGGCGACATAAGCAGCTACATCAAGCGCGGCATGCTGTGGCAGGCCTTCGTCTCCGAGCACCAGGCGGTGCTGCTGATCGACGAGATCGACAAGGCCGACATCGAGTTCCCCAACGACCTGCTGCGCGAGCTCGACCGCATGGAGTTCTACGTCTACGAGACCCGGGAGACGGTGGCGGCACGGCACCGCCCGGCGGTGATCATCACCTCGAACAACGAGAAGGAGCTGCCCGACGCCTTCCTCCGGCGCTGCTTCTTCCACTACATCCGCTTCCCCGAGCCCGACACCATGGCGCGCATCGTCGAGGTCCACTTCCCGGGCATCAAGCAGGCGCTGCTCAAGGAGGCGCTGGAGTGCTTCTTCTCGATCCGCTCGGTCAACGGGCTGAAGAAGAAGCCGTCCACCTCGGAGCTGCTCGACTGGATCAAGCTGCTGCTGGCCGAGGATCTGGAGCCCGAGGATCTGCGCGAGGACACCGCGCAGGCGCTGCCCAGGCTCTACGGCGCGCTGTTGAAGAACGAGCAGGACGTGCAGATGTTCGAGCGCCTCGCCTTCCTGTCGCGGCGCCAGAGCTGATGTTCGTCGACTTCTTCTTCCAGCTCCGCCAGGCCAGCGTCCCGGTCACCATCCGCGAATACCTGATGATGCTGGAGGCGCTGTCCAGGGGCGCCGGCGAGTACGACGCGAACTCCTTCTACCACCTCGCCCGCGCGGCGATGGTCAAGGACGAGAAGTACTACGACGCCTACGACAAGGTGTTCGACAACTTCTTCGCCGGCGCGATGCACGACACCGAGGATCTGTTCTCGAGGGCGATCCCGGAGGACTGGCTGCGCGCGCTCGCCGAGCGGGTCTTCGATGCGGAGGAGATCGAGAAGCTGAGCCTGGACGAGCTGATGGAGGAGCTCGCCAGGCGCCTCCAGGAGCAGCGCGGGCGTCACCAGGGCGGCGACCGCTGGATCGGCACCGGCGGCACCTCGCCCTTCGGCAATAGCGGGCGGAACCCGGCCGGGGTCAGGATCGGCGGCGAGGGCGGCGGCGGGAGCGCCACCAAGATGTGGCAGAGGCGCGAGTTCCGCGGCCTCGCCGACGACGTCGAGATCGGTACCCGCAACATCAAGCTGGCGCTGCGCCGGCTGCGCAAGTTCGTGCGCGACGGCGCCGAGGACGAGTTCGACCTCGACGGCACCATCCGCGCCACGGCGGAGAACGCCGGCTGGCTCGACATCAAGATGGTGCCCGAGCGCAGGAACCGGGTGAAGGTGCTGCTGTTCCTCGACATCGGCGGCTCGATGGACAGCCACATCCGGATCTCCGAGGAGCTGTTCTCGGCCGCGCGCGGCGAGCTCAAGCACCTCGAATACTTCTACTTCCACAACTTCCCCTATGAGCGGGTGTGGCGCGAGGACAGGCGGGGCTACAACGAGTGGACCGCGACCTGGGACGTGCTCAACACCTACCCGGCGGACTACAAGGCGATCTTCGTCGGCGACGCCACCATGAGCCCCTACGAGATCACCGAGATCGGCGGCTCGATCGAGCACTGGAACGAGGAGCCGGGCGAGACCTGGCTGCGCCGCCTGCTCGCCTGCTACCCCGACGCGGTGTGGCTCAACCCGGTGCCCGAGGAGCGCTGGATGGCGACGCCGTCGCTGCGGCTGACCTGGCAGATCATGTCCGGTCGGATGTACCCGCTGACCCTCGACGGGCTGGATACGGCGATGGCGACGCTGCGCAAGGGCGGGCCGTCCCTGGCCAGGCACTGATCCTAATGTTTCACGTTGAATGAGAATCCCGTCAGGTGTCGGCAGACGCCCGAAGAACGCCAGTATTCCACCGCTTCCAGCCTTTCGGCCGCACGGTGAAGGATATTCTCAAGACCAGTATCAACACCATTTCATCGGGTCGTGTCCCCAGGCGCGGTGTAGGAGCTGAAGCTACCGTCGGTATCTGTGGGTAAGTGGTCCGCCGCCGCGACCGTCTGGAGTCTGGCGGCGGCTGGCCACTTGTCCATAGCGGATGGCCATCGCGGTGCCAGTTAGGGTTGGGCTTCCACGGTCCATCCGACCGAAGGAATACCACGACCTCCGCCAAGGACATGATGACCCTGCAGGCGCTGTTGGAGAAGAGTTCGGACGCGGTCCTGCTTCGCGAGATGATCGCCTTCACGGCCGAGCGTCTGATGGCGCTTGAGGTGGAGGGCCTTGCGGGGGCCGCGCACGGCGTAGCGGGAGAACCGGACGAATGGATGCTGTCGCGCTGAACCCGGTCGAGACCGCGAGCCCGGACGAGGTGCGCGCGCTTCAGGACAGGAAGCTCCGCGCGCAGATGGCCTATCTGAAGGCGCACTCCCCCTTCGTCGCCGGGAAGCTAGCGCAGGCGGGCGCTTCGTTCGAGGATATCCGGAGCGTCGCCGACCTCGCCGGCCTGCCGTTCACCACCAAGCAGGAGCTGCGCGAAAGCCAGCACTCGCATCCCCCGTTCGGCCATCATGCGGCGGCCGACCGGGAGCGGATCGTCCGGGTCCACGCATCGTCCGGCACCACCGGCGCGCCGTCCTACGTCCCGGTGACGGCGCACGACTCCGCGCTGTGGCGGGAGGCGATCCGGCGCGTGTTCTGGTGCCAGGGCGTGCGCGCGACATCGACCGTCGCCATGGGCTTCAGCATCGGGTTCTTCGTCGGCGGCATCCCGCTCGCGCAGGGGATCGAGGATCTCGGCGCGACCTTCCTGCCGATCGGCGCAGGCGCGACCGACCGGTTGCTCGACGCCATCGCCCGCATGGGGGCCGACACGCTCGCCTGCACGCCGTCCTATGCGCTCTATCTGGCGGAGGCGGCCACCTCGCGCGGCATCGACGTGGCCGGGCTCGGCGTCGAACGGCTGGCGGTGGGTGCCGAGCCCGGCGGCGGCGTTCCCGAGATCCGCCGCCATATCGAGGAGACCTGGCAGGCCCGGGTCACCGAATCGGTCGGCAACGCCGACGTCGTCCCGGTCTATGCCGCCGAGAGCGACATGCAGGACGGCGCCCACTTCCTGACCCCCGACATGGCGATCATGGAGATCGTCGACCCGGCCTCCGGAGAGGTGCTGCCGGCGGACGCCGACGAGCTCGAAGGCGAGATGGTGTTCACCCATATCGACCGCGAGGCGGCGCCGCTGCTGCGCTTCCGCAGTCACGATCGGGTCGTCGTCAGGAACGGCCCGTGCGCCAACGGGAGAACCGGCCCGCGCATCCGGGTGGTCGGGCGGACCGACGACCTGCTGATCCTGCGCGGCGTCAATGTCTGGCCGTCCGCGGTCCAGGACGTGGTGACCGGCTTCCGCCCCGAGACCACCGGGGCGATGCGCATATTGCTGCCCAAGCCGGGCCCCGCGGTGCAGCCGCCGCTGCGCATCCTGGTCGAGCACGGGGAGGCCGCCGGAGACCGCCCGGGCCTGGCGAGGGCGCTGGAGACCGCGCTGCGCGAAAGGCTGATCTTCACCGCCCGCGTCGAGCTCTTGCCGCCGGGCACCATCCCGCGGTCCACCATGAAGACCCGGCTGGTGCATGTCGGCGACCGCAGCAGCGCCCTCGAAGACAGGCCGTAGGGTCGCGCCGGTTGACGCCGGGCGCCCGGCGCGTATGCTTGCCCTCGTCATGCGGAACGCGGTTTCGATCTCGACCGGTTGGTGGCGGCGCGCCTGAAGCGGCGGCCGGCATTTCGCGCGTGACATGGATGGCTGCCGGACCCGGGCAGCCATTTTCCTTTGCCAAGGCGGCATGGCTCCCGGAAGCCCCGGCGAAGCGGAGGCGTCATGTCGAAGGCAAGGGATGTTTTCACTACACCGGGCGGGGTGCGCGTTGCCTGCGAGCGCGCGCCGGAGACCTACGAGAACGCCCGGACGATCCTGGTCGACCGGCTCGACCGGCGGCGCGGCGCGCTGCTGTCGTCCGATTTCGAGTATCCCGGACGCTACACGCGCTGGGACATGGGTTTCGTGGACCCGCCGCTCGAAATCTCCGCGGCGGGCCGCTCGGCCCGGGTGAGGGCGCTGTCGCCGCGTGGGCGAGGCCTCGCGCGTGCCCTCGAGGCGCGCGCCGCGGGCTGGGATTTCGTCGCGTCCCATGAGGCGTGCGAGGACGGTTTCCGGCTCGAAATCCGCCAGCCGGGCGGGCGGTTCCCGGAGGAGGAGCGGAGCCGCCAGCCGTCGGTGTTCTCGTTGCTGCGCGAGGTCCTGCGCCTGTTCCGCGCGCCCGAGCGCGAGCGTTTCCTCGGCCTCTACGGCGCGTTCGGCTACAACCTCGCCTTCCAGTTCGAGCCGCTGGCGCGCAAGAGCAACCGCGAGGACGGCAGCCGCGACCTGGTGCTCTGTCTGCCCGACCGCATCCTCGTCGTCGACCACCAGCGCGGCGAGGCGACCTGGCGGTCCTACGAGTTCGAGATCGACGGCGAGACCACGGAGGGCATCGCGCGCGGCGGTCCGGACGAGCCCTACCGCTTCGCCCCGCCGGGCCCCGGCGGGTGCGACCACGCGCCGGGCGAATACGCCGCCACCGTGCGGAAGGCGAAGCGGAAGTTCCGGGCGGGCGACCTGTTCGAGACGGTGCCCGGGATCGTCAGCTGGCTGCCCGCGGCCGAGCCCCCGTCGGCAATCTTCCGGCGGCTGATGCGGGTCAACCCCGCGCCCTACGGGTTCCTGATCAATCTCGGCGAGGGGGAATACCTCATCGGCGCCTCGCCCGAGATGTTCGTCCGGGTCGAGGGGCGGCGTATCGAGACCTGTCCGATCTCCGGCACCATCCGGCGCGGCGGCGATCCGATCGCCGATGCCCGCCAGGTCCGCGCCCTGCTGAACTCGGAGAAGGACGAGTCCGAGCTCACCATGTGCACCGACGTCGACCGCAACGACAAGTCGCGAATCTGCGAGCCCGGGTCGGTGAAGGTGATCGGGCGGCGCCAGATCGAGATGTACTCCAGGCTGATCCACACCGTCGATCACGTCGAGGGCGTGCTTCGCGACGGCTTCGACGCGCTGGACGGTTTCCTCTCCCACACCTGGGCGGTGACGGTCACCGGCGCGCCCAAGAAATGGGCGATGCAGTTCATCGAGGATTGCGAGCGCTCGCCCCGGCGCTGGTACGGCGGCGCGGTCGGGGCGGCTTTCGCCAACGGCAACATGAATACCGGGCTGACGCTGCGCACGATCCAGATCCGCGACGGTGTCGCCTCGGTCCGGGCGGGGGCGACACTGCTGTTCGAGTCCGATCCGGCCGAGGAGGAGGAAGAGATCCGCGTCAAGGCGTCCGCCCTTCTCGACGTGCTGAAGCCGCCCGCCGCATCGCCGGCGTCCGAAGACGGCGCTGCGGCGATCGGCGCCGGGCTCGACGTGCTGCTGGTGGACCACGAGGATTCCTTCGTCCATACGCTGGCAGACTATTTCCGCCAGACCGGGGCGAGGGTGGAGACGCTCCGCTTCGGCTTCGACCCCGGGCTGCTCGACGAGCGCCGGCCCGGGCTGGCGGTGCTCTCGCCGGGTCCGGGAGAGCCGGCCGATTTCGGCGTGGCGGGGACGGTCGGCGCCTGCGTTGCGCGCGCCATCCCGGTCTTCGGCGTCTGCCTCGGCCTGCAGGGGATCGCCGAGCATTTCGGCGCGCGGCTCAGGATTCTCGACTGTCCGGTGCACGGCAAGCCGTCGGAGATCGAGGCCGACCCCGTACCGCTCTTCCGCGGCTTGCCCGCCCGCTATTCGGTGGGGCGCTACCATTCGATCTATGTCGCCCGGGACGAGGCGCCCGAGGCGCTTGAGATCGTCGCCCGGACGGCGGACGGGGTGGCCATGGCGCTACAGCACCGCACGCTCCCGGTCTGGGCGGTGCAGTTCCACCCGGAGTCGATCCTGGGCCTGGAAGCGGGGCGCGGCCAGGCGCTGATCCGCAACGTCGTCGCCCTCGCCCGGGCCGCGGGCGGCTGAAGCGGACAAATACAATCTGGAGTTGTAGAACGATGGCCAATACAATGCCCCCATGCGGCGCGGGCGCGTGGTTAAGGCGGGTCTGGATTATGCGGGGCGGTACGCCGGCGCGGCTGCCGTCGTCCTGGTCCTGCTTGCGGCGCTGTGCGCGCCCCAGCGCGCCGCCCTGACCGGCGAACCGCTCGATCCCCGGGCCCAGCGCCTGATCGGCGCCCGGCATTACAGCGGCCACGGCGGGGTCAAGGACTACGTCAAGGCGTTCGAGTGGCTCCTGCGGGCGGCGCGTCAGGGAGATGCGGCGGCACGGTTTCACGTGGGCTACATGTACGACAACGCCCAGGGCGTACCGCGCAGCCCGGCCGATGCCGTCAGGTGGTACCGCCTGGCGGCCGAGCAGGGAAGGGTCGAGGCGCAATTCAACCTCGCGCTCCTGCTGAGCGCGCCGGGAGGCCCGCTCGAGGACGCCGCCGAAGCCGTGCGGTGGTTTCACAGGGCCGCGCGGGGCGGCAGCGTGCCGGCGCAGGTCAATTTGGGCTTCATGTACTTCACCGGCGCGGGCGTCGAGCGGAACCGCGCCGAGGCCGCGGGATGGTTCCGCCGGGCGGCCCAACGGGAGAACGCGGTCGCCCAGTTCAATCTCGGCGTCGTACATCGCGGCGGGCACGGCACGCCGCAGGACGACGCCGAGGCGGTCGGGTGGTTCCGCAGATCGGCCCGACAGGGCTTTGTGCCGGCGCTGCTCGCCCTCGGCGCCGCCTATGACCGGGGTGCCGGCGTGGCGGTGGATCGCGCCGAGGCCGCCTTCTGGTACCGGCTGGCCGCCGCGCGGGGGGCGGCGAGGGCGCAGTACCGTCTGGCGGCGATGTACGGCCGCGGCGAGGGCGTGGCGCGCGACGCCGCCGAAGCCGTCAGCTGGCTTCGCAAGGCCGCCGTGCAGGGCTACGCGCGCGCCCAGGTCAGGCTGGGGCTCAGATACGACCGGGGTATCGGCGTGGCGGAGAACGACGCCGAGGCCGCCAAGTGGTACCGGCTGGCCGCCGAACAGGGCAACCCCCACGCCCAGTTCAATCTCGGCTCCATGTACGACAACGGCGATGGCGTGGCGGAGAACGACGCCGAGGCCGTGCGGCTGTACCGGGCGGCCGCCGTCCAGGGCCATCGCGGTGCGCAGAACGGCCTCGGCATCATGTACGCGACCGGCGCGGGCGGCCTGCCCAAGGACGACCGCGGAGCCGTCCGGTGGTACCGTGCCGCCGCCGAGCAGGGCGACGTGCAGGCGCAGTTCAACCTGGCCGCGATGTATGACGCCGGGCGAGGGGTCCCGGAGGACGATGTTCGCGCCTATGCCTGGTACAATCTGGCCGCCGACCGGGGCAACCGCGAGGCCGCGAGGTTCCGCACCGCCATCGGCAGCCGCCTGCTCGCCGCCAACATCGTGCGGGCGCAGCGCTTGTCGAACCTGTTGAGCCGCCGCGTCCCGGCGCGCTAGCCCGCCTGCAGCGACCACTCGTTGGACGCGCCGTCGCCGGCGAGCGTCGTGCGGGTCATGTAGCGGCCCTGGTCGGGCGGGTGGCCGAGGCCGCGATGCAGCACGCAGCGGTTGTCCCACAGCACCAGGTCGCCCACCCGCCAGCGATGGACGAACACCCGGGGCGCCCGGCACGCCTCGGCGCACAACCGCTCCAGCAGCGCGCGGCTGTCGCCCTCGTCCTCGCCGACGATGTGGCTCGCATGCCGCCCGATGTAGAGCGCGTCCCGCCCGGTCGCCGGGTGGCGGCGCAGGATCGGGTGCTCGACCGGCGGCAGCGCGTCCCATTCGTCGGCGCTCAGCGTCTCGGTGCCGCCGACCTTGCCCTGGCTGTAGGCGTAGCTGTGCACCGCGGACTTGCCCTCCAGGTAGTCCCGCATCCCGGGGTCGAGCGCGTCCAAGGCCGCCCGCATGTCGGCGAAGGCGGTCTCGCCGCCGGTCGCCGGCACCACGCGGGCGGCGAGCGCCGAGCCCTTGGAGGGGACGCGCTTGTAGGACGAGTCGGTGTGCCAGTAGTTGTTGCCCTGGAGGAACAGCCCGTGCGCGCTGTCGGCCTGCCACAGCGTGCCGTCCTCGCGCATGTTGGAGAGCACGATGATCTCCGGGTCGGCGCCCACGTTGTTGGCCGTCAGGCTGCGCTCCAGCGGGCCGAGGCGGCGGCTGAACGAGGCCTGCTCGGCCTCCGACAGATGCTGGTCCGGAAACGCCAGCACCGCATGGTCGTGCCACGCCCGCTCGATCGCGGCGAAGTCCGCATCGTCGAGCTCCGCGAGCCGGACCCCGCGCACCACGGCGCCCAGCGTCGCCTCGGTCGGTACGATCTGGAGCGCCATGTCGCCCTCCTGCGGTTGCGCCCAGATTACACCCTGAGGCGCGCCGCGCCAGCCCGGCGCGTGCGCTATCATGCGGCGAATGGGAGCCGAGACCGGAAACGACCGCCCGCCGCGCTGGGGCTACGACGCCGATAACGGCCCGGCGCTCTGGGCCTCGCTCGACCCCGGCTACGCCGCCTGCGCCCTGGGCACGGAGCAGTCGCCCGTCGATCTCGCCGGCGGCCGCGGCGCGGGTCTCCCGCCGCTCGAATTCGCCTACCGGCCGAGCCGCATCGTCCTCGAGAACACCGGCCACACCGTCCAGGCCAACCCGGACCCCGGCAGCTTCGTCGTGCTCGACGGGATTCGCTACGAGCTGCGGCAGTTCCACTTTCACCACGGCAGCGAGCATTTGTTCGACGGCGTCCGCCTGGCGCTCGAGCTGCATCTGGTGCACGCGGCCGGGGACGGCGCGCTCGCCGTGGTCGGCGTCCTGTTCGCGGAAGGCGCGGCGCACGGCACGCTGGCGCCGCTCTGGGCCCATCTGCCCGCCGAGCCCGGGGCGGTACGCGCGGTTCCGGGCGAGCTCGACCTCGCCACGCTGCTGCCCGCCCGCCTGACCGCATGGCGCTACCGGGGCTCGCTCACCACCCCGCCCTGCACCGAAGGCGTCGCCTGGGCGGTCCTCGCCGAGCCGCTGGCGATCTCCGCCGCCCAGATCGCCGCCTTTGCCGCCCTCTACCCGAACAACTTCCGCCCGGTCCAGCCGCTGGGACAGCGCGTGTTGCATATCGGGTAGCGCGACGCACGCAACGCGCGCGCTCGCGCGGGACGACTGGCTTGGCGCTCACCGTCCGCCGGCGTCGCGCACCCGGTGGCGGAGACGGTCGAAATACGCGGCGTCGGCCATGCCCGCAAGCGGCGAGGCCGCGCCTTCCAGAAGCAGCTCGCGCAAGTTCTGGCGGTCCCGTTCCCTGCGGATCAGCTCGCGGACGTAATCGCTCGCGCCCGCCTGGTCCCCACAAAGGATTTGAGGGATTCGGGAAGCGATATTTTGATCGTGGACATGGCGCCCTCCTAACCGCCCGCCTCGCGCACATGCCGGTCGCGCGCCTCGAACAGCGCCTGGTCGGCGTAGCCCATGAACTCGGGGTTCGCCTTGCCGGCCATGACCTGGAGGTAGACCGGCTCGACCGTGTCGTTGGCATAACCGTGGATCACCCCGGCCGGGCAGGAGACGCAGTCCCAGGGGCCGAGCGCGACCTCGAGCCGCCTGCCGTCCTCCTCCTCGAAGAACACCGTGAGATGGCCCTGCAGCACGAAGAACACCTCTTCCACCTCATGGGTGTGGGGCGCGTTGCCTTCGCCCGGCGGGACGTACATGACGCTGAGCGTGAAGGCGCGGGCCGGGATGACGCCATCGTCCGGCTTGCCCGAGGTGTTGCCGATGAAGCGGTGCTGCGCCCGCCGATAGCCGTCGACCAGCGCATCGGCGAAGGCCGCCCAGTCCGGCTTGCGGTCGCCGAACCGGGCGACGTAGCGCTCCGCGATCTCCTCCAGCCCGAGGCCCTCGACCTCGGGCGGGCGGGGATGGCGCGCGGTCTTCGCGGTCATGACTTCGGGACGAACGCGTTGGTGAAATAGGCGTCGATCGGCTGCTCCTTCTTGATCCGCTTGAACTCGATCAGCGTCTTCTGCGCCTTCTCGATGTCGTCGGGCGACGTCCAGCCCGACGGCTTGCCCTTGCTGGCCTCGTTCTCGAACAGGTCGAACGACGCCTTGAGGATGTCGAGCGAGATGTCCGGCTTGAGGTTGGGCGCGACCTTCAAGAGCGAGGCGATCGCCGCCTCCGGCTCCTTCTGGCCGAGCGCCAGCGCCTCGCGCACGCTCGCTACCATGCGGCCCACCAGGTCCGGGTTGTCCTTGATGGTGTCGTTGTGGGCGATCAGCGAGAGCCCGGGCACCACGATGCCGCCCGAGGCGTAGCTGAAATAGGTCGACGGGATGCCGGCGGCGGTCGCCTTGGGCGCCTGCAGGAAGCCGAAGGAGTCGATGGCGTCGACCTTGGCCGTCAACAGCGCGGCGAGCTTGGCCGCGGGCTCCATGAACACCAGCTTGACCTTGCCCTCGATTCCGTTCTTCTTCGCCAGCGCCTTGAAATAGGCCGCCGTCGCGCCGCCCGCGGAGAAGCCGATGCGCGAGCCCGCGAGGTCCTTCCAGCTCTTCCAGCCGTTCTTCTTGGGGAAGATGATGGCGACCGGGTTGGTGCGCAGATAGGAGGCGACGATCTTGACCGGCAGCCCCTTGGAGACCAGCACCATCACCGCGCCGCCGTCCGCGGTGCCGAAGGTGACGGTCTTGTTGCCGACGGTCTGGGCGGTGATCACCGAGCCGCGGCCGTCGCGGATGTCGACGTCGATGCCGTTCTTCGCGAACACGCCCTTGTCCTTGGCGTGGTACCAGACCGCGTGATAGGCGCTCTTGATCCAGTCGGTCCGGAGCGAGACCTGGTCGGCCGCCTGGGCCGGGATTGCGAGGGCGAGGATCGCGGCTGCGACCGCGCCGGTGATTGCGGTTCTCATGGTTTCCTCCTCGGTTTCTCGTGCGACTACACTTCTAGCCCGGAATTCTCGTCGGTGCCACGGCCTGCGTCGCGCCCGGGCGTTCGTCCCGCCAGGAACGGGCCGAAGAGCGTATCGGGCAATACGGTCGAGGCCCGCGACGCAGCGGGCGGGCGCCCGGGCGCGACCCTCCGGGCGGCGCTCTCCGGCCGACAGGGTGCGTCGAGGCGCTTGCCCGATGTCCCCGCATCGCGCCGCGCGCCTCTCCTGCCCTGTCGGCCGGACAGCGCCGCGCAGGCCATGGCACCGACGAGAATTTCGGGCTAGCCCGCATGCGCGCGCTGCGACACGTGCCACGGGATCATCAGGCGCTCCAACAGCTCGATGGCGTAGAAGAAGGCCATCGCGAGCAGCGAAAGCACGAACAGGATGGCGAACAGCAGCGCGGTGTCGAGCTCGCCCGCCGCGCTCAGCAGCAGATAGCCGAGCCCGTTATCCGAGCCGATGAACTCGCCGGTCAGCGCCCCCACCACGGCGAGCGCCGAGCCCACCTTGAGCCCGCCGAACATGCTGGGGAGCGCACCCGGCAGGCGGAGGCGGAGAAAGATGCGCGAAGGCGGCGCGCCCATCGAGCGGGCGAGCTGCACCAGCGCGGGGTCGATGCTGCGCAGGCCGACGATGGTGTCGACCACGATCGGGAAGAAGCAGATCAGGAACGCCACCGCGACCTTGGGGAACATGCCGAAGCCGAACCAGACGACGAAGAGCGGCGCCAGCGCGATCTTGGGGATGCTCTGCGTGGCCACCATCGGCGGATACAGGATGCGCTCCAGCGTCGTCGAGGAGACCACGATGATGGCCAGCGGCACGCCGACGACGACCGCGAGGATATAGCCCGCCAGCACCGACAGGATCGTCCAGCCCGAATGGGGGATCATCTGGAGCCCGTTGTCGGCGCCCGACCACAGCACCTCGTCCGGGGCGGGGAGCAGGTAGCTCGGCGTCTCGAACAGCCAGACCACGCCCCACCAGAGCCCGATCAGCGCCGCGAAGGACACAACCATCCAGAACGCGTCGCGGGTCCACTTGCGGTTCCACAAGCTCATCCTGCCTCCTCGCCCGGTCAGCGGTGGATCACGCCCATCTCCTGGAACATCAGCCGGATCTCGTGGACGATGCCGGTGAAGCCGGGCGTGTCGTGGACGTTGAGATCGCGCGGGCGTTCGAGGTCGACGTCGAGGATCGCGCGGATGGCGCCGGGGCGCGGCGTCATCACGATCACCCGGTCGGACAGGAACACCGCCTCGGAGATCGAATGGGTGACGAACAGCACGGTCTTCTGGGTGCGGTGCCAGATGGTCTGGAGGTCGACCTGCATCTGCTCGCGGGTCAGCGCGTCGAGCGCGCCGAACGGCTCGTCCATCAGCAGCATCGGCGGGTCGAGCAGCAGGGCCCGGCACAGCGCCACGCGCTGGCGCATGCCGCCGGAGAGCTCGAAGGGCCGCTTGCCCTCGAACCCTTCGAGCCCGACCGAGGCGAGCAGCTCGCGCGCGCGCCCGGCATGGGCCGCCTCGTCGATGCCGCGCATCACGCAGGGCAGCAGCACGTTGCCGGTCACCGTGCGCCAGTCGAGTAGCAGGTCGCTCTGGAAGACGAAGCCGAGATCGGTATAGGGCTCGACGACCGGCGTGCCGCCGATGCGGATCTCGCCCCCCGTCGCCTCCAGCAGCCCGGCGACCAGGGAGAGCAGCGTCGACTTGCCGCAGCCGCTGGGGCCGACGATGGTGACGAACTCGCCCCGCCTGACGTTGAGGTCGAGGCCCTGGAGCGCGACCACCGGCTCGCCGTCCTGCCCGACGAAGGTCTTGTCGAGCGCCTCGATCTCGATGAAGGACTCGTCCGCCCGGGCTTCCGGTATCGCTACCGTCGCGTCTGCGGCAGAGGGTCGATGGAGCATGGGGCGGGGAGTCCTCCTGCCCACACTCTCCGGCAAGAGCGCGGCGGCGGTCAAGCTCTCCCGGGGCGCCGTTGCGGCCGGGCGCGAGCGCGGCTAGGAATGGCGGGCGACAACAGGGAGGGAGACATGAAATACGTACTGCTCGGCAAGCAGAGCGCCGAATGGCTCGGCAAGCACGAACAGCGCAACCGGCTGGCGCGCGCCAAGGCGAAGGAGTTGGGGATCAAGATCCAGTCAGTGCTCTACACCCAGGGACAGTACGATTTCGTCGACGTGGTCGAGGCGCCTTCGCCGGAGGCGATGCTCGGCTTCTCGGTTTGGTATGCGAGCCAGGGCTTCGGCTCGTTCCAGAGCATGCCGGCCTTCGACGGCAAGACGATGGCGGCCGCCTCGAAGCAGGACTAGCTAACCCGCTCCCGCGCCTCCAGCTCGTCCAGCATGGCGTGGATGCGGGCGATGTGGGAGTCGGTGTCGAACATCCGGTAGAACAGCGCCTGGGTCCGCATCGGGTCTCCGGTATAAAACTGCTCGTAGAGCCGCTGGCGCCCGGCGAAGCTGGACAGCGAGGCGTCGAAGGCGAGGCGCAGCAGCCGGATGCGCTCGGGCGCGCTCGCATTGGCCGACTGGAAATAGGTCTCGACGCTGTCCCTGAGCGCACCCGCCACCTCGGCGTAAGAGGGCACGGCCACCATACCGCCGGCGCCCAGGGTGTTCAGGATCTCGCACTGGCGGTTGTACATCTTCCAGTAGAGGCTCTGCCAGGTCTGCAGCGGGCGGTGGCCGGCGACCCAGGTGCCGAACTCGGTCTCGCGCGCCTCGGTCTCGGCCGCCACGCGGCAGGTGCGGGCGAACTCGGCGATCGCGATGGTCTCGGCGAGCTGCACTTGCACCGGGTTGTGGACGTCGATCTTCGACGCCCGCGCGACGGCCAGTGTCAGCGCCATCATGAACTCCGACTTCGACGTGGCGCGGACCACCGACTGCATCAGCGTGGCCGGCAGGGTGTGGGATTGCGGGTTGACCAGCTGGTCGAACTCGGGGTCGCGGTGGATGAAGACGCGCTCCCACGGCACGGTCACGTCGTCGAAGATCACCAGCCCGTCGGATTCGTCGTATTGCAGCGACAGCGGGTGGTCGAGCAGCGAGGGCGCGTTGGTCTGCGCCACCGGCGGGCGGCAGATGAAGCGGAGCCCCGGCGTCGCCACCGGGATGGCGAAGCCGAAGGAGAACGCGGTGGTGTCGCGCATCTCGTCCGACCAGCGTGACGCCGCCGGCATCACCAGGAGCTCGTCGGCCAGCGCGCACAGCGTCGCCACCATGCGGGCGCCGCGGATCACCACCCCCGCATCGGTCTCGGCGACGATCCGCGCCACCACGTCCGAGGTCTCCAGATGGGCCGGGCGCGAGCGGTCGACCTGCGGGTTGACCAGCACGTGGGTGGTGATCAGGTCGTTCTCGCGCACATGGCGGTGGAAGGCGCGGATGTTGTCGCCGCCCTTGAAGGCGTCGCGGTCGAAGCGCTCGCCGGCCGCCGCGTAGGCCGAGATCATCACGTTCTTGAAGTCGGGCGAGCGCCCGAGCATGCCGCAGGATTCGTCCATCCAGACCTTGATCGCGTCGTTGCGCGCGATGACGTCCTCGCGCGAGCGCGGCTGGATGTGGGTCATGCCCACGCGGTCCCCGGTATCGGGCGAGGCGTAGGTCATGATGTCGTGAAGCGCCGGCTCGTGCTGCATCTCCATCAGCCGGGCCATCGCCCGGGCGGCGCCGGCGAAGCGGGGATCGCCCGCGATGTCGCGGACCCGCTCGCCCTCCATCGAGATGTCGCGCCCGTCCTTGAGCGCGTCGAGGAACTGCGCGGCGGTGCGGACCGGCACGGTCAGGGTCGCTCGGCGAAAGGCTTGCCGAACTCGGCCTCGTACTCCGCCTCGTCCCAGTAACCGATCAGGATGCCGGGCGGCTCTACTGCGTCGGTCATCCGCTCGATGGTCTCGGGCTCCAGCGTGATCCGGCAGTGGTGTTGCCGCGCCCAGGTGAACAGCGCCTCGTGCAGGCGGGCGCGCACCGCCTCGTGCTCCGGTGCGGAGCTCGCGCCGAGATCGCATAGCTCGTCGGGGTCGGCCTCCAGGTCAAACAGCATCGGGCGGAACCCCTCGGCGTGGATGTATTTCCACCGCTCGTCGCGGATCATGAGGAGCCGGGCGTCCTCCTGCGCGTTGCCGATGGCCGTGCGCGCCGGCCGGGTGGCGTAGTCGTATTCCGAGATCGCGTAGCGCCGCCAGGACTCCGGCGCCTCGGCCGCGTGCAACAGGGGATCGAGCGCCCGTCCCTCGATGATGTGCGGCAGGTCGCGCCCTCCGAAATAGCGCAGGAACGTCGGCGCGAGGTCGATGCACTCGACCAGCTCGTCGCGCACCATGCCCCGCGTCGCATCGGCCTCGTCGCGCGGGTCGTAGACGATCAGCGGCACCTTGACCGAAGCGTCGTGAAACAGGTCCTTCTCGCCCATCCAGTGATCGCCCAGGTAATCGCCGTGGTCCGAGGTGAACGCGATCATCGTGTTCTCCATCAGCCCGCGCTCTTCCATCCAGGCGAACAGGCGGCCCATCTGGTCGTCGATCTGCTTGACCAGCCCCATATAGGCCGGGATCACGCGCTCGCGAACCTCGTCGCGCGAGAACGTGCGGCAGACCCGGGATTCGATATAGGCGCGGAACACCGGGTGGTCGGTCTCGCGCTCCTCGTCCGAGCGCACCGCGGCCAGCACGTGCTCGGCACCGTACATGTCGTGATAGGGCGCCGGCACGATATAGGGCCAGTGCGGCTTGATGTAGGAGAGGTGGCAGAGCCAGGGCGCATCCCCCGCCTGGTCCATGAAGTCGATCGCGCGGCCGGTCATGTAGGGCGTCTCGGACAGCTCCTCGTCGATATCGGCCGCGAGGTTGGCGTATTTGAGCAGCCAGCCCGAGCGCCGCTCGCCGTCTTCGTCGATGCCGGCATTGGCGCGCTCCTCCCACGGGTTCGGCGCATTCACCCCGCGGTCTCTCAGCCAGTCGTTGTAGTCCGGGTCGGGGTCGAGCGGGCCGTAGGGGTGGAGCCCGTCGTCGCGCTCGAACGGCTCGAAGCCGCACTCGGAGATGTGGACGCCGATGGCGGACTCGGGATCGATCCCGAGCCATTCCATGCCGCTCGTGTCCGGGATCATGTGGGTCTTGCCCACCAGCGCGGGCGTGACGCCGATCTCGCGCAGATGGTCGCCCAGCGTCGGCTCGCCGACGCGCAGCGGAAAGCCGTTCCAGGTCACCCCGTGCGAGCGGCAATAGCGCCCCGTATAGGACGACATGCGCGACGGGCCGCAGAACGGCGACTGCACATAGGCGTTGGCAAACCGCACCCCGCGCGCCGCCAGCCGGTCGAGATGGGGGGTCTGCAGATGCGGGTGGCCGTAGCACGACAGATAGTCCCAGCGCAGCTGGTCCGCCATGATCCACAACACGTTGCGCGCTTCGCCCATAGTCCCCCTCCGCCCGCGGCAAGCAGGACGCGGAATGTGCCGGAAGGGGCCGGCTGGGGCAAATGGGGGAAGAAGGAGGCGCGGCTCCGATTTCTTTGGAGCCGCGCCACAGTCAAGTGGGGAGGATCACTGCTCCTTGCGGCCGCCGAACGCACCCACCAGGCGGCCCGGGTCTTGCGCGCGGCCGCCGACGACCTCGAACACGCCGCCGGCTTCGACGGCTTCTCCACCGTAGAACCCGCCGCTGAAGTGTGCCGTGGCCCCCTGCGCCTGGAGAAGTGAGCTATTGTATTGAACCAGGGTGGTTCCCGAGAACTCGTTGCCCTGGATGGTGCCAGTGAGCACGAGCCTGAAGGGCCGATCCGGGGCCAGGTCCACCGTCATCTCTGCGTTCGCGAAGTCTGCCGTCATATCGGCCCCGCCGCTCGTCGGGATGATGCGCCCGCCGACGCCGTGGCCCTGCAAGTAGCCGATGTATTCCCCTAGGTATGTGGCCGTCCCGGTCATCGGCATTTCGGCGGCGGGTGTTCTTGCGTCGTCGAGGGCGGTCAAATAGGCGTCGCCGACGCTCTCCCTGTTGAAGTCCAAACTACCATCATCTCGAACCGCTACCGTCCCTGTTGCCCAGACACCGTATGACATGTGCTCGAACTCCGCGACGCCGCCCGCCTGCATGTTTCTGTAAGAGTCTATGTGGCGGACCAAGACTTCTTCGTTGTGCAACAGCGTTCCGACGCGTTCTCCACCGAATGTAATGTCGACAACCCGGTGTTCCGTTAGAACCGCCTGGGTTTCCCCGACTTCGATTGCCGTGAGGGCGCCGTTTTCATCGCGTATGCCCGACGCGGAAGGGCCGATTCCCATCGGAACCTGAATCGTGTGGCTTGAGACCGCATCTTCGTCGGTTCCATTGCCGCAGGCGGAGAGGCCCGCGAGAGCGGTCACAGACACCGCGACGAACCAGGCTCGAAGCAGATTCTCTCTCATGACGATTTCCTCCTCCGGTAGCAATTCGGATAAGCGTTTAAACTCCGGTATCGATGTGTCGATGTCCCCACCCCCGCCACGTGCCGGACCGCGCTACGCCAAGCACGCGTGCCACCGGGAACCGGAGGCACGGTAACAAGACCGTGAGTTTTCCCGCGCCTCCCAGATAGGAGGTGTTCAATCGCAAATTGCCGAATACGGGGACGGGCGCGCGTCAGGGCCGCCGCTGCGGGACGTCGGACAACGACATCACGAGCTGCACCAGCTCCACCTGGCGGGAGAGGCCGAGCTTCCCGAGAATCCGCTTGACGTGCCAGCGGACGGTTCCGTCGCTACGGCCGGTCGCGGCGGCGATGTCGCGGATCGTGCGGTTCCGGGCCAGCAACGCGGCGATCTGGCTTTCCGCCGGAGTGAGGCCGAGGACGGCGCCCACCAGGCCCGGATCGACAACGCTGCGCATCGCCGGATCGATCACCAACACCAGCGCGGCGACGCGGTGCGGCCGCGCATCCATCCCTGAAGCGCCCACAGGGCTTGCATGCAGCACCAGCCGGGGTGAAACGGCTCGGCGTCGCACGGTCATTGAGCCGCTTTCTCCAGGTCCCCCAAAGCGCGGAAGGGCACGGGCAAGCAGCGCCTGGAGAGCGGCGGCGTCCTCCGCGGACGCGGCAGACAGCAGGCCGCGGCGATCCGCTAGCCCATCGCCCCGGCGGAGCAGATCGCGGGCAAGCTCGTTCGCGGCGACGATACGGCCGCGCGGGTCGAGCTGGATGACCCCACAGTTGACATTTTCGAGCAGCGCAGCGACTGACGATCCGAGCGCGCGGGCATCGACCAGCACCTGCCTGACCCGAACGTATTGGCGGAGGTGGGGCAGAAGGTGCACCACCGCCTCGACCCGCGCGGCGGACCATCCTTCCGCATCGACGGGGTCACCGACCAACACGGCAACGCTGCGGCCGTGCGACCCGTGGAGTCGCGCGATAAGCCCGTCTTGGGTGTGCGTGCTGGGCAGCAGCTCGTTGTAGACCGGTGAGGTCTTCTTCTCCGCTTCCGTGTACAGAGAGCCGCCGGGTACCACCCGGCCGTCGGGCAGTTGCCTGAACCGCGCCACGCGCTCGTCCCAAGGGTAGTAATCCCGGAAATACCACCGCTCCAGGTCTTCGCGGCGCTGCCCTCGAAGGCAGAGCCGCGCGAAGAAGATTCCGCTATCGTCCCGGGAAACGCCGTCGCCGAGTGCCAGAAAATTGCCCTTGGAGGCACAGGCCTCGTCGATCAGGCTGGAGGTCGCCGGCCAGAGAGAATCGTCGAGCACGGCTTCATGCAACGACCCCAGGATGCGCTCGAACAGCTCCTGCCCGCCCATCACGAATCCGCTAAGAACCGGCCGGCGAACTGCGGTCGCGATCGTTTGGCTCCGGCCTCATGCCCCAATGTTCCCGGTGGCTTCGCATCGGATCGATCATAAGGAGGTGCATGCTCGGTTCCCCCTCCCAAATGGGAGGGCCACCCCCGAAATCGGGCGGCCACCGGTCGGGGTCGTTTCCCCCGCATCTCCATCCGGGGCAGGCCCGCTGCGCAGCTTCCAGGGTGGCGGGCATGCCTCCCCACGCCAAATCCCGCTTGACGCCCAAAAACCTTCATTCAGAATACCTCTTTAGATTCCCCGTTTCCGCGGGGCGGATGGAGACAGGAGGTACGTGCCATGCAGAAGCTGAACAGGCGTCAGGTGTTGCAGGCCGGCGGCACGCTGGGTGCCGTCTCGGCCATGACTCCGATCGTGATGGCGGCGAAGGGCGAGGCCGCGGTGAAGCCCGAGATGAGCGGCATGAAGCGGGTCACGCAGAAGCTGGTCGCCCCGCCTTTCGCGCCGGACTACGACCAGAACTATTCCGGGAGTGCGAAGATCGTCGAGGTCGAGCTGGTCGCCACGGAGAAGAAGTGGGTGGTCGACGACGACGGCACCGAGATCAACGCCTCCACCTTCAACGGGTCGATCCCGGGGCCGCTGATGATCTGCCACGAGGGCGACTACATCGAGCTCACCCTCAAGAATTCGCCGGACAACGTGATGGAGCACAATATCGACTTCCATGCGTCGACTGGCGCGCTCGGCGGCGGCGGGCTCACCCTGGTCGAGCCGGGCCAGCAGGTGGTGCTGCGCTGGAAGGCGACCAAGCCCGGCAC
>JAPPGP010000191.1 GCA_028821395.1 Defluviicoccus sp.
CTTAAGCCACGTCCGCCACCATCTCACCTAGCCATCATGAATAAAGCGGGCTAGCGATCGCTCGCGCGGTGCCGCCCGGCGGTCCGACCGGAAGAGACATCGAGGTTCGGTGCGGATTTTCGACGCGGGCCGCGCCCGGTTCTTCCCGCCCCGCCCATGGATGCCCGGATCACCCCCGGACTCGATCCGGGGGGTATCGAAGTCCCCTACACCAGCTCCACCGCGCCGCCCCGCCGGCCGCTCGCGCGGCGGATCGAGTACCAGATCGAGTCCAGCATCTCGGTGCCGGAGACGCCGACGGCGGGCTGGCGCTTCTCGCTGCGGAAGGTGCCGCCGTCGCGGTCCCACGCCTCGATCTCGGCCACCGCGCGGTCGAGCCCGGGGTCGCAGACCAGGCGGGCCTCGCAGTCGTCGAGCCCGGTCGAGACCAGGGCGCAGGTCACCATGGTGTTGACGTTGCGCGGGTAGAGCCTGGCGATGCCGCGCACCGGACCCTCGTAGATCACGGTCTCGCGGTCGATCCCCGCCGGGTCGAGCCCGCTGTCGGAGAAGTCGATGTTGTCGGGGTGCTTGCGGAAGGTGATGCGGACCCGCTCCCACCGCCCGGGCCGCGCCAGCAGCTCGTCGCCGCCCGCGAGCGCACCCGCCGGCACCAGCAGCCTCGTGCCGTGCGCCTTGGCCGCCTCTTCCAGCCGCGCCCGCAGCGCGTCGTCGGCGAGCGCCGTCACCGAGAGCGGCATGTAGTCGGCGAAGGCGAGGAATTTCTCGCCGAAGCGCTCGGTGATGCCGGGATGGGCGCATTCGACGACAAGATCGGGCCGGCGTCCGCGCGCCCCGGCGAGGTCGGCGAGCACCAGCGCCGGGTCGAGCCCCGAGAGCGCGGCCGCGCTCCGGTTGTGGACGAAGGCGGTCTCGAATTCCCCGCCCGAGGCCGCGACCCGCGCGACGATGGAGCGCCCGATATAGCCGTAGCCGACCACCCCGATGCGGACCGCGCTCATGTCACAGCCTCTCTCTCGGCGGTCCTGAAATCCTCCCAGGCGCGCCCGGCCATCACGGCGTCGATGGTCTCCACCGCGTCCCACACGTCGACATGGCGCATGTAGAGGGGGGTGATGCCGAAGCGCAATATGTCCGGGTCGCGGAAATCGGGGATCAGGTCGTTGGCGATCAGCGCCCTGGCTATGGCATAGGCGTGGGCGTGGCGGAACGAGACCTGGCTGCCGCGCCGCGCCGCCTCGCGCGGGCTCGCGAGCTCTAAGCCGTGCCGGGCGAGACGCTCGTCGGCGAGCGCGATGAAGAGATCGGAGAGCCGGCGCGACTTGGCCGCGAGCGCCGCCATGTCGACGCCTTCGAAGCACGCGACCCCGTCGAGCACGGCGCGCAGCGAGAGGATCGGCGGCGAGCCCACCAGGCACTTCGCGATCGAGTCCGCCGGCCGGTAGCGGTCCTCGAAGCGGAACTGCTCGGCATGGCCGAACCAGCCCGTCACCGCCGGTTCGAAGGCGCCGATCGCGTCCCGCGAGACATAGGCGAAGGCCGGCGCCCCGGGCCCGCCGTTCAAGAACTTGTAGGTGCAGCCGACCGCGTAGTCGACGCCGCAGCGGTTGAGCTCGACCGGGATCGCGCCGGCCGAGTGGCAGAGGTCCCAGATCGCCGGGACGCCGAGCGCCTTGCAGCGCGCGGCGATGCCTTCCATGTCGAGCACCGCGCCCGTGCGGTAATCGACGTGGCTGAGCACCACCAGGGCGGTTGCCTCGTCGATCGCGTCCAGGATCTCGTCGGGCGGCGCGCGGACCAGCGCGCGCCCGCCGCCCAAGAGGTCGACCAGCCCCTCCAGGATGTACATGTCGGTCGGGAAGTTGCCGCTCTCGGTCAGCACCTTGCGCCTGCCGCCGCCGCGCAGCAGCGCCGCCGCCAGCTTGAAGATGTTGACCGAGGTGGAGTCCGAGACCGCGACCTCGCCCGCCGACGCGCCGATGAGCGGCGCGATCGCATCGCCCGCCCGGCGCGCGAGGTGGAACCAGCCGGCGTCGAGCCAGCTGCGGATCAGCCCCCCGCCCCACTCCGCCTCGACGAGCTCGCCGATGCTGGAAGGCGCGGTCCGGGGCAGCGCGCCGAGCGAGTTGCCGTCGAAATAGAGCACGCCGTCCGGCAGCACGAACCGCTCCCGGCATGGCGAGAGTGGGCAGTCCCGGTCGAGGCGTTCGAGGTCGGCGCGGTCCATGGCCGGGAGGATAGCCCCATCCCCGGCAGGCGCGAAGCGGGCTGCGGCATGGATGGCCGGATCAAGTCCGGCCATGACGAGGTGGAGGAAGCGCCCACACCCCCCACGTCATGGCCGGACTTGATCCACTGCTGTCCGGTTTAGGTCAGGGCCCATTGTATGGCG
>JAPPGP010000249.1 GCA_028821395.1 Defluviicoccus sp.
GCGACAGACAAACCGCCATACAATGGGCCCTGACCTAAACCGGACAGCAGTGGACCAAGTCCGGGCATGACGAGGCAGGGGAACGCGAGACGCAACGGACCGATTCGGGACGGGCTTGCCCTACAGCGTGCCGCGGAGCGATTCCAGCCAGTCCCGACGCGACCGGGCGAGGTCGATGTCGTGGCGCAGCCATCCGGCGAAACGGCCGGGATCGTCGCGGTCCTCAAGCTCAAGGTCGCCGAGACGCGCGATTTCCGCGTCGCAGGTCTCGATCATCCGGTCGGTCTGCGCGCGCTGCTCGTCCGCGGGAAGGTGGTGCAGGAAGCGGATCTTCAGCGCGAAGGCGAGCCTGCCGACATCGCAGTTGGGCGCGCGGACGGCGCTGCGCAGCAATTCCTGCAGATGGGCGCGGCCCGCCTCGGTGATGCGAAGCGCCCCGCCCTCGTCCTCTCCCGCGATCAGCCCCTCGGTCTTCAACAGCTCGATCGAGCTTCCCAGCAGGTCGAGCGAGGGGCCGACGATGCGGCTGGTGAAGTCCCGGACCGCGTTGGCGAGCGCGGCGTAGCGCCTCGGGCTCTCGCACACCATGCCGAGGGCGGCGAGCCGCACGGCTTCCTTGGGAAGCAGCGAGTGGTCGTTGAACATCCGGCGGGCCCGGTGCGGTTGCCTCCCTCACGCGGCGAATTTGAGGTCGAGGCGGCCCCACACGTCCTGGAGCGCCGCGACGAGCCGGTCCATCGCCTCGTCGTCGTGCAGCGGCGTCGGGGTGAGCCTCAGCCGTTCCGTCCCCTGCGGCACGGTCGGGTAGTTGATCGGCTGGACGTAGATGGCATGGCGCTCCATCAGCGCATCCGTCACCTGCTTGCAGCGCACCGCATCGCCGACGAAGACGGGCACGATATGGGACGGCGAGGGCATCGCCGGCAGCCGGGCTTCGCGCAGCTTCGCCTTGAGCGCGCGGGCGCGCTCCTGGTGGCGCTCGCGCAGCTCGCCGGCCGCGCTCACATGGCGGATGCTGGCCCGCGCGCCGGCGGCGATGGCGGGCGGCAGCGAGGTGGTGAAGATGAACCCGGCGGCGTGGCTCCTGATGTAGTCGACCATCGCGGCTGAGCCCGCGATGTAGCCGCCGACGACGCCAAACGCCTTGGCGAGCGTGCCCTGGACGATGTCGATCCGGTGCATCGCGCCGTCGCGCTCGGCGACGCCCGCGCCGCGCTCGCCATAGAGCCCGACCGCATGGACCTCGTCGAGATAGGTCATCGCGCCGTGCGCCTCGGCGACGTCGCAGATTTCCGCGATCGGCGCGAAGTCTCCGTCCATCGAATAGAGCGACTCGAAGGCGACGATCTTGGGGGCGTCCGGGTCGCATTCGGCGAGCAGCCGGTCGAGATGGTCGACGTCGTTGTGGCGGAAGATCCGCTTCTCCGCCCGGCTGTAGCGGATGCCGGCGATCATCGAGGCGTGGTTGTCGGCGTCCGAGACGATCACGCAGCCGGGCAGGGTCTGGCCCAGCGTCCCCAGCGTCGCCTCGTTGGCGACATAGCCCGAGGTGAACAGGAGCGAGGCCTCGGTCCGGTGCAGCCGCGCCAGCTCCTCCTCCAGCAGGACGTGGTAATGGCTGGTGCCCGAGATGTTGCGCGTTCCGCCCGCGCCGGCGCCCACCCTGTCGAGCGCCTCGTGCATTGCCGCCACCACCTGCTCGTGCTGCCCCATGCCGAGATAGTCGTTGCTGCACCAGACGGTGACGTCCTCGACCGCGCCGGCGGCGTGGCGCGCGGCCAGGGGAAAGGCGCCGGCGTGGCGTTCGAGATCGGCGAATACCCGGTAGCGCCCGTCGCTTCTGAGGCGAGCCAGCCGGTCGGAAAAGAACTCTTCGTAGTCCATCACCCTTCGACTCTCGATCGGGGTCCCGCCCGTCAGGCGAGCCCCTGCTCGGCCACAAAGCGCGTCGTGTCGTCGAGCGCCCGGTCGAACCGGGCGAGCATCTCGTCGATCTCCGCCTCGCTTATGATCAAAGGCGGCGAGAACGCGACCCGGTCGCCCAGCCCGCGGACGATCAGCCCGTGCTCCTCGGCGCGTCCGGCGAGATAGGCGCCGACCTTCGCGTCCGGGTCGAAGGGCCGCGCGGACGCCTTGTCGGCGACCAGCTCGACGACCCCGACCAGGCCGATCCCCGCGATCTCCCCGGTCAGCGGATGATCGGCGAAGGCGGCGAGGCCGTTTTGGAGATGCGGCGCCGTGCTCGCGACCCGCCCGACGAGATCGATTTCGTCGTAGATCGCCAGCGTCTCCAGCGCTACCGCGGCCGGTACCGGATGGCCCGAATAGGTGAAGCCGTGGCCGAGCGTGCCGAGCGCGTGGCTTCCTTCGGCGATGCCGCGATAGACCTTCTCGTTCACCTGCACCGCGGCGATCGGCAGGTAGCCCGACGACAGCGCCTTGGCCATGGTCATCAGATCGGGCTCCAGCCCGTAGGTCTCGGAGCCCCACATCCGCCCGGTCCTGCCGAAGCCGCAGATCACCTCGTCGACCACGAACAGCACGTCGTGGCGCTTCAGCACCTGCTGGATCTTCTCGAAATAGGTCGCCGGCGGCAGGATCACGCCGCCCGCCCCCATGATCGGTTCGGCGAAGAAGGCGGCGACGGTCTCCGGTCCCTCGGCGAGGATCAGCCGCTCCAGCGACTCGGCGCAGCGGGTGGCGAAGTCTTCCTCGCTCTCGCCGTCCTTCCCCTCGCGCCAGTAATGCGGGCAGTCGGTATGCAGGAAGCCGGGGAAGGGCAGGTCGAACCCGGCATGGTTGCGCGGCACCCCGGTCACGCTCGCCGCCGCGGCGGTGATCCCGTGATAGCCGCGCGCGCGCCCGACGATCTTCTTCTTGGCCGGGCGGCCGATGGCGTTGTTGTAGAACCAGATCAGCTTGATCGCGCTGTCGATCGCCTCGGAGCCCGAGTTGGTGAAGAAGGTGCGCGCCATCGGCACCGGCGCCAGCGCCTTGAGGCGTTCGGCAAGCTCGACCTGGGGCTCGTGGCTGCGGCGGTCGAAGCCGTGATAGAAGGGGAGCGTGCGCATCTGCCGGCTGGCCGCCTCGGCGAGGCGCTCGTTGCCGAAGCCGAGCGAGACGCACCAGAGCCCGGCCATCCCCTCGATATACTCCTTGCCGGTCTCGTCCCAGACATAGACGCCGTCGCCGCGCGCCATCACCAGCGAGCCCTCGCGCTCGTTCTCGACCGCGTCGGTATAGGGGTGGAGCAGCGCTTGGGGGTCTCGGAACCGGTAAAGGTTCGATCGGGTCACGGTGTCCATCGAAAGAGTCCGTTCAGCCGCCGGTGACGCTCATATGGCGCGGCACCGCGGGATCGCGGCGGCGCCGGTCGATGACGAAGTCGTGGCCCTTGGGCTTGCGGCCGATGGCTTCGTCGATCGCCGCCATCAGGAGGTCGTCTTCCGGGCTGGCGCGCAGCGGCGCGCGAAGATCGGCGGCGTCCTCCTGTCCGAGGCACATATAGAGCGTGCCGGTGCAGGTGAGGCGAACGCGGTTGCAGGATTCGCAGAAATTGTGGGTCATCGGGGTGATGAAGCCGACCCGCCCGCCGGTCTCGCGGCACATCGTGTAGCGCGCCGGCCCGCCGGTCGAATAGTCGCTCTCGTCGAGCGTGAAGCGGCGCTTGAGGGCGGCGCGCACCATCGAGAGCGGCAAGTACTGGTCGAGCCGCGCGTCGCCGCCGATCTCGCCCAAGGGCATGACCTCGATGAAGGTGAGGTCGTAGCCGCGCCCGCCGCACCATTCGACCATGTCGGCGAGCTCGTCGTCGTTGACGCCCCTGAGCGCCACCGTGTTGATCTTGACCCGGAGCCCGGCCGCATCCGCCGCCGCGAGGCCGTCGATCACCTGCTCGAGCCGGCCCCAGCGGGTGATGTCGGCGAATTTCGCGGCGTCCAGCGTATCCAGCGAGACGTTGATCCGCCTGACCCCGGCGTCGCGGAGGTCGTCGGCGAAGCGCCCGAGCTGGCTGCCATTGGTGGTGAGCGTGAGCTCGTCCAGCGTGCCGTCCCCGAGATGGCGGCCGAGACGCTGGATCAGCCACAGGATGTTGCGGCGAACCAGGGGCTCGCCGCCGGTGAGCCTCAGCTTGCGCACGCCGCGGCGCACGAAGGCGCTGCACAGCCGGTCCAGCTCTTCGAGGGTGAGCACCTCCGCCTTGGGCAGGAAGGTCATCGATTCCGCCATGCAGTAGACGCAGCGGAAGTCGCAGCGGTCGGTCACCGAGACCCGGAGATAGGAGACCCGCCGGTCAAACGGGTCGATCAGCAGCGGCGACTCCGCGCCACTCCCGTCCAGGCTCGCCGATCCGTTATCTGAAACCCGATCGCCCATCTTCCCGCCGGCGGCTTACAGAATATCCGCGACGGCCATCGACCGTCGCCTTCGGGAGCGAAATTAGGTCAAACGCCGCCGCTTGTCATTATCCCGTGTCGAAACTTCCTTCCCTCGCCCCCGCGGCGGGACGGGCGCTATGGCGACGGTTGCCGGGATTCGTCGGCGAACGGGTGCACCGGCATGTCCCTGGGACGGAGCAGGTAGCGTGCGAAGATGTCGGCGTAGCTGCTATAGGCAAACCCGTTCGCCGGTTCGGATCGTCTGCCGCGCTCTTGCCGGTGCGTTTCCCGCAGACGGAACCACGGCAGATCCGGCCGGCGGTGATGCAGCGCGTGAAAGTTGTTGCCGAGATAGAGCAGGCGCCAGAACGGCGATGCGTCGACCGTTGCCGAGCGCGGGTCCCGCCCCTCCGCCGGCCGATGCTCGTTGAACGAGCGGTGCAGGGTGAGGGACAGGCCGATCAGGGCGGCGAGGAGATAGACCCATAGCGGCATGCCGCAGGCCGCCGTAACCCACCACAGCAGCGGCGCCGCGAGCGCGAGGTGAGGCCACCATTCGCGCACGACGCGGCGCCCGTCCCGCCCCGTCGACGCGCGGATCTCCGTCCACCAGTACCGCGCGACCACGATTGCCGGCCCCACGGAAAGACGGCCGAGGAGCGTGTTGTTGAAGATCATGAGACGACGCACGGCAGGCGGCATGCGCCGCCACTGCCCGGCCGTGAAGTAGAAGGATTCCGGGTCGGCTCCCGGGTCCGTCAGGCGCGACACGCGGTGATGGTCGAGATGCACCCGCCGATAGGCGTGGAACGGCAGCCACAGGCCGAGCGGGAGCATGCCGAGGGCGTCGTTGACCGCACGGTGGCGGGTCGGATGGCCGTGGATCACCTCGTGCTGAAGCGAATTGTGCCAGGCGATGATGCACCCGAGCGCGGGCGCGGCGATCCACCATGGCAGCAGCGCGGCGTGCAGGGTCAGCAACAGCCAGCCGCCGTAGACAGCCGCCGCCACGAGCCAGGTGGGCAACTCGCTGCACAGCAGGAATGCGCGCAGCCGACCCACGTCACGGATCGTGCTCGCGGCAACCGTTGAGCCAGGTCCAGACATGCAGGTTCCTCTGGCGCTCCGCCGCGTCGCGGACTGAGCTGTGAAAAGCCTTCATGAAATATGTGCAGCATCCCAAATGATGATTCAATATGTGTCTTGTCACTTTTCATATTGATTGTTGATACTAGTAACGAAAGTTGAGAGAATGTCGGAAAGGAGACGTGCGATGGGACTGACGGTCAACCTGGATCGGCGCGATTTCGCGCGCGCGTTCCGCGACCGGCTGGCGGAGGCGCTGGACCGCGCCGGGATGAACCGTACGGAACTCGCGCGCTCGGTCGGGATCGACCGGTCCACGCTGTCATTGCTGATGTCGGAGGAATCCGACCGGCTGCCGAGGGCCGACACCGCGGCGGCGATCGCCAATGCGCTCCAGGTTAGCCTGGACTGGCTGCTGGGGCTCAGCAACGAAGCCGATCTGGGCGCCGACATTCACCCGGAAACCATGGAAATCGCGCCGAGCTCGCCGACCCCCCTCGACGAGAGGATCAACCGCTGGATCGAGGAAGCAGTCGGCTACAAGATCCGCTACGTTCCCACCACCATTCCCGACCTGGCGAAGACCGACGCGGTGTTGCAGCACGAATACCGGGATTTCGCGGTCAAGTCGACGGGTCAGGCGATCGCGCTGAGCCAGCAAAAGCTCGCCTATGCGCGCCTGCCCGAAACCGACATGGAGATCTGCACGCCGGTGCAGGCGATCACCGGCTTCGCCCATGGCGAGGGGATGTGGGAAGGCCTGCCACTCGCCGACCGGCTTGCCCAGCTGGATCGCCTGATCCTCCTGGTCGAAGAGCTCTACCCCACCCTCAGGCTCTATCTGTTCGACGGGCTCACCCACTACTCGGCGCCCTACACCATCTTCGGTCCCAAGCGGGTCGCCCTCTACGCCGGGCAGGTGTACCTGGTGTTCAACACCCGCGAGCATATCCGCGTGCTCACCCGGCATTTCGACGACCTGGTCCGCGCCGCCGTGGTCAACTCCGCCGAGGCCGGGGCGTATCTGCGCCGGCTGCGCGGCGTGCTGACCGGCGGCGCCGGCCCTGCGTAGCGGCGACCGGGGGCGCGGCGATGCGGTTGGCGAGCCTGCCGATGTACGACCTGCCCGAGATTCGGCGCGCCACGCGGGCCTGGTGGGCGGGGCTCGCCCGCGCGTTTGCCGCCGCCGGCCTCGACGACGTTCCGCAAATCCTGACCGCGCCGGGCGATCGGAGTGGCCACTGGCGGGACCGGCGATTGCTGATCAGCCAGGCCTGCGGCCGAAACTATGTGCGGGAGCTGGCCGGGCATGTGCGGCTCGTCGCCACGCCGTGCTACGCCGCGCCGGGTTGCGACGGTCCGCTCTATAGCAGCCTGCTGCTCGCCGGCGCGGATTCGGATCCGAAGCCGACGGCCGACATGAGCCGCGCGAGAGTGGCGATCAACGGCTTCGACTCGCATTCGGGCTGGGTTGCGCTCTGCGCCGCGGTGAGCGCGGCGGGGGCCGCGCCGGATTTCGCCGACATCCGCGTGACCGGAACCCATGCGGCAAGCATGGCAGCGGTCAGGCGCGGCGAGGCGGATCTCTGCGCCGTCGATTGCGTGACCTTCGCCCTGCTCGAACGGCACGCCCCGCAGCGGGTGGCGGGGCTCAAGTTCATGGGCCGGACCCCGGCGGCGCCCGGCCTGCCCTACATCACCAGCGCCGGCACCGGGCCCGGGGAGCTCTCGCGCCTGCGCGACGGGTTGAGCCGCGCCCTGGAGGCGCCCGATCTGGCGAGCGTTCGCGACAGTCTGTTCATCGAGCGCTGCGAGGTGCTTGCCGATTCCGCCTATGACCGGGTTCGCGACATGGCGCGGGAGATCGACCGCGCGGGCGGGCCGGGCGCCGGTTCGTGACGGTCCTGGTCGAGACCCGCGCGGACTTCACGCTCGAGACCGCCAGACGGGTGGCCTGGGACGGCGAAGGCGTCGAGCTCGGTGCCAGGGCGCGCGCCGCGATGCGGCTCGGCCGGCAACGGCTGGAGCGCATACTCGAGCGTGACCCGGACGTGACGATCTACGGCGTGACGACCGGTCTGGGCCAGCTTGCCCGGAAGCGGCTCACGCCGGAGGAACGCGAACGGTGGGCCGCCATGTCGCCGGCCCGCATCGCTGCGTCCTGGGGCGATCCCCTGCCCGAACGCGTGGTGCGCGCCATCGTTCTGGCGCGGCTGACGAACTTCGTGGAGGGGCACGCGGCGATATCGCCGGAAATCGCGCTCGGCGTCGCCGCCATGCTGGACCAGGACAGCCTGCCCGAGGTTCCGGCGCAGGGTCAGGGCGGGGCGGGTGAGATCCTCTCGCTGAGCCACCTGTTCAGCGGCCTGGCGGAACGGATGAAACCGGCGGCCAAGGACGTGCTGTGCCTGATCAACGGCTCGCCATCCGCCACCGGGCTGGTCACCGATGCCGCGCTCGTCGCCGACCGGCGCCTCGACCTGGCGGCGCAGATCTTCGCGCTCGCCTTTGAGGCCTTCAACGCGCCGTTGGACCATCTCGATCGCGCGCTGGACGGCTACTGGAACAACCCCCACGACGCCTGGGCCCTGCTGCGCCTGCGCGAGCTGCTGGGCGACGGCCACGGCGGAGAACGGCGCCCCTATCAGGCGCCGGTCAGCTTCCGCATCGTGCCGCGGATGCTGGGCCAGGCCCGGCGGGCGGCGACCATGGCCGCCGAAATCGCCGCCGAGTCGCTCCAGGCGGTGACCGACAACCCCGTCTGGATCGATTGCGTCGGCGACGACCGTCCCTTCGGCCGCTTCATATCGACCGGCGGCTATCACAACCCCCATGCGGTACTCGCGATGGACGCGCTGTCTGCCGCATGCGCCAATCTCTGCGTTCTTGCCGCGCGTCACGGTGCGAAGCTCCTGGACGGCGCCGTCTCGCTGCTACCCGATCAGCTGAACGTTCCCGAAGCCGGCGGCGACGACCGCCGCGCCTATATGGGGTGTTTGCCGATGGCCCAGACGGGGTACGAGGAGGAAGCCCGCATCTACGCTCAGGCCACGCTGCTGCCCGGCGGGGAGTCCGGCGGCTTCGGTCAGAACGACGTCGCCAGCCCCGTGTTCCTGTCATGGTCCAAGCAGGACCGCGCCGGAAGGTGTCTCGACATGGCGCTCGCCAGCCTCGTGCCCATCGCGCTCCGCGCGCTCGACGTCACCGGCCGGCCGGTTCCGCCGGGGCTGGCCGCGCTCGAGGAGACGATCCGGGAGATCGAGCCCGACATCGCGCAGCGCCCGGCGTTCGGCCCCGTGGTGGCTTCGATCGCCGGCGCCTTGCGCCGCGACATCTATCCGTCGTAGCGCGAAGGGAGCGGATGCCGAGGCGGCGAAGCGGCCGGTACTCAGCCCCTGAGCAGCGCCTGGAGCTTGACCGCCGGGTCGGCGAGCGCGGCCGGGTCGACGGTCTTTTGCGCCTGCATCAGCCGCCTGGCGAAGCGGATGTCGCGCGGGCTGTTGATCGCCGCCGCGCCGTCGATCCTGCCGTCCTTGATGTAGAACTCGACGAAGCTGCCGTCCGCGCGCTCGCCCCTCGTCACGGTCTCGTCGAACCCGGCGGGCAGGCCGACGAGCTGGATGTTGACGTCGTACTGGTCGGACCAGAACCAGGGGACCTCGCAATAGGGGGTCTCGCCGCCCAGCATCGCCCTGGCGGCGGCGATGCCCTGGTTCTGCGCGTTCTCCCAGGATTCGAGGCGGATATTGCGGCCGAGCAGGCCGTTCGGATGGTTGGTCACGTCGCCGGCGGCGAAGATGTCGGGATCGGAGGTGCGGCAGAGCGCATCCACCCTGATGCCGTTGTCGACCTCCAGCCCGGCCGACTCGGCGAGCTCGACATTGGGGACGATGCCGATGCCGATCACCACGGCGGTCGCCGCCAGGGTTTCGCAGGCCAGCCTGACGCCGGTCACGCGGCCGTCGCCGGTCAGCGCCTCGACGATGGCGCCGAGCCTGACATCGACCCCGCGGCCGCGATGGACTCTTAGAAGATAAGCCGCGATCTCCGGCGTCAGCGCCCGGGCGCACAGCATGCCGAGCGCCTCGACCACCGCCACCTCGGCGCCGAGCATGCGCGCCGCCGCCGCCACCTCGAGGCCGATCCAGCCGCCGCCGATCACCACGAGTCTCGCGCCCTCGCCGAGATCGGCGCGGATCGCCGCGCTGTCGTCGATGCCGCGCAGATAATGGACGCCGTCGAGCGCCGCCCCTTCGAGCGGGAGCTCGCGCACCCGCCCGCCGGTGGCGATCAGCAGCTTGTCGTAGGCGAGGCTCTCTCCGTCGCCGAGCGAAACCGTCTTCGCCGTCCGGTCGATCCCGGTCGCGGCGACCCCGGTGCGCAGCTCGACCCCCCAGAGGTCGAACGAGCCTTCCGGCCAGAGATAGCTCGATTCCGCCGGTTCCTTGCCGAGCAGCACCTCCTTCGACAGAGGCGGGCGCTCGTAGGGCGGGTAGGGCTCCTCGCCGACGACGACGATGCGTCCTTCGAACCCTTCGTCGCGCAGCGTCTTCGCCGCCCAGCCGCCGGCCTGACCGGCGCCGATGACGACGATCCCGGGATCGCTCATCGAACGGAAGTCCGGGGACTAGCCCGGCACGCCGACCAGGATGTCGTCGCCGTCGACCTTGACTTGATAGACCTTGAGGTCCTCGGTCACCGGCGGGGTCAGCGCCTTGCCGGTCTTGATGTCGAAGCAGCCGCCATGCAGCGGGCACTCGATGGAGTCGCCCTCGATGTAGCCGTCGGCCAGCGAGGCATAGGCATGGGTGCAGATGTCGTCGGTAGCGTAGAATTCGCCTTCCACGTTGTAGATCGCGATTTCCTTCTTGCCGACGATCACCTGGATCGCCTCGCCATCGTCGAGATCGCCGGTCTTGGCGACGGCGTGAAACTCGATATCGCTCATTCTTCCTGCGCCTCCGTCTAGCCCGAATGCGCCGTAACGGCGCGCGGACACAAGGTTGCGCACCTCGCGGTGCTAACCTTCTGACATGGTTTCGCTTTCCTTCTCCCGCGCTCGGCCGGTCGGGGTCCAATTCCACGCCTACCAGTTTTCCGGCCGCGGCCGGAACGGGGAGCACGGACGCGCTCAAACTTACCCCTACCGGGCCGCGCGTCAAGGCGGTCCTACGTTGCCCCACGCCACGTCCTGCCCGGACTTGTTCCGGGCATCTCCAGCGGCCTGGCGCGATCCGGGGAGTGGATGGCGTTGGGGGCGGGCCGCACCCGGCTCTCCCTGCACCGCCCATGAATGCCCGGATCAAGCCCGGGCATGACGGAGTGGGAGGCATGGCGATGGGGGAGTTGGCGCGCCCCCCCAACCACGTCATGGCCGGGCTCGATCCGGCCATCCATGCCGCCGCCCGCGAGGCGAGCGGTCGTGAGGATGGGTCGGGCCGCGTCCGGCTCTCCATGCCCGGTCCGCGGGTGCCGGGAACGAGTCCGGGCATGACGCGGCGGAGACGGGATGCGCGAGCATTGAAGCATCGCGCCCGGGACGCTAGCCCGCCGGTCCGTGATGATCGGACCCGGCGTAGTGCTGGCGGAGCAGGTCGATGCCGTAGTCGTTGCCGTTGGGCGTGCGCACGATGGTGTGGATGTGGAACCGCGCCGGGTCGGGGTTGGCGAGGAACACGCCCGAGTGGTGGTCGAACTCGATGAAAACGACCGGGCCCTGGATCCGGTAGTAGAAGGTGGACGTCTCCCCGGTACCGCCGATCCAGCAGAAATGCGTCTTGGACAGGTGCCGTTCGACCTCGTCGAGCCTTGCCGTGAGGGGGCCGGCGGGGAGCGGCTCGACGAAGCACTCGACGAGGTCGAGCAGGCTGCGCTTCTGCCGCGCGGACAGCGTGTCGCAGGGCAGTCCCTCGTAAGGCACGACCCGGTTGTCCTGATACGCCCCGCCGAGATGGAGATGGTCGGCGAAGTGCCACCGCCCCGGCGGCAGGTCCTCGCCCTTCATCGAGTGCGAGACGAGGGCACGGCTTCGCAGCGCCGGCGTGAGCGATCGCATCAGGGCGAGCCCCTGGTGCTCTTCGTCCTCGAACAGGCTCAACCCTGCATGCGGTCCGGAATCGGCGTGGGCCGGCTCGGCGCCCATGAAGCAGGGCGTGAGCACCATCCGCTCGCCGAGCACGAAGCAGTTGAGGCTCAGATGATGGCCGAAGACCTGCCAGCCCCAGGGCTCGCTCTCCGACGGCGTGCCGAACAGGCAGAGCGTGAAGCTCCACTCGCCCAGCACCGCCCCGCCGCCCAGCAATTCGCCCAAGAAGCCGTTGAGGCGCATCACCGCGCGGGTCTTGTCGAAGCCGCGCGGGCTGAGCCCGGCGCGCAGCAGGTCGAGCGCGGCGTCGCGCAGCTCCGGCCCGGCCTCGTCGAGGCGGAGCCCGTGATCTTCCAGATAGAGCTCGGTGTTCTGCCAGCGCCGCCACATCTCCGAATCCACGGGGAGATGCGCCCTAGCGCGCTGCTCCCGCGACATCCGGTCCAGCAGGGCGCGCGCCGCCGCCGTCATCGCCCCGGACGGCGCGCCCGCCGGATCCAGCGAGAACAGCCCGGCCTCGACCGTGCCGTCCACGGTGATCCCGGCGAACGGCCGTTCGGCCAATTCGGACCAGCCCTTGAGAAGCTCCTGGGCGCGGCCCGCGCGGGTCCGGTTGGCGGTGTGCTCCCCCGGCGTGGCGCCGGCGATCCGCGACTGACCTGGGGCGGGGAGGAAGGGTCGGAAATCGGCGCGGCTCATCCTGGCTGATGCCCCCATCTCTCGCGAACGGCGGCCGGCCGGGCCGCCTCGTCCGGATGATATCGCTTCCCGGCTCCGAATGGCGTGCCCCGGGGCGTCCCGATATAGTGCGCCGCGATGGCGGGCGAGACGGATTTTCAATGGCCGGGGAAGGGGGTCAGCCGGGTTCCGTACCGGGTCTATTCGGACGCGGATATCTACGAGGCTGAGCAGCGCCGGATCTTCCGCGGGCCGGTCTGGCATTTCGCCATGCTGGAGCAGGAGATCCCCGAGCCCGGCGATTATCGCCGGGCGCGGATCGGCGACACCCCGATCGTCGCGATCCGCGACCGCGACGGCGCGGTCAACGCGTTGGTCAACCGCTGCGTCCATCGCGGCAATTTGGTCTGCATCGACGAAGCGGGTCGGGCGGACGGGCGGCTCACCTGCGTCTACCACAACTGGACCTACGACCTGGCCGGGCGGCTGACCTCGGTCGCCTTCCGGAAGGGGGCCGGCGGCAAGGGCGGCATGCCGGCGGATTTCGACCTCGCCACGCACCGGATGACGCCGCTCCGCGTCGCGGTCTATCGCGGGCTGGTCTTCGTCACCCTGTCGGCGGACACGCCGCCGCTCGAGGGCTGGCTCGGCCGCGAGATGCGCGCCAATATCGACCGCGTGCTGGGCCGCGACATGGTGATCCTCGCCACCTACACGCAGTCGATGGCCAACAACTGGAAGCTGTATATGGAGAACGTTCGCGACTCCTACCACGCGAGCCTGCTCCATCTGTTCTTCACCGCGACCCGGATCAACCGGCTGTCGATGGAGGGCGGCATCCGGCTGTCGGAGCGCGGCTGGCACCATATCAGCTACTCGATCGCCGCCAGCGACCGCGAGGAACCCGAATACGACCCCGAAAAGCTGCGCGCCGCGGACGACGACTATGACATCGCCGATCCCCGCGTGGTGCGCGGCTGGCCCGAATACGAATGCGGCACCACGCTGGCGATCCAGAGCGTCTTCCCCAACTTCGTCCTGCAACAGACGCTGAACTCGATCGCGCTGAGGGTCTGCTTGCCCAAGGGGCCGGATTCCTGCGAGCTTTCCTGGCGCATTCTCGGCTGCGCTTCCGACAGCGAGGCCGGGCGCGCCGCGCGCATCCACCAGAGCAACCTGATCGGCCCGGCCGGGCTGATCTCGATGGAGGACGGGATCGTCGGAAGCTGGGTCCAGCAGGGCACCAGGCGCGATCCCGACAAGGCGTCGATCGTCGAGATGGGCGGGCGCGACGTGGCGCCCAGCCCCGGCTCGCGTGCCACCGAGGTCTCGGTGCGCGGGTTCTGGCAGGGCTGGCGCGATCTGATGGCAATCTGACAGGAGGGGCAGGTGAGGCTGGTGAGCTTTGCGGCCGCGGGGCGCGAGTCCTTCGGCATCGTCGACGGCGAGGGCGTGGTCGATCTCGGCCCGCGCCTGCCCGAAGCGTCGGGTCTGGTCGAGCTGCTGAGCGGCGACGGGCGGCGCCGGGCGGAGGCGGCGGCGAAGGGGGCCGCGGCCGATTTCCGCCTCGACGAGATCGCCTTCCGGCGCCCGGTCCCGTGGCCGGAGAAGACGGTCTGCATCGGCATCAACTACGCCCACCGCAACGAGGAATACGACGATTCGTCGCTGCCGCCCTTTCCCAGCGTGTTCCTGCGCGTGCCCGACACGCTGGTCGGTCACGGACAGCCGATCCTCCGCCCGCCCGAGTCCGAGCAGCTCGACTACGAGGCCGAGATCGCCGTCGTCATCGGCGAGGGCGGGCGGCGCATCCCGCGCGAGCGCGCGCTCGCTCACATCGCCGGGCTCACCTGCCTCAACGAGGGCTGCATCCGCGACTGGATGCGGCACGGCAAGTTCAACGTCACCCAGGGCAAGAATTTCGACCGCTGCGGGTCGGTCGGCCCGTGGCTGGTGACCGCCGACGAGTTTCCCGGCGGCTATGGCGATTTGCGGGTGACCGGGCGGGTCAACGGCGAGATCCGGCAGGACGACACCACCGCCAACCTGATCTTCGATTTCGCCTATCTGGTGAGCTACGTCTCGACCTGGGCCGCGCTCAAGCCGGGCGACGTGATCTCCACCGGCACGCCCACCGGCGCCGGCGCCCGCTTCGACCCGCCGAGATGGCTCAAGCCCGGCGACGTGGTCGAGGTCGAAGTGTCCGGCATCGGCGCGCTCCGCAACACCGTCGCCGACGAGGGGTGAGGGGCACCCAATGACCGCTTGGTGCCCGCGCGGATCGCGGCTACCCTGACCGGATGAACGCGGACGTCGAAAACCTGGTGCTCGATCAGCTGCGGGCGATCCGCGGCGAGATCGGCGACCTGCGGCGGGAGTTCCGTACCGAGCTTGGCGATCTCCGCCAGCGCGTATCGTCGATCGAGCGCCACATCGTCAACCTTCAGAGCGACGTTGCGGTCGTTCACCAGCGGCTCGATCACGTGAGCGAACGCATCGAGCGCATGGAGCGCCGCCTCGAACTCGCCGACTCACCGGCGTGAGCTGAAGCCGCCGGTTCCCCCAAGCCGCCACGCCCGGATTTGTTGCACTGCCGTTCGGTTTAGCCTTCGACGCGGGCCGCACCCGGTTCTCCATGCACCGCCCATGGATGCCCGGATCGAGTCCGGGCATGACGAGAGGGGGTGTCGGCGCCCTTCCTACCACGTCGTGGCCGGACTTGATCCGGCCATCCATGCGGCCTCCGCACGCACGGCGATCCGGCTGAGGGCGCGTATCGGGGCGACGCCGGCGGCGACTCGACCCGGAGCGCGCTACGCCAGCTCCACCACGGCGCCGTCCTTGCTCCTCCCCTGCGCCCGGTAGTGGCCGAGCTTGGCGATCAGCGGCTGGTCGGTGTAGCTGTAAAGGATCGCGTTCTCCGTGCCGGTGTTGACGAAGCGCCGCCAGCGGTGGTTGGGCACGACGAAGAAGTCGTTGCGCGCCCAGCTCATCTCCTCGCCGTCGACCTCGGTCGTGCCCGCGCCGTCGGCGACCCAGTAGATCGTCGACGCGGTATGGCGGAACGGCCGAGTCGCCTCGCCCGGGCGCAGCAGCTGCGCGCGGTAGGAGATGGTGGTGAACACCGGCGCGCCGTTCTCCGGGTTGACCAGCTCGACCGCGATGCCCTCATGCGGGTCGCCGTCGTAGCGCGCGAGGTCGTCGAGCGCCCCGCGGATGTCGACCCCGGAATAGAGGAACATCGGGGAGTTGCCCTGGCCGCTGCCGCGGTGATGCGGCGCGAAGAGGGGGCGGATGCCGCCGCGGCCGTAGAACCGTTTCGAGAAGTCTTCCACCGGGTCGCCGTGGGGCACCGCGTTCTCGGTGTCGCTGCGCGCCCAGGCGCAGCCGAGGAAGTCGATCAGTGGCCAGTCCAGCGTGTCCGCCCAGATCACCGGGCTGTCGTCGTCGTTGCCGTGCTCGTGCCAGGTGCCGTTGGGGGTGAAGACGAGGTCGCCCCGTTTGGGCAGCATCTTCTCGCCCTCGACGATGGTGTAGCCGCCGCTGTCGGAGATGATCGTCCGGCTGGCGTTCGGCGTGTGGAGATGCGATTCGGCGTCGTCGCCCCGCTTGTAGATCGAGATCGCGATGCGCATGGTGTTGGTCACCTTGACCCCGGTCAGCCCGAAGGCCGGGTTGGTCAGCAGCACCGACTGCCGCTCGGTCAACTCCAGCGGGCAGAGCTCGGCGAGCTTGAGCAGATAGGGCTCGATGTCGCCCCATCGCCAGACATGCGGCCTCGGCGAGGGGTACTCCACCGTCAGGCTGTGCGCCGAGGGGGACGGCTGGTCCGCCGAGCCGAGATGCCAGGCCGTCTGGTTGGGCAGGTTCCAGCGCGTGCGGATCCAGATGTCGTTCGCACGGACCTCCTCGTTGAGCGCCTCGAGCTCGTTGATGATCAGCTTCAACTCATGCTGGCGGCTGCTGCCGGCCTGTTCCTTCGCGGTCGCCATGTCGGGCCTCCTCGGGCGGAATTGCCGCAGTCTTCGCCGCATCCCCCGCGCGGTCAAGGACGACATGGGACGGCTTCCCGGAATATGGGGTAGTCTCCTGCCGGTGTTGCCGGAGTGCGGCGGTGAAGTTGCGGGTTCTGTTGTGGTGGGCGCTCAAGCTGGGCACCGCGCTGACTTCGGTCGCGAACCTCGCGTTGCTCGCGCAGCACCCCTTCGCGGAGCCCTTCGTGGAGCGGACGGCGGCCGATGCCCGGCTCGCCCTCGACCGGGCGCTTGGCGAACGGCTGACGCCGGAATGGCTCGCCGCCGAGCTCGACGCGGCGGTCGGCGAACAGGATCTGGACAGGACCGGGCTGCTACTCGAGCTGGCCGAAGAACGCCGGGTTCCGGTGCCGGAGGAGCGGCTGGCCGAGGCCAGGCAATTCGTCGAGCGGGAAACCGGCTTGCTCGCCCGGGCCGAGCGCTGTGCCGCCTGCGCGGCCGATGCCGCGGATTGCCGCACGCCGGAGATGCTGCTCGCCTGCAACCTGCCGGTCGAGATGACGGTGATCGGCGACGCGAGGGCGCTCGTGGAGGCGGGCGACGACGCCCTCGCCGGCCGTCCGGTCGACCGGCTCGACGTGGCGCTCGCCGCCGTCGGCATCGGCGCCACCGCGATCGTCCCGCTCACCGGAGGCAGCAGCCTGACCGTCAAGGCCGGTGCCACGATCATCCGGGTGGCGCGCGGGATGGGGGCGCTGGGCAAGGGGGTCGCGCGCGCCGTGGCGGAGGTGGCGGACGCGCCGTTCCGGTGGCGGCGGGTCGGTGCCTTCGTCGCGACCGGCAGGCTGGACGAGGTGACCGACGCGCGCCGTTTCCGAAGGCTCGGCCGCATCGCCGACGATCTGGGCACCGTGGCGGCGCATGCCGGCCCGTCCGAGACCGTCGCCCTGCTGCGCCACGTCGAGACCGCGGGGGATGCCGCCACGCTCGCCCGCGTCGCGCGGATCGCGGGGGGCTCGACCCGGAAGGCCGTCGAGGTGCTCGGCCTGGCCCGGGCGGCGCGGGCGCTGATCCGCTTCTCCGACCTTGTGCTCTGGACCCTCGGCCTGATGGCTGCGCTCGCCGTCCAGCTCCTCGCGCTCCTCGCGCCGCTTTGCCTGCGCGCGCTACGCCCCCGACGACACCTACGGACGCCCGGTTTCGACCCGGCCGGGAAACCTGTCTATGGTGCCGCCGGCCCGAAGACCGACCCGGAAGAAGGAGCGCCCGCGTTGCACAGCCATTCGCCGATCGACATCCACGCCCATTTCTACCCGCCGGAATATCTGCGGACGCTTGCGCGCGACGGCTATCGCTATGGCGGCGCGTTCGAGGCCGATGCGCAGGGGTTCACCGTCACCGGCGGGCCGATCTCGATGGGGCCGCTGCCGCAGAAGTTCACCGATGTCGATCTGCGCGTCGCCGAGATGGACGAGATCGGGGTCGAGATCCATGCGCTCTCGCTGACCGGCCCGATGGTCGATTTCGCCGACGGCGAGGATTCGGTCGCCCTCGCGGCGGCGTTCAACGACGGCTGCGCGGCGGCGCACGAGACGTATCCCGACCGCCTGTTCGGGCTGGCGGCGCTGCCCTGGCACGAGCCGGCGCTCGCGGTGAAGGAGCTGGAGCGCGCCGCGGCGCTCCCCGGCATCCGGGGGGTGTATTCGATGACCCGGGTGCGCGCGGCGGAGCTCGGCGACGAGGAATATCTGCCGGTCTTCGAGGCGATCGACGGGCTCGGCCTGCCGCTCTTCCTGCACCCGGTGCATGTCGTCGACCCGCACAGGCTGGCGCGCTACTACCTCACCAACCTTTTGGGCAACCCGATCGAATCGGGGATCGCGGCGGCACATCTGATCTTCTCCGGCACGCTCGATCGCTTCCCCGATCTCGAAATCTGTCTGCCGCATGCCGGCGGCGTGTTCCCCTATGTCGTCGGCCGCCTGCAGCACGGCCACGAGGTGCGCCCGGAGATGGCGCATCGCGACACGGGGCCGATGGAATACATCAGGCGCTTCCACTACGACACGGTCAGCCATTCGGAGAAGGCGCTCGCCTATCTCATCGACCTGGTCGGGTCGGACCGGGTGATGCTGGGCAGCGACTACTGCTTCGACATGGGCTACCAGCGCCCGGTCGAGGTGGTGACCGGCCACGGCGGCATCGACGAGGACGCGCGCGCGAAGATCCTGTCGGGCAACGCCAGGCGGCTGCTCGGCCTAGCCTAGCGTCGATCTGTACCAGTCGGCGATCTCGGCGCCCGACCAGAACACCACGCCGGGCCGCGCCGCCATCTGCGCCAGCATGGCTTCGAGGTGCTTGATGCGGTGCGGCACGCCGCTGATATAGGGGTGGATGCCGAAGCCCATGAACTTGGCGCGCTCGGCGCTCTCCTCGTAGAGCCGGTCGAACTGGTCCATGGTGCGGCGGTAGAGCTCGGCGCTCTCGTGGTGCTGCAGGATCATCATCGCGATGTCGTTGAGCTCGACCGAGTAGGGCACGTTGACCAGGTCGCCTGCGCGGGTGCGGACCAGGGTCGGCTCGTCGTCCCAGACGAAGTCGGCGACATAGTCGAGCCCCGCCTCCTTCAGCAAGTCGGAGGTCTCGTAGGTCTGGGTGAGGCCGGGGCCGATCCAGCCGCGCGGCCGGGTTCCGGTGAACGCGCCGATCCGCTCGACGGTCTCCTCGATGGTGCGGCGCTCGTCCTCCAGCAGGTGCATCGGCCCCTGGTGATAGGTGTGCGGCAGGAACTCCCAGCCCGCTTCGAGCGCGGCCTGCGCCACCCTCGGATAGACGTCGCAGACCGAGGCGTTGAGCGAGAAGGTGGGCTTGATGCCGAGCCGGTCGAAGGCCGCCTTGACGCGCCAGAACCCGACCCGCATGCCGTACTCCTGCCAGCTCCAGTTGGGGATGTCGGGCACGAACAGGGTCTCGCCGGGCGGCGTCAGCACCGCGCGCGGCATCGGCTTGGCGGTGTCCCAGTTCTCGATGTTGAAGACCGGCCAGACGACGATCCGCGCGCCGTCCGGCAGCTTCAGCTCCTCACGGTCGACGATGGCGCTGTAGTCGATGCGCTCGCGTGGGTCCACGGTCTCTCCTCTCCTGAATCCGGGCGCACGCCGCCCCCGGAGGTCGATCTCACATCAGGCTCGGCAGGTAGAGCGCGATGCCGGGTGCGATGATCAGGATGATGATCAGGATGAGGTCGCAGAACAGGAAGGGAATCGCATAGGACGCGACCTCGAACAGCGTGGTCCCGCGCACCATGCCCATCATGATGTAGAGCAGCAGCCCGAAGGGCGGGGTGGTGGCGCTCATCTCCAGCGACATCAGCACGATCAGCGAGAACCAGATCAGATCGTAGCCCAGCGTCTGGGCGATCGGGTAGAAGATCGGCACCGTGATCAGCATCATCGACACCTGGTCCATGAACATGCCGAGCAGGATCAGGACCAGGAACATCGCCGAGAGAATCACCAGCGGCGCCACCTCGAACCCGGTGGCCCATTCGGTGAGCCCGCGCCCGGCGCCCGACATCGACAAGAGCTGGCTGAACACGGTCGAGTTCATCAGGATGAAGAAGACCATGCCCACCACCCGGATGGCGCCGACCAGCGAGGTCTTGAACGCCTGCCAGGTGAACGCGCGGAAGGCGATGGCGAGGATGCACACGCCGACCACCCCGAACGATGCCGATTCGGACGGGGTCGCCCAGCCGAGCACGATAAAGCCGATCACCATGAAGACGACCAGCCCCATCGGCAGGATGTTGACCACGACCTGGTAGAGCTTCTCCTTCCAGGTGGTGGGCTCGATATCGTAGCTCGGCGCGGCGTCGGGGTTGATCCTGAGCTGCAAGAGGATCATCGCCGCGTAGAGCACGGCGAGCAGGAACCCCGGCAGCAGGCCCGCGATCAGCAGCGCGCCCACGTCGACGCCGGCGATCGAGGCGAGCAGCACGCCGAGCGAGGATGGCGGGATGATCATCGCGAGCCCGCCGGTGCCGAGAATCGGCCCCATCGACATGCGCTTGTTGTAGCCGCGCCTGGTCATCTCGGGGACCAGCAGCGAGCCCAGCATGGCGGTATTGGCCATGGTCGAGCCGGTCAGCGTCGAGAACAGCGAGCCGCCGATCACCGTCAGGAAGCAGAGCCGGCCCGGAATCCGCCCGAGCAGCTTGTCGAGCGCGTCGAACACCCGGATCGCCAGCCCGGTATGGAAGAACAGCGCGCCCATCAGGATGAACATCGGGATGGGCGAGAGCGTGAAGGTGGTGATCAGTTGCGGCGCGTTGTCGGCGATCTGGATCAGGTTCGACCAGCCATTGGCGAAGACGAACATGCCGAGCACGTTGGCGATCAGGAAGGTGAAGGCGACCGGGAAGCCGAGCGCCATGCCCGCGACGACGCAGCCGAGAAGAATCGCCCCTGCCTCGTACCATTCCATGGCTCAGACGCTGTCCTTCACCTCGCCGAGATCGTATGTGTAGTAGTGCCGCAGCCCGGCGAGATACATCAGGAATTCTAGCCCCACCAGCCCGTAGCCGAAGGGCATCGGCAGGAACTGGAGCCAGTACGGCATGTCGATGCCGCGCACGTCGAGATTTCCGGTCTGGATGGCCTCGATGAAGAGCTCGACGGATAGATAGGCGAAATAGAACCCGAGCACGGCGCAGGCGAGATACACCGCCTTGGCCAGGGGCTCGCGAACCGCCGGCGGCAGGAAGGTGACCAGCGCCTCGATCGCCACATGCCCCTTCTCGCGCACCAGCCACGGGGCGGAGCACATCGCCACGTAGAGCAGCGCGTACTCCACCACCGAGGAGGTGAAGAGCGGCGGGGTAAACCCGATGGTCCTGATCGACACGTCGATCACGATCATCGTGAAGATGCACGGGATCAGCGCGCAGGCGATCCACACCAGCGCGCCGACGACCCGCCCGAGCCCCCGGTCGAACGTCTCGAGCGACACGGCCGCTCCCGTCCCCGCCGCCCGGACCCCGCTATTGCCTGAGCGCGCGGCCGAGATCGGCCTGGCGGTTGGGCTTGCCCGGGATGTACATCAGCGGCAGCAGCTTGTCGTGGTACTCCGACCGCTCCTTGAGCTGCTTCCAGATCTCCCGATGCGCGATGTCGAGATAGCGCGCCGCGGCATCGCCCTTGAGCACGATGTCCTTGACGCCGGCCGCCATGACCTGCTTGTCCTCGGCCTTGCGCTCTTTCTCGATCCAGTGCACCGACGTGGTCTCGTATTCCTTGGCGAGACCGGTCATCGCGTCCTGCTTCTCGCGCGCCAGCTTGTTCCAGGTATCGGCGTGGACGGTCACCACGGTGTTGGTCTGGTAGTAGTTCGGCTGGATCCGGTACTTGATCACCTTGTGCACGCCGAGCGGCACGATCGAGATGTCGGTGAAGCCGAAGCCGTCGACCGTCCCGCGCTGAAGGGCGGTGAACACCTCGGACGACTTGATGTTGATGGTGGTCGCGCCGAGCGCCCGGAACAACGGGCGGTAGGTGCCGGTGGCACGCATCTTCAAGCCGGTCAGGTCGGGCACGCCGTGCTCGTCGAACTTGGGCTGCTTCATCAGATAGGTGTTGTAGGAGGTCATGTTCTCGCCCCAGGCCAGCAGATGCGCCCCGGCCTTCTTGAGATAGATCTCCTGGAGGATCTCCCACGCCCCGTTGGCGCGCAGCGCCTTGGGGCCCTGGTTGGCGGCGAGGATCGCGTAGCCCTCGGGCACGGTGCCGATATAGTAGGCGGTCGGGCTGTGCAGCACGTTGAACTGGCCCCGCCTCAGCGCGGTCACGGCCTTGCGCGGCGGCACGATCTCCTGACCCCCGAGATACTTGATCTCGACCTTGCCCTTGAGCTTCTCGTTGAGCGGGTTGAGATAGTTGGCCTTGAAGCTCCGCACCAGGGCGTTGTTCTGGTCGAGCGAGGTGACCGCGTTGAGCTTGTCGGTCATCGCCGCCGCCGTCCCGGCGCCCGCTGCCACGGCGGTGGCCGCGGCGAGTGCGGTGAGTGCGAATCCTGTCTTCATGTTCCTCATTCCCAGTCTTGGTTCATCATTCGCGCGCAGGCGCGGCGGGCCGCGTCAACGCCCCGCGCAGTCGATACCGACAATGGGCGGCCGACGCAATGACGGGTTGCAGCCCGATTGCGACGGCTCTCCCCGCCACGCCATCCCCGAGAACCGGGGAGGCGGCGTGCCGGCAACCGCCTATTTGCGGAGAGCGCGCCCGATATCCACCTGGCGGTTGGGCTTGCCGGGGACGTACATCAGCGGCTTGAGCTTGTCGTGGTACTCGGACCGCTCCTTGAGCTGCGTCCAGATCTCCTGGTGTGCGATGTCGAGATAGTTCGCCGCCGCGTCGCCCTGGAGGGCGATGTCCTTGACCCCGGCGGCCAGCATCTCCTTCTCTTCCGCCGCGCGGCGGGCCTCCAGCCACTTGACCGACTCGGTCTCGTAGGTCAGCGCCTGCTTCTCCAGGAACGCCTTCTGCTCCTTGGTGAGCGAGTCCCAGACCTTCGGGTTGACCGTCAGCACCTGGTTGGTCTGGTAGTAGTTGGGCGTGATCCGGTACTTGACGATCTTGTGCAGCCCGAGCGCCACCACGGCCACGTCCGGCCAGCCGAAGCCGACGACCGTGCCGCGCTGCAGCGCGGTGAAGATTTCCGACGACTTGATGTTGATCGTGGACGCGCCGAGCGCGCGGAACAGCGGCCGGTAGGTGCCGGTCGCGCGCATCTTCAGCCCCGTCAGGTCGGGCACGCCATCGGCGCGGAACTTGGGCATGACCATTAGATAGGTGTTGTAGGAGGTCATGCTCTCGCCCCAGGCCAGCAGATGCGCGCCGGCCTTCTTCATGTAGACCTCCTCGAGGATCTCCCAGGCGCCGTTCTCGCGCAGCGCGCGCGGCCCCTGGTTGCCGGCAAGCAGCGCATAGCCCTCGGGGACGGTGCCGATGTAGTACGCCGTCGGGCAGCTCAGCATGTCGAACTGGCCGCGCTTGAGCGCGTTGGCGGCCTTGCGCGGCGGCACCACTTCCTGGCCGCCGATATACTTGATCTTCACCGGGCCGTTGGCCGCGTTGCTGGCGTTCAGATAGGTCTCGATGAAGGCTTTCGCGATGGTGTTGCTGCGCTGCAGCGCGGTCACCGCGCCGAGCTCGTCCTTTGCCGAGGCCGTCGACATCGCCGCCGCCAGCGTCGCCGACGCCGTCGCGAGGGCGATCAGCACCCTGTGTGGTTTCATTCCGGTTCTCCCTTCCTGGGCCGTGCGGGACAGGTCGGCAACCGATCGCCGCCCCGCGGCGCGAGACTCCCTAGAATATCTCTGCTTTTTCGCCGCCATGCTGGCCATGCGGCCCGGTTTCGTCAACACCCAAGCGCGGCGCGATTGCGCCCGAATCGCGGCCTCGCCATAATCCCCGGCGCGTGGTAGTCCGCCGGGGATGCAGCCGATGAGCATCGAGATCCTGCCGGTTTCCGACGCGCTCGGGGCCGAGGTCACGGGCGTCGATCTCGGCGGGCCGGTCGACGGCGACGTGGCGGCGCTCTTGCGCCGCGCCTGGCTCGACTACCAGGTGCTGGTGTTCCGCGGCCAGGACGTCGACCAGCATCGCCAGCTCGCCTTCACCCGGCTGTTCGGCCAGCCCGGCGGCGTGTTCTCGCCCCGGCCGCAGCGCGGGCTCGACGGCGAGCCCCTGGAGCCCGGCATCATGATGGTCTCCAACATTCGCCGCGACGGCAAGCCGCTCGGCCTCGCCCATGACGGCGAGATGTGGTTCCACTCCGACATGTGCTACGACGAGAACCCGCACCAGGCGACGATGCTCTACGCCATCGAGATCCCGTCCCGCGGCGGCAACACGCTGTTCGCCAACATGTACGCCGCCTACCGCCGCCTGCCCGAGGCGACCAGGGAGCGCATAAGCGGGCGCACCGCGCTCCAGATGCACGAGTACTACCGCACCGACCGGCCGAGGGTACGCGACGACATGTCGGACGTGCGCCACTTCTCCCACCCGGTCGCCATCTCCCATTCCGAGACCGGGCGCAAGGCGCTCTACGTCAACCGGCTGATGACGGCGCGCATCGACGGCATGGAAGAGGCCGAGAGCGACGCGCTGATCGACGAGCTTCTGGCGGCGAGCGAGGACCCGGCGATCGTCTACGAGCATGTCTGGCGGGTGGGCGACCTGGTGATGTGGGACAATCGCTGCGTGACCCACGCGCGCACCGACTTCCCGGAGAACGAGCGCCGACTGCTGCGCCGCACGACCACCGAGGGCAGCCGCCCCTTCGAGACTTTCGAGGAGTACGCGGCCGCCTGATCGGGGCTAAGACCAATACTGTTCACTTTATGACCTTGATGTTGTTGATTGGATTGACGGCAGGGAG
>JAPPGP010000053.1 GCA_028821395.1 Defluviicoccus sp.
CTTGCTGCCGCCGAGCCGGACGATCTCGTCCCAGATCGGCTCGGTCTTCGCGACCGCCCGGTCCCACTCGCCGCGGACGAAGGCGTGCTGCGCCTCGTTAAGGGGGATCACCACCCGCTCCCAGATGTCGTTGCCGGAGGCGCGTGCGCGCGCGCGCAGGATGTCGAGATGCGCCTCTGCCGCGTCCCAGTCGCGCCCCCCGGCAAGCGCCATGCCGACATGGGCGTGGTGGAAGGGCGAGTCCTCGGGCCGGTCGAGCTGGTCCTTCAGGATGTCGACGAAGGGTTGCCAGCGCTCGCCGGGCTCCATGCCGAAAAGCTCGAAGCGCCACAGCGTGGAGACCGTGTTGCGCAGGTCGAGCCCGCGCGCCGACGGCTCGGCCTCGAACCAGTCGTGGCACATCTCGGAGGCCTGCTCGTAGCCGCCGACCGCGATGCGGAACAGCACCAGGTGCCACAGCATGTGGTTGCGGTAGTAGTTCATGTGGACGCAGGCATCGAGCGCCGGCGGCACCCGCTCCAGCGCCTCGTCATAGGCCTCGAGGTCGTAGAGCGCATGGGTCAGCGCGTGCACGCCCCAGGTGTCCTCCGGGTTCTGCGCGATGCAGCGCTCGGCCCAGCGCACCGCCTCTTCGCCCTCGCCCTGCTCCTCGAGGACGAAGGCGAGGAAGCCGTGCACGAAGGGATCGTCGGGCAGCGCTTCGAGCAACGTCTCCGACAGCTCGCGCATGTCGGCGAAGCGTCCCTGGAAGAACCACATCAGATAGAGCCGCTGGGCGATCGTCAGGTCGGTCGGCCAGGCGCGGAGATGGGCGCGCATCGCCGCCTCGGCGTCGCGCGGGCGCAAGTTCACGTAGTGGTCGAGCGCGGCCACCAGGCTCTGCTCGCGCTCGGAGCCCCCCTCGGCCACCGCGCGCGCCGCCGCCATCGCGGCCCGCGCCTCGGCAAACTCCTCCTCGACGAAATGCGCCACCGCGAGACCGGCATGGGCGGCGGCGAGACCGGCATCCGCCGCAGCCGAGCCGCGGAAGAAGTCCACCGACCGGGCGTCCCAGGACAACAGGCCGGTCACACCCCGGTCGAAGGTCTCCGCGGCATCCCGCGAGTCGGTCGCGAGCGAAAGCCCGTAGGCGTCAGGCTGCATGATGTCCACCCCGCCGATTTGCGGTAATCTGAATCAGTTTAGCGGCGCCCGAAAAACGTGCGCAAGACGGCGCCCTCAAGCGGGGAGGTGTCGCGATGGATGGGTTGATCGGCTCGGCCCGGCTCTACGAATGGTCGCCCGGCCTCGGAACCGCCTGGGGCGCGTTGCTGCGCTGGGTGAGCGAGACCGCCGGCGTCGCCTACGAAATCATCCCGCGCGACGTGCCTATGGGGCTCGACGAGCTCTGGGCGCGCGGCGACATGGGCTGCGTCGCGATGTGCGGCTACCCGTGGGCGCTGGCCGCGGAGCCGCCGCGCCTGCTCGCCGCCCCGGTGCCGGCACCGCCGCGCTACGGCGACCGGGCGGTCTATGTCAGCGACTTCGTGGTGCCCGCCGACAGCCCGTTCGAGACCCTGGAAGACACGTTCGGCCACCGCTTCGCCTACTCCACCGAGCACTCGCAATCGGGCTACAACGCGGCGCGCTACCATCTGCTGCCATTCCGGACGGCCGACCGGCCGTCGCTCTTCGGCGAGGTGGTCGGGCCCTATATGCGCCAGGGCGCGGTGCTCAGCGCGCTCGCCGCGGGCGAGGCGGAAATCGCCGCGGTCGACGGCTTCGCGCTCGATCTGTTGCGCCACCATGACCCGGACTCGGCGGGCCGCGTGCGCGTGGTCGCCACCACCGAGGCGGCGCCGATCCCGCCCATGGTGACCTCGCTCGCCGACGACGACGCGGACCGGCAGAGGCTGGTCGATGCGCTGCTCGCCTTCGGCGCGGCGCCCGAGATGGCGGCGACGCGCGAGGCGCTGCTGCTCAGCCGCTTCGAGCCGGTGTCGGGCGAGGTGTTCGACACGCTGATCGAGCGCCAGCGCGCCGCCGAGGACGCGGGCTACGCCAGGATCGCCTAATCCTCGCCCCACACCTCCCCGGCCACGTCGACGACGAGGCGGAGCTTCGCCATCTCGTCGGCCTCGGCGATCGGGTTGCCTTGGTAGATGCTGGCGAAGCCGCATTGCGGGCTGAGCGCCAGCTGCTCCATGGGCACGTAGCGGGCGGCCTCGTCGATCCGGCGCTTCAGCGCGTCCTTGGGCTCGAGCGCCGCCTTCTTGGTGGTGATCAGCCCGAGCACCACCAGCTTGTCGTCCCGTTCGAGGTGGCGCAGCGGGGTGAAGTCGCCGGCCCTGGGCTCGTCGTACTCCATGAACAGGGCGTCGACTTCGAGCTCGTTCAGCAAGGCCTCGGCGACCGGCTCGTAGCCGCCCTCCGCCACCCAGGCGCCGCGCACGTTGCCGCGGCACATGTGCAGCCCGACGCGCTGCCCGGCGGGCCGGTTGCGGATGCAGGCGTTGATGATCTTCGCATAGAAGCTCGGCAGCGCGTCCGGATCCTCGCCGATGCGCCGGTAGCGGTCGTGGAACTTGGGGTCGCACATATGCGCGAAGTTGGTGTCGTCGATCTGCACGAAGTCGCAGCCCGCCCGCCACAGCGCATGGAGCTCGGCGTCGTAGACCTTGGCGAGCCCGGCGATAAGCGCGTCCTTGTCGGGATACAGCGCCTTGTTGATCCCGGCCCAACCGCCGCGGGCATACATGTAGGTGGGCGAGGGGATGCACATCTTGACCGTGCGGTCGGTGAGCGCGCTGGTGAACCGGTAGTCCTCCACCACGAGCCCGCCCGGCGGATGCCCGAGCCGGCCGGTCACCTCGAGCACCGGCGGGGCGTATTCGATGTCCTCGTCCTCGTAGTGGAAGTGGAACTCGACCCTTCCGGTCAGCTCCACGCCCTGGATGCGGGTCAGGATCGGGGTGTGGAACTCGTAGCGGCGGAACTCGCCGTCGGTCACGGTCGGGATGCCGGTCTCTTCCTGCAGCGCGACCACGTCGCGGATGCAGCGATCCTCGATCTCGCGCCGCGCTTCGTCGCCCATCTCGCCGCGCTCGTGGGCCTCCAGCGCGCGCTGCAGCTCCATCGGGCGCAGCAGGCTGCCGATGTGGTCGGCGCGGAACGGCGGCTTGCCCAGTCGCATGGCGCCATCTCCCCAAGGTTCCGGCTTTCGTCTGCCGTCCAGCCTGACACCCGGGGACTCGGTGGGCAAGCTCGTCGGCGACGGCCGTGCGGTTCCCGTGCTAGCATCGGAGCGTCACGGAGTCCCCCCGGATCGAGACATGCCGGAGTTCATCAGCGCAAACGAACCGGCGATCAGGGTCGGCTGCTTCCTCGGCATCTTCGCCGCGGTCGCGCTGTGGGAGCTGGCGGCGCCGCGCCGGGCGCTCTCCCAGCCGCGCTGGCTGCGCTGGTACGCCAATATCGGGATCGTGATCTTCAACACCGTGGCGGTGCGGCTGATCTTTCCGCTCTTCCCGGTCGCGCTGGCCGCGATCGCCGCGGAGCGCGGCTGGGGCGTCCTCAACCTGGTCGGGCTGCCGCTCTGGCTCGACATCGTGATCGCGGTCCTGGTCCTCGATCTGGTCATCTACCTGCAGCACGTCATGTTCCACGCCGTGCCGGCGCTTTGGCGGCTGCATCGCATGCACCACGCCGACCTCGACTTCGACGTGACCACCGGATCCCGGTTCCACCCCATCGAGATCTTCCTGTCGGTCCTCCTGAAGCTCGCCGCCGTCGCGGTGCTCGGCCCGCCGGCCGTGGCGGTCCTGGTCTTCGAGGTGCTGCTGAACGGTACCTCGATGTTCAACCACGGCAATCTGCGCCTGCCGCCGGGGCTCGACCGGGTGCTGCGCTGGGCGATCGTCACGCCCGACATGCACCGCGTGCACCACTCCGACATCCCGGCCGAGACCAACAGCAATTTCGGCTTCAACCTGCCCTGGTGGGACCGCCTGTTCGGCACCTACCGGGCGCAGCCCGGCCTCGGGCACGAGAACATGACCATCGGCCTCGACGCCTTCCGCGACGGCGCCGAGCTGCATCTGCACAACATGCTGATCCAGCCCTTTCGGCGCGGCGAAGGCGAGTACGCGATCAACCGCCGCACCCGGTGAGGGGCGGCTCCGCTAGATCGCCCGGTACCCCCCGTCCGCCATGACGATTCCGCCGGTGACGTAGCCGGCGAGGTCGGAGGCGAGGAAGATCGCGGGGCCCACGATGTCCTCGGGCTTGCCGGTGCGCCCGAGCGGGGTGTGGTCGAGGAAGAGCTGCACCAGCCCGGGGTTGCGCGCCCGGGCGGCGGCGTTCAGCGGGGTCTCGATCAGCCCGGGGCCGATCGCGTTGACCCGCACCCCGTCTCTGCCGAGCTCGGCGGCGAGCGCGCGGGTGAAGCCGAGCACGCCGTGCTTGGAGGCGGTGTAGGCGATGCTGTTGGGCGTCCTGACATGCAGGAAGGACTGGATCGAGCCGATATTGACCACCCGCCCGCGATTGGCGCGGAGCTGGCCGAGGAAAGCGCGGGTGACGTTGAACACGCCGTCGAGGTTGACCCGCATGATGTCGTCCCAGTCGCCCGCCACCGTGCCGGCATCGCCGGTGACCGGGTTGCGCCGGTTGATGCCGGCGTTGTTGACCAGGATCGAGATCTCGCCGATTGAGCCGGCGATGTCGGCGGCGGCCACCACGCAAGCCGCGCGGTCGCGCACGTCGAGCGTCATCGCATGGGCGGCGTGCCCCGCTCCGGCGATCTCGTCCCGCACTTCCTCCGCCGCCGCGCCGTCGATGTCGAGCACGACCACCTCGGCGCCCTGATCCGCGTAGCCCAGCGCGATGGCGCGGCCGATCCCCGAGGCGCCGCCGGTGACCGCGGCGCGATGCCCCTCGAGCAGGTTCATTCGCTTTCCTTTCAATCCGTTTTCCGTTTGTAGGGAACCGGCGAGGCCGGATCACCCGCGCGGCGGCGGTACGGCCGCGAGTGCCGCAGCCGCCCAATCCGGCAGCACGTCGGCGGTCCACCATGTATCGGCCGTGAGTATGGCGACCTCGCGGTGGGGCAGGTCGGGGTCGGTGTTGTCGTAGAGCAAGACATCGTCGGCACGCGCAATCGCGCCGGGGAGGTTCGCCAGCGATCGCACAAAGCGCCGCCGCACGTCGGCTTCTGGAACATCATGGCCGCCGAGCGCGACCCGGTTGCGGATGCGGTCGAGTGACTGGTCGGAGGATTCGACGCACACATAGTGCAGAACGATCCGGTATCCGGCGCCCCGTGCCGTCTCCATGAGACGTAGGGGGCCGGAACCGGCGAGAGTGGTCTCCACCGCGAGTGTCCGGCCTTCCGCGATTGCGGTCCGCCGGCGCCTCAACGCTTCGCGCCCCGCCGGGCCGGGGGCGTCGGCTATCGCGTCGGGATCGATCACCTCTACCCCGTGGAACCACCGAGTGCGCGTCAGGGTCGATTTCCCGCACCCGTTCGGTCCGGCGACGACAACGAGCGTCGGCACGGCGGGGAACGCAGACAGGCGGGTTCAGGCGGGCTTGCCGGCAGGCGGCCGGATCACCCGGTCGCCGTGCTTGGTTCGCGCAATATAGGCGCCGTCCGAGCGAACGCCGTACAGCGTGCCTCCGGCCTCGAGCTGGGCCGCGAGGTCTGCCTTGATCTGCTCGCGCCAATCCTCGGGGCGCCCGGGCACATCCGGCATCGGCCCCGCCGTTTCCTTGCGCTTCAACATGCCAGTCAATCTAGGTCCGATCTCTGAAGCGTTCAATACCTCGTTACAGGATGCGACCCTACCAGAACCCCTCGTGAACCCGCGCCGATTCCGCCTCCAGCAGCGGCCCCACCACCTCGATCTCGCGCTGGCCGGCGGCGAACACGTCGCGGCAGGGGAGGTCGAGGGTGAGGTTCTCGGGGTGCGGGCCGATCAGCGCCTTGAGCGCCTTCTCGCTCATCCCGTGCACCACCCGGCCGATCCCCGCCCAGTAGGCGGCGCCGGCGCACATCGCGCAGGGCTCGGCGCTGGCATACATGGTGCAGCGTGCCAGGAAATCGGCGCCGTGGGCGATCGAGGCCCGGGTCATCAGCGTGCGCTCGGCATGGCCGGTGGCGTCGCCGTCCACGCCGAAGGCGTTCATCGCCTCCATCAGCACCGCGCCGTCCGGCCCGACCAGGATGGCGCCGAAGGGGTGGTTGCCCGCGCGGCGCGAGTCTTCCGCCACCGCGATGGCGTGGCGCAGGAAATGCTCGTGATCGAGGTCGGGGAGTCCCCCGCTCACGCCCGCCGTTCCTCGCCGTAAAGCCGGCGGATCATGCGCCGCATGCCGAGCAAGGGCTCGTCGGCCGGGATGGTGCCGCGCGGGTTCACGTCCTCGCCCTTCGTCTCGGGGTCGAGCTCGATCGCCCGCTGCTGCGCCTCGTAGACCGCGAGGTCCTCTGCCAGCACCCCCATCATCTGCTCGGTGAACGTCGCCTCCATGTGCGGCGGCACCATCGAGCGGTGGCCTGCGACCGCGTAGAACTGGTGGGTGGTGGTCTCGGTCTCGGGCGTAAGCGCGTGGTAGACCACGAAGCCCCAGCGACCCTGGCTCGACGGGCGCTGTTCCTGCGGCAGCCCCTCGCCCGCCGCGGTCGAGCCGTTGCAGATGTCGATATAGGACGGCGGGATGTATTTCGAGACCTGCCAGCGGTCGATCGGCCCGTCGTCGCCGGTGTACTGGACGAAGGCCGGCGCCGGCGGAATCCCCTCCATCCAGCGGGTGACGCGGACGAAATCGTCCCCGTTCTCGACGATCAGCGTCGCCTGCTCCGCCAGAGCCCGGTTCCCGGTGGTCGAGGAATGGACATAGGTGAGGTGCGACAAATCGAGCAAATTGTCGAGCACCAGCCGGTAGCCGCCCTTGACCAGCGTCTGGCCGGTGACCGCGTACCAGTCGGGATCGGCGAGCTTGGCGTGGTAGTCGGGCACCAGGGCGGGGTCGGCGTCCGCCGGGTCGCCCATCCAGACGAACACCCAGCGGTCGCGCTCGACGACCGGGTAGGACTTCACCCTCGCCCAGCCGGGCACGGTGTCCTGCCCCGGCACGTGGGTGCAGACGCCGTCGCGGCCGAACACCAGCCCGTGATAGCCGCACTCGATCTCGTCGCCGACGAGCCGGCCTTCCGACAGCGGCAGGTTGCGGTGGGCGCAGCGGTTCTCCAGCGCGACGGCCACCCCGTCGAGCCCGCGGAACAGCATCACGTAGTCGTTGAGCAGCACCCGGGCGAGCGGCGCCCGGTCGACATCCTCCGACCAGGCCGCGACATACCAGTGGTTCCTCAAGAGCACCGCGCCGTCCTTTCGCGCCATGGAGTGCGAAAACCCTATGGGCGGCGCGGCGAAACTGTCAACAAGCGGCTGGGCCGTTGCCCCGCGGTTCGACGCGGCACGGAAATGGGTTAGTCTCGTGCCAACAGCAAACCGGATGGGAGAAGGTCATGTCGCTGGTCGCGCTTGCCACCAAGGGGAACTACTTCCACGTCTACGATTTCCGGGTGAAGCCGGGCACCGGGGACGAGTTCATCCAAAAGTTCGACGCGTTCGACTATTCCGACGACAACCCGATGCACAAGTCGCCGGCCCAGGTGAAGGATGGGGTGCTGTGCCGCGACACCGAGGACCCGGACCATTTCTACCTGATCGGCGAATGGTCGGACATCGAGGTACACGGGAAGATCCGCCGCCAGCTCGCCGCCATGAACCTCGAATTCGTCACCCTGATCGAGGACCTCGACAAGGGCGCCTTCGTGCCGACCTATGCCGAGATCGTCTCCTCGACGCCGCAGAGCGTGCTCGATTCCGCGGCGGAGTAGAACACGGGCCGTTCGGCTGTTCGCGCAGTTTTGGCTCCGCTACACTCCGCTCGACCGATCGATCCAGGGAGGACAACATGCGTTTCGGAACCACCGCGACGGCGGCGCTCGCGGGCGCGGCGCTCGCCGTTCTGCTCGCGGCCCCCGCCGCCAATGCCCAGAAGACGATCTCGCTCACCGCGGTCGACGGCTACCCGCCGCGCGCGCTGCAGGTCAGGACGTTCCTCAGCTTCCTGATTCCCGAGGTCGACAAGCGGCTCGCCGAGTCGGGCGAGTACAAGATCGACTGGAACAAGGCCTTCGCCGGCCAGATCGTCAAGGTCCGCCATGTCATGACCGGCATGCAGAAGGGGCTCGGCGATATCGGCGTGGTCACCAGCGTGTTCCACCAGGACAAGGTGCCGATGCAGGCGGTCGCCTATGTGACGCCGTTCGTCACCGCCGATCCGGTGCTGCTGTCGCGCAGCGTCGACGAGCTCGCCGAGACCTTCCCGGCGATGAAAGAGGCCTGGATGAAGTACAACCAGGTGCTGCTATCGAGCTTCTCGGTGATCGACACCTACCAGATGTTCTTCCGCAAGCGGATCACCAAGCTGGAGCAGTTCAAGGGGCTGAAGATCGCCGGCGCCGGGATCAACATGCGCTATCTGACAGGCACCGGCGCGACGCCGGTGATCGGCTCGATGGTCCACTACTACAACAAGTTCAAGACCGGCGCGATCGACGGCTCGATGCTGTGGACCGACGCCGCCGTGGCCTTCAAGCTGGTCGAGGGCGCGAAGTTCATGCTCAAGGCCGATATCGGCACCGCCAACTCCAAGGCGCTGACCATGAACGCCAAGGCCTACAAGCGGCTCCCCGCCGCGGTGCGCGACGTGATCCACGCGGTGTCCGCCGATTACCGCGACCACACCGCGCAGCAGTCGGTCAATGACGCCGACAAGGCCTACGCCAACTACAAGGCCAAGGGCGGCGAGATCATCCAGATGTCGCAGGCCGCGCGCGAGAACTGGGCGAAGACGATGCCCAACATCGCCAAGGACTGGGCCGGCAAGCTGGATGCGCAGGGTCTTCCCGGGACCAAGCTGCTGATGGCCTATATGGACAAGATGCGGGCCGCCAAGCAGCCGATCATCCGGCACTGGGACAAGGAGTAGACGCGCTTGGCGGATAGCGCGCCGCGCGCCGGGGAGGACCGTCCCCGGGGCGCGGCGTTGCGCGGCTTCTCCTCGCTGGTCGGCGGCATGAACGCCGCCGGCTCGTGCTGGATCGTGGTGCTGATGCTGCTGATCAACGCCGAGGCGATCAGCCGCTCGGCCTTCAACGCGCCAATCATCGGCGTCATCGAGATGATCGAGATCTCGATCATCGGCATCGTCTTCATGCAGCTCGCCGATTCGCTGCGCCGGGGCGTGCTGACCCGCTCGGACGGGCTGTTCAACCAAGTGATGCGGCGCAGCCCGAGAGCGGGTCACGGCATGGCCGTGGCGACCTTTCTGCTCGGCACAATCTTCATGGGGCTGATCATCTGGGGCAGCGTGCCGTTCTTCTTCGAGTCCTGGGAGAACGACTACTATATCGGCGTCGAGGGCATGTTCACCGCCCCGGTCTGGCCGGTCGCGCTGATCATCGTCATCGCCGTGGTGGTCACCATGGTGCAGTTCGCGATCATGCTCGTCGACCACTGGCGCGCCATGACCGGGCGGGCGCGGGGCTGAGACGCGGTGGGCGTCGAAGTCGGCATCGCCTCGGTCGTCGCCATCCTGGTGCTGATCTATACCGGCATCCATGTCGCGGTGGCGCTCGGGCTGGTCTCCTTCGTGGGCGTGTGGATCTACCGCGACTCGATCGACGTGGCGATCAACCTGCTGGCCGCGGCCACCCACGACACCATCGCGCACGCGGTGTTCGCCAACATTCCGCTGTTCGCCCTGATGGGGATCGTCGCCGCCGAGATCGGGTTGGGTGCCGACGTCTACCGGGTGGCCGACCAGATGTTCCGCCGGGTGCGGGGCGGGCTCGGCATGGCGACGGTGGCGGCGAACGCGCTGTTCGCCTCGATCACCGGCTCGTCGATCGCCTCGGCCTCGGTGTTCACCCGCATCGCGGTGCCGGAGATGCGCCGCTTCGGCTACACGCGGCAGTTCTCGGTCGGCGTGGTCGCGGGCTCGTCGGTGCTCGGCATGCTGATCCCGCCGTCCTCAATGCTGATCATCTACGCCATCGTCGCCGAGGTGTCGGTGGGGCACATGTTCATCGCCGGCTTCATCCCCGGCGTGATCCTCTCGATCGCCTTCATCCTCGGCATCGTCCTGATGGCCCGGGTGCTTCCCAGGTTCATCTCCGAGAAAGAGCTGGCCGGGGTCGTCGACGAAGGCGAGACGATGAGCCTCCTGGCGATGTGCTGGCTGCTGCTGCCGGTCGCCTTCCTGGTCGTCCTCGTGCTGGGCGGGATCTATACCGGCTGGTTCTCGCCCGAGGAGGCAGGCGCGGCGGGCTCGGCCGGCGCGCTCGCCATCGGGGTGCTCAAGCGGCGCCTCACCTGGCGCGGGCTCTGGCGGGTTCTCGTCGAGACCGGGCAGATCACCGCCGCCATCCTGTTCCTGATCATCGCCGCCTCGATGTACAGCCGCATGCTCGGCGTCGCCGCGCTGCCGACCCAGTTCAGCGACTGGCTGGCCAGCATGAATTTCGACATGGTCGGGCTGATGGTGATCTACGTGATCCTGATGGTGCTGCTGGGCACCATCATCGAGACCGCCTCGATCATCCTCATCGTGGTGCCGCTGTTCCTGACCTCGGTCGAGGCGCTCGGCGGCAATATCGTCTGGTTCGGCATCGTCACCGTGATCGGCGCCGAGATCGGCCTCTTGACCCCGCCGCTCGGCATCTCGTGCTTCACCATCAAGAGCACGATTCAGGACAAGTCGATCACGCTCGCGCACATCTTCACCGGCGCGTTTCCCTTCGCCTTCATCATGCTGCTGGTGCTGATCCTGATCATCGCCTACCCGGTGCTCAGCCTGGCGCTGCTGTAGGGCCTCACGCCAGCGCGTAGTCGTGCTCGTAGTGCAGGAAGATGCCGTCGAAGTAGAACCAGCGCATCACCGCGCTCTCGCGCGCCCAGTGGATCGCCTCCTCCTGCATCGCGCGCGTCGTGCAGTGGCGCTCCAGCGCCTCGAAGCCGCGGTCGCCGTGCTCGATGTCGACCTCGGCGTGGAGCCAGAAATGCTCGATCGAGGGCTCGGGGTACTTGTAGATCTCCCGGAGCGCCGGCAGCACCTTGGAGTAGAGCATCGGCGACTGCGACTCGGTGCCGATGCGGAGCGCCGCCACACCGCAATGCCAGGGCTGCTCCTTCGCCGCCCATTTGAGCCAGGCGACCCATGACCGCGTGGTCGGCAGCCCCCGCCCCGCCCTGACCGCGTCGAGATCGGCGCCGTTCTCCTCGGCGAAGCGCAGCACGATGTCGAGATGCGAATGCTCCGGGTCGGTCTCCTCGTGGAAGTTCTCCAGCTCGAGCTCGACCACGTCGGGCGGCGCCTTGGCGCAGATGTTGAACGAGGCCTCCTGGACCATGTTGGAGATCCAGTGCCAGTGCTCGACCGCCCAGCCCATGCAGGCGCGGCGCCCGAGCTCGCCTCTGGCCCATTTCTCGGTCATCGGATGGTTGGCGCAGTGGCGCTCCAGCACCGCCGCCTCCAGCTCCTCGCGGAACGCGGTTTTCGCGGCCATCGTCTAGTCTCCCTGATCGTCCACCACCGCGATGCCCTGGATCTCCACCATCATCTCGGGCTGGGCGAAGCCGGCGCAGGTGATCAGCGCGCTCGCCGGGTAGCCGTCGGTGAAGAATTCCTTTCGGATCTCGGTGAATTCGGTGCCGTAGCGCGAATCGACGACGAACACGGTCATCGTCACCATGTCGTCGAGCCGGGCGCCCGCGCGCGCCAGCGTCTCGCCCAGCAGGCGGAAGGACTCGCGGGTCTGCGCGGCGAAATCGCCGGCGAGCGAATTGCCGTTCCCATCGACCGGCGCGCCATGACCGGCGGCCCAGACCATGCGCCCGCCTTGCGTGGTCACGACGGGGGAGAACGAGCGGTTCTCCTGCCAGGTCCCCCTGTGGTGGGTGCGTTCCATTGTCCCCCCTATTCGGCCGCTTCTGCGGATTCGATGCGCTGCATGTGCGCCCAGATGTCGTCGTACATCAGGTGCATCACGTCGACCGTCGTCTGCACCGTGTCGATGACCAGCTCCAGATCCGCCTGGGTGGTGGCGAACTGGTCCAGGAGCTTCTTGCCGACGCCCGAATGCTCCTCGTCGGCGGTGTCGTGCACCCGCCAGTAGGCGACCCCCTTCTCGTCGAGCCCGAAGCGCGCCTTCAGCCGCTCGGCGATGCGCCCGTAGGTGCCGGGGATCGGCGCCTCGCCGCCCAGCATGTGCGACGCCACGCCCTCGAGGAAGGTTTTGCCGCAGATATGGGAGAAATAGGCGAAGAAGGCGGTGGTCCCGGCGCAGTACTTGGTGGCGTACATCTCCTCCTTGGAGAGGCCGATGGCGGCGGCGTAGTTGAGGTAGAGCTTGTGGTGCGAAACGCCGTCTGCGTGCAGCCTGCCGGTCGCCTCCTCGTAGGTCACCTCGGCGATCTCCTCGCGCCACGCCGGGTCGGGGCAGATGACGTAGAGCCGGCCGTGATAGTTGTGGTTGTTGAGCGGCAGGATGCCGTGCTGCTTGCAGAAATAGCGGACCTGCTCCAGCGAGTGGCTGTCGTCCAGCATCCCGGCCCACAGCGGATGGCCGTAGATCGGCTTCGCCTTGTGGATGCGGTCGATCTTCTCCAGCACCGTCTCGGCCGTCAGCGCCATGTCGTTCCCTCCGCTCCTGCTTGCCTCGAGATGATCCTGCATGGCGCGGCGCCTGTCCAGACGGGGGAGGCCGCCCAATCGGGCTCGGCACGCGGAACGCGCGCTGCTACGGCTCTGTAGCGTTTCCGGGCTGGTTTGAACCTTGGCCAGCGTCTCCCCCTCTCGTCGGGTCGGCCGGGCCGACCGTGACGTCACGGTTCGTTGCACACGAAGTCACTTCGCAAGGCTTCGAGCCCGAGAGCCTTCCTTTCGAGATTGATGTCCAATTCGGTTTGCGAACACCACTGCAGGTAGAGACGACGATAGTCTGTCCTGAGCTTCAACTCCTTCGTTGCCGCCTCCCGCGCCGCCTCGGCGCGAGCCGCCGCCGTGTGTTTGCTCCCCATATAGAACGCCCCGGAAAACAATAGCACGAACAGGCTTGCGGCGATCGTGGGCCGGCTCTTCCCACGGCCGAGCTGGATCCCGACCATGGCCCCCATGGCAGAAACCACGATCGGAACCACCGCGCCGATGACGACCGGATCGTGCCCGCTTTCGGCCGTTAGCGAGCCGGACAGGCCTCCGACACCCGCGGCGGCGGTGAGGGCAAGTCCTGCCGCCCACCTCTCCGCGGGAGTCACCCTCTTGGCATCCTCCAAGAGCGTGCTTGCCGATCGAGATATCCCTGGAATCTCTCCACGGCGGAGGGGGTCCAAACTCTCGCCCCGGCCGTGCTGCTGTCGTCGAACAGACTATCGAATGGATTGTTTGAATAGCCGATGGCGGCCGACCCGTTCTCGTCCCTGGCGCTCGCGGCGCACTCACTCCACAGTCGGCCCTGATAGATGCAGGCTTGGAATTTCTCCGGATCGAAATTGTAGGACTTCGTGAGTTTCTCCTGTGCCCCTGCGGAAGGGGCGAACGACAGGACCACACACAGACATAGGCCGACGCTGGTTCGAGACACTTGACCACTCCCCTCTCGGATACCGCTTTTGGCGATCAAGGTCCGAAAGGCCCATGACGGGACTTGGCGTCCGTGCCGGGCAATGTGGGCCCGTTCGCCGGGACCGTCAAGGGTCGACCGGGGCCGCGCGCGCGGTTAGTTTCGCCCCGCCGCCGGCCCGGCGGCGAGAAAGCGGGACAATGAAACCGGAAGACCTCTCCCAGGTCGTCGCCATCGTCACCGGCGCCGCCGGCGGCCTCGGCGCCGCGATGACCGAAGCCCTCGTGGACGGGGGCGCGCGGGTGCTCGCCGTCGATGTCCACCGGGGAGCGCTCGACGCGCTCGCCGGGCGCCTGCCGGCGGGGCGGGTCGCGCCGCATGCGGCCGATATCCGCGACGACGGCGCCTGCCGCGATATCGTCGCGCACGCCGCCGCCGCGTTCGGCGAGGTGTATGCGCTGGTCAACAACGCCGGCATCGGCCAGTCGAGCATCCGCGCCAGCTACTATGTCGACCGGATTAAATTTTGGGAGGTCACCGAGGAGCGCTGGCGCGCCATCATGGACACCAACGCGATGGCGCCCTTCCTGCTGGCCAAGGCGATCCTCCCGCATCTGACGGCGGCGGGCTGGGGGCGGATCGTCAACGTCACCACCAGCCTCGACACCATGACCCGGCCGGGCTGGACGCCGTACGGCCCGTCCAAGGCGGCGCTCGAGGCCTGCACCGCGATCTGGGCCGGCGACCTGGAGGGCAGCGGGATCACGGTGAACGTGCTGGTCCCGGGCGGTCCCGCCAACACGGCGATGGTGCCGCCCGACTCCTCGCCCGACCGGGCGGCGATGATCCAGCCCGAGGCGATGGCGGCGCCGATCCGCTGGCTGCTCGACCCGGCCTCGGACGGGGTGACCGGGCGGCGCTTCCTCGGCGTCCGCTGGGACCCCTCGCTGCCGCCGGAGCAAGCGGCCGAGGCGGCATCGGCGCCCGCCGCCTGGCCCGGGCTCGGACAGCAGGCGCGATGGCCCGGGCAAGCCGGGGGTGAGTGAAACATCCGCCCCGGGGCGTGCCGTCACCGCGCGGGACATTCGCTTCGGAATCTTGATGATGCTGGGCGGCACGGCGCTGTTCGGCTGCGGCGAGAGCGTGGTCAAGCTGCTGGCGCGGCACTACGACACGGCGCAGATCGTATGGGGCCGCTACCTCTTCCACGCCATCGTGTTCATGGCGATCTTCGCGCGGACCGGGATCGCGGCCCAGATGAGGAGCGCCCGCCCCTGGCTGCAACTCTCCCGCTCCGCGATCCTGCTGCTGGGCACGCTGCTGTTCTTCAGCGCGCTGCGCTATCTGCCGCTCGCGGACGCGGTGGCGATCAACTTCTTCGCGCCGCTGCTGGTGACCGCCTTCTCGATCCCGATCCTCAAGGAGCAGGTGGGGATCCGGCGCTGGATCGCCATCCTGGTCGGCTTCGCGGGCGTGATGGTCATCGTCCGCCCCGGGCTCGGCGTGATGCACTGGGCGGCGGCGCTCCCGCTCGGCACCGCGGTGTGCTACGCGCTCTACCAGGTGCTGACCCGCATCGCCGGGCGCAGCGACCACGCGCGCACCAGCCTGTTCTGGTCGGCCGCGGTGGGCACGGTGGTGATGTCGTTCCTCGTTCCCTTCCGCTGGACCGCGCCGGATGCCGCCGGGTGGCTCATGATGGCGGCGACGGGATGCCTGTTCGGGCTCGGCCACTATCTGCTGATCAAGGGGCTCGAACGCGCGCCGGCCTCGGTGCTGTCGCCCTTCATTTACAGCCAGCTGATCTGGGCCGTCACGCTGGGCCTCCTGGTGTTCGGCGACTTCCCTGACGGCTACTCGATCCTCGGCGCCTTGATCGTCACCGGCAGCGGGCTTTATGTCTGGCACCGCGAGACACGGAGGACGAGATGAGCGAGCGCTTCGCGGCCGGTGAGCTCGAACGCTTCATCGCCGGGGTGCTGACCCGCGAAGGCCTGCCCGCAGGCGACGCGGCGGATGTCGCGCGCCTCATGGTCGCCGCCGACCGCACCGGGTTCGACGCGCACGGCATCTTCCGCCTGCCGGACTATCTGAAACGCATAAGGGCCGGGGGCATCAACAGGACGCCGAAGATCGCAATCGTTCGGGAAACCGCCTCGGTCGCACTCGTCGACGGCGACAACGGGATGGGTCACCTCGCGGTCGAACGCGCGGCCCGGACGGCGATCCGGAAGGCCTCGGAGACCGGCATCGGCTGGGCCGGCACGCGCAACGGCAACCACGCCGGCGCGGCCTCGGTCTATGCCGCGATGCCGCTCGCGCACGGCATGATCGGCATCTACGGTGCGGTCGGCGGCGGCAACCAGATGCCGCCCTGGGGCGGCACCGACCTGCTGCTCAGCACCAACCCGCTCGCGGCCGCGATCCCGGCCGGGAACGGCACCCCGGTGGTGATGGATTTCGCCACCACCGTCGCGTCGATGGGCAGGATCAGGACCGTCGCGCAGCGCGGCGAGGCCATGCCCGAGGGCTGGATGGTCGCGCGCGACGGCACCCCGCTCACCGATCCGGCGCGCGCCCCGGAGGGGCTGCTGCTGCCGATGGGCGGCTACAAGGGCTATGCGCTCGCCCTCGTCATCGGGCTGCTGGCGGGCACGCTCAACGGCGCGGCGATGGGCGGGGACCTCATCGACTACATCGCCGACAACGACCGCGCCGCCAATACCGGGCAGTTCATCTGCGCCCTCGACCCGGCGGCGTTCGGCGATCCGGCGGCGATTGGCTCGGCGGTTGATCGCGTGGCCGGCGAGATGCGCGGCTCGGCGACGATGCCGGGGGTCGATTCGGTCCTCGTGCCGGGCGACGGCCGCGCGGCGCGCCTGGCCGACCGCGCGGCCAACGGCATCCCCATCCCGGACGCGCTGCGCGCGACGCTCGACGGCATTGCCGAAGAGACCGAGGTCGCGCCGCTCGGAAGCTGACCACCAGACGAGGAGAGAGACATGGGGGGCGAGGCGTTTGCGCTCACGAACAAGACGGTCGTGATTACCGGTGGCGGGCGGGGGCTGGGCCAGGCCTATGCGCTGGCCGCTGCCGAGCTCGGCGCGAAGATCGTCGCGGCCGACGTGATCCCCACGGAGGAGACGGTTGCCCAGGTGAGGGAGAAGGGCGGCGAATGCATCGGCGTCGCGCTCGACGTGCGCGACGAGGAGTCGTGCCGGGCGATGGCCGGCGCGGCGACCGAGGCGTTCGGCGGGATCGACGGGCTGATCAACAACGCCGCGCTCTACGGCGCGCTGACCGGCGGGCGGTTCGACGCGATCGACCCCGCCGAGTGGGACGACGCCATGGCAGTCAACGTCACGGGCATCTGGAACTGCTGCAAGGCGGCGGTGCCGGCAATGCGCGAGCGCGGTGGCGGATCGGTGATCAACATCGCCTCGCTCGCCGCCCGCTTCGGCATGCCGTATGCGCTGCACTACACCACCTCGAAGGCGGCCGTCGTGGGGCTCACCCGCGGGCTCGCGCGCGAGATCGGCCGCGACAACATCAGGGTCAACGCGATGGCGCCGAGCGCGGTGATCACCGAGGGCACGCGCGAGTTCTTCGCCGCCAAGCTCGACAACGCGCTCGACGTGATCAGGAACGGCCAGATCATCCGCCGCAGCATGACCCCGGACGACGTGATCGGCACCGCGATGTGGCTGCTGTCGGACGCCAGCGCCTTCGTCACCGGTCAGACCATATCGGTGGACGGGGGGACGGTGCTGGCGTAGAGGGTCCCTCCTTTGTCACCCCGGACTTGTTCCGGGGTCCAGGGAAGCCGGGCGAGGGCCGTGCCTGTTGCCCTGGACCCCGGAACAAGTCCGGGGTGACAGGCTGTGCGGCACGACCCGTCCCCTCACGCCCCCGGGCTGGTAGCGGTCAGTCCGCCGTCGACGACGAGGCACTGGCCGGTGATTTAGGCGGCATCGTCGCTGGCGAGGAAGAGGGCGGCTTTGGCGACGTCCCAGGCATCGCCCATGCGGCGCATCGGGACGACCGCACCGCACGTCATCCGGAAAACCCTTGATCGCCGGCCTTGGGAGGAGGTTATACTGCGGGTATGAAGACAGCCGTATCCATCCCCGACGACATTTTCGAACGCGCCGAACGGCTGGCCTCGCAGGGACGGCGGTCCCGAAGCGAAGTCTACGCGGCGGCGCTCGGCGAATATCTCGCGCGCCACGCGCAAGACGAGGTTACCGAAACAATGAACCGGGTATGCGGCGAGGTCGACGGGAACGATGACGCCTTCCTCTCCCTCGCCGGCCGGCGGGTGCTCGCCAACACCGAATGGTGATCTCCCAGGGCGATGTGTGCTGGGCCGAATTGCCGGAGCCAACGGGTTCGGGGCCGGGCTTTCGCCGGCCGGTGGTCGTCGTCCAGGGCGATGCGCTGAACCGGAGCCGGCTCGCCACGGCGGTCTGCGTGCCGCTCACGAGCAATCTTCGGTGGGCGGACGCGCCGGGAAACGTGCTGTTGACCGCCGCGATGACCGGTCTGCCGAAAGACTCCGTCGCGAACGCGACACAGATCGTCGCTCTCGACCGGGCTCTTCTCGACGAACGCACAGGCCGCATCGCGTCCGCCAAGCTCGACTTGCTGCTCGCCGGCATAGACGTCGTCCTCGGCCGTTAGGACCGCGGGCGGCATCGGCGGATGGCCGGGCTTCCGACCCAACGCTTGGCTGCCCACGCGCGGGCGCGTCCCCTCACGCCCCGGGGCTGGTCGCCGTCAGCCCGCCGTCGACGACGAGGCACTGGCCGGTGATGTAGGCGGCATCGTCGCTGGCGAGGAACAGCGCCGCCTTGGCGACGTCCCAGGCGTCGCCCATACGGCGCATCGGCACGGTTGCGGCGCGCGCCGCGTGGTACTCCTCCGGCGTTGCGTAGCCCTTGCGGATGTGGTTGGGCACGCCGTCCTTCTCGCGCAGGATGAAGGGGGTCTTCATCAGCCCGGGCGCTATGCAGTTGGCGCGGATGTTCTTCGCCGCGTACTGGATGGCGATGTTCTTCGTGAGCTCGTTGAGCGCCCCCTTGGCGGCCGAGTACGAGGTGGACGGCACGCCGATATGGGTGAGGCCGGCGATCGAGGAGATGTTGACGATCGCCCCGCCGCCCTCGGCCTCCATGTGCGGGATCGCCGCCTTGATCGCGAGGAAGGCGCCGGTGACGTTGCGCGCGAGCGTGTCGTTCCAATCGTCGAGCGCCACGTCCATCAGCGCCGCACCCGGGCCCGAGCCCCCGACATTGTTGTGCAATATGTCGATCCGCCCGAAGGCGTCGATGCAGGCCGCGACCATGGCGGCGATGTCGCGCTCGTCGGTCACGTCCGCCCGATCCGCGACGGCCACCCCGCCTTCGCCCTGGATGATGTCGCGGGTCTCCTCGGCGGCGGCGAAGCGGCTGTCGACGCAGAGCACCTTCGCCCCCTCGCGGGCGTAGAGCACCGCGGCGGCCTTGCCGTTGCCCCAGCCCGGCCCGATCGAGCCCGCGCCGGTAACCAGCACCGCCTTGCCGGCGACGCGACCGGCCTCGCCGAGGTTCTGCGTCATGCGGCGGCGGCGAGCTCGGGGAGCAGCGGCGAGTCGGCGTCGTAGCGCACGCCGTCCCTGAGCGCGAAGCGGGGCACGATCGCCCGTTCCGCTTGCACCGTCTCGCCCGAGTTGTCGCGCAGCTCCCACGGCCCCGGCACCATATCGACCACGCTGACATCGGCCGCCCTGCCCTTGGCGAGCGAGCCGAGCTCGTCCGCCATGCCGATCGCCTCGGCGGCGTTCGACGTAACAGTCGCAACCACGTCCTCCAGCGCCATGCCGAGCGCCAGCAGCTCGGTCATCGCGTGGCACAGCCCGAACGGCGCGCGGTCGTTGGCCGGCAGCCCGATCTCGCCCGCCCGCGCCTCGGGCACGGCGATCGAGTAGCCGTGCAGATCGGCGCCGAGGGAGAACGGCCGGATGCCCTGCTCCAACGCGGCGCGCGCCATTTTGAAGCTGAAATGGGCGCCGTGCCCGACATCGACGCGCACCCCGCGCGCGACCGCCTTCTTCACCGCGGGGTGGAGCCTGCCGGTCTTCTCCGAGATGAAGCCGCCGGGATGGCGGGTGAAGGGGTGGGCGAGGATGTCGCCCTTGCGCATCAGCGGCACCATCTCGCGCACCACCGCGTCGGGGTCGACATCCACCCCTTCGGTGGGCCAGAGCTGGCCGAGATGGACATAGACCGGGAGCTTCGCCTTGCTCGCGATCTCGCGCGCCCGCTCCAGCACCTGGCAGCCCCAGCGCGAGGCGCCGCCGATCTCGGCATGCGCCTTGATGCCCTTGACGATGTCGGCATTGGCGATGGCGACTTCCGCGGTGCGCTTCACGTCGACCTGCTCGGGGCCGTAGAGCGAGGGGTAGCGGTGGCCCTCCAGCCCGCCGACCATGTAGGTCGACAGGAAGCACAGCACTCTTGTCTTCGCCGGCTCGACGATGAACTGGCGGAACCCGGGCAGCGTCATCAGGCTCGGCCCGCCCTGGTCGACCACGGTGGTGACACCCGAGCGCACGCCACAGAGATCGGCATCCAGCCCGAACGCGCCCGTTACGTGGCGATAGACATGGGCGTGGGTGTCGATCAGCCCGGGCAGCACCAGCGCCCCGCTCACGTCGATCGCCCGTTTGGTTCCCTTGATCCCCGCCTTGACCGCTGCGATGCGCCCGTCGGCGATCCCCACGTCCGCCTTGCGGTTGCGCCCCGAGGCGGGGTCGATGACCCGGCCGCCGCGGAGGATCAGGTCGTAGCGCTTGGTTGAACCCGCCATCGCCGCCTCCCGTTCAGCGCCGCGCGTAGTGGGACTCCACGTACTCGTCGACCAGCTTCTGGAACTCCCGCGCGATGCCCTTGCCGCGCAGGGTAACCGCCTTCCTGCCGTCGATGAAGACCGGGGCGGCGGGCTCCTCGCCGGTGCCGGGCAGGCTGATGCCGATATTGGCGTGCTTGCTCTCGCCCGGTCCATTGACGATGCAGCCCATCACCGCGACGTTCATCGTCTCGACCCCGACATGGGACTTGCTCCAATCCGGCATGCGCCCGCGCACGTAGTCCTGGATTTCCCCGGCGAGCTCCTGGAAGACGGTGCTGGTCGTGCGCCCGCAGCCCGGGCAGGCCGCAACCAGCGGCACGAAGGCGCGGAGCCCCATGGTCTGCAAAATCTCCTGCGCGACGACCACCTCGCGGGTGCGGTCGCCGCCGGGCTCCGGCGTCAGCGAGATGCGGATGGTGTCGCCGATCCCCTCCTGCAGCAGCACCGCCAGCGCCGCGGTGGAGGCGACGATTCCCTTCGAGCCCATCCCCGCCTCGGTGAGGCCGAGATGGAGCGCGTAGTCGCATTGCCGGGCGAGCGCACGGTAGACCGCGATCAGATCCTGCACCGCCGAGACCTTGCAGGAGAGCACGATCCTGTCGGCGCCGAGGCCGAGCTCGCGGGCGCGCTCGGCGCTGCCGATCGCCGAGGCCACCAGCGCGTCCCGCGTGACCGCGGCGGCATCCTTCGGCTCGTTGCGGCGCGCGTTCTCGTCCATCATGTCGGACAGCAGCTCCTGGTCAAGGCTGCCCCAGTTGACCCCGATGCGGACCGGGCGGCCGAATTTCAGCGCGACCTCGATCATGGTCGCGAACTGGGTGTCGCGCTTGGCGCGGAAGCCGACATTGCCGGGATTGATGCGGTATTTGGCGAGCGCCTCGGCGCAGGCCGGGTGCTCGGTCAGCAGCTTGTGGCCGATATAGTGGAAGTCGCCGACCAGCGGCACGCCGACGCCCAGCCGGTCGAGCGCGTCGCGGATGCGCGGCACCGCGGCTGCGGCTTCTTCGCGGTCGACGGTGATGCGGACGATCTCCGACCCGGCGCGGGCGAGCGCCGCCGCCTGGGCCGTCGTTCCCTCCACGTCGGCGGTGTCGGTGTTGGTCATCGACTGGACGACGATCGGGCGATCGCCGCCGATCGACACCTCGCCCACATCTACGGCAACCGACTTGCGGCGCGGCGCCGGCAGCTCTGCTCGGGACATCGGCTGGCCTCGCGGAATTCGAGCGGCACGCCTAAGGTTGTCGCCGCGCGGCTCCGGGTCAAGCGCACAGGCGCGGGGCTGGGCGCGGCGCGGCGTTTCGGCTACCAACGGGTCCCGATCCGCAGGAAGGCGCAGCGCATGCCCGACCGAGACCCTCCCGAGGCCGAGCGGAAACCCGTCACGGCCACGCTGCACGGCATTTCCCGGCAGGACGACTATGCCTGGCTCAAGGACCCCGGCTGGCAGCAGGTGATGCGCGATCCCGCCGTGCTGGACCCCGCGATCCGCGCCTATCTGGAGGCGGAGAACGCCTACAAGGACGCCTTCCTCGCGCCCCATGCCGGGCTGCGCCAGGCGCTCTACGACGAGATGCGCGGGCGCATCAAGGAGGACGACAGCACCGTGCCGGCGCCGGACGGCGGCTGGCTCTACTTCGTCCGCCATGTCGAGGGCGGCGAGCACCCGGTCTGGTGCCGCGCCAGGCGGAGCTCGGAAGAGGCCGCGCAGGTGCTGCTCGACGGCAACCGCGAGGCCGAGGGCCAGAGCTATTTCCGCATCGCCGCCTGCCGGCACAGCCCGGACCACCGCCGCCTGGCCTGGGCGAGCGACGTCAACGGCTCGGAGCGCTACCGCATCTTCGTCCGCGACATCGCGACCGGGGAGATTGTCGACGGGCCGATCGGCGACGCGCGGGGCGATTTGGTCTGGGCCAATGACGGCGAGACCCTGTTCTACACCGCGATCGACGACAACCACCGGCCCTTCCAGGTGCGCCGCCACCGCATCGGCAACGGCGGCGGCGCCGTGGTCTACGAGGAATCCGATCACGGCTTCTTCGTCGGCATCGGCAAGTCGGAGAGCGGGCGCTTCGCGATCGTCTCGGCGCACGACCACGCGACCTCGGAGGTGCGGCTGATCGACGCGGACGCGCCGGAGAGCGCGCCCCGCCTGGTCGCCGCGCGCGCGGCGGGGGTGGAGTACGACGTGGCGGACCACGGCGAGACCCTGTTCGTCCGCACCAATGACGGCGGCGCGGTCGATTTCAAGATCGTCACCGCGAGGCTCGATGCGCCGGAACGGGCGGGGTGGACCGACTGGCTCGCCCACGAGGAGGGGGTCTATGTGCGCGGCCAATACCTGTTCGCCGGCCACCACGTCCGGCTCGAGCGCGCCGGCGGGCTGCCCCGCATCGTGGTCACCGATCTGGCGAGTGGGGAGGCGCACGCGATCGAGTTCGACGAGGAGGCCTACGACCTCGCGCTGCTGCCGGGCTACGAGTTCGACACCGCGACGCTCCGCTTCGTCTACAGCTCGATGACCACGCCGGCGCAGACCTTCGACTACGACATGCACACCCGCGAGCGGCGCCTGCGCAAGACCCAGGCGGTGCCGAGCGGGCACGACCCGGCCGACTACGTCACCCGCCGGCTCGCGGCAACCGGCCGTGACGGGGCGCAAATTCCGGTCTCCGTTCTCTACCGCCGCACCACCCCGCTCGACGGCTCGGCGCCGGCCCTCCTCTACGGCTACGGCGCCTATGGCCATGCGATCCCGGCCGGGTTCTCGACCAACCGGCTGAGCCTGGTGGACCGGGGCTACGTTTACGCCATCGCCCATATCAGGGGCGGCGCCGATCTCGGCTATGGCTGGTATCTCGACGGCAAGCGGGAGAACAAGCCCAACAGCTTCGCCGACTTCATCGCCGCCGCGGAGCGCCTGATCGCCGGCGGCTACACGGCGAAGGGGCGCATCGCCGCGCATGGCGGCAGCGCCGGCGGGATGCTGATGGGCGCGGTCGCCAATCTACGCCCCGACCTGTTCGCCGCCGTCCTCGCCGAGGTGCCGTTCGTCGACGTGCTCAACACCATGTGCGACGCCGATCTGCCGCTGACCCCGCCGGAGTGGCCGGAATGGGGCAACCCCATCGAGGACGCGGCGGCCTACCGGCTGATCGCGTCGTATTCGCCCTACGACAACGTGGCGGCGAGAGCCTACCCGGCGATCTTCGCGACCGGCGGGCTGACCGATCCCAGGGTGACCTATTGGGAGCCCGCCAAGTGGGTGGCGCGGCTCCGCCGGCTCAACACGGGCGACAGCCCGGTGCTGCTGCACACCAACATGGAGGCCGGGCATGGCGGCGCCTCGGGCCGGTTCGACCGGCTGGTCGAGGTCGCGATGGTCTATGCCTTCGCCATCGCCGTCGCCGGGTTAGCGGGACGCGACGACCGCTAGCAGCGCCAGGATCTCGGCGAGCGCGAGCACGGCGGGAAGCGCGGCGAGCGCCGCGCCGGGTCGGCGCACGGCATAGACGATGCCGCCGGTCGCGGCGCCGGCGAGGATGACCGCGGCGAGCCAGCCCTCGGCCATGACGATCAAAGAAATCGCTGCGGCGACGCCGAGCGCGATGCCGACCGGGCCGAGCGCGGGCTTGGCGTCGGAATCGCCGTCGGGCGCGCCGTGCAGCGCGGCGATCTGGCAGGCATAGGCGATCGCGGCGCTGCCGATCAGGATGCCGCCCACCGGGCCGGCCTCGGCCGCCTGCGCGATCGCGGCGGCCTTGAGCACGACGACCAGGGCGAGAACGATGGCGCTCCACTCGGCGGCGGAGGCCGGGGTCAGCGACCCGGCGGCGCGGGCGAGCGCGCGCTCGGGCGCGGCCCCGGTGATGGCG
>JAPPGP010000223.1 GCA_028821395.1 Defluviicoccus sp.
CGACGGTGCACGCCGCCCAGGGGATGACGCGGGACGCGGCGATCGCGGTGCTGGACACCGGGCACGGCGAGCTGTCGGGCCAGGCGGCGCTCTATGTGGAGGCGAGCCGCGCGCGCGACCGGTTCGTTCTGGTGACCGACAACCGGGAGACCCTGGCCGAGGCTCTGGAGGAGAACGACGGCGCGGGCATGACGGCGCGGGAGGCGGTGGGCGAGGACGACGAGCCGCCGCCTTCGGGAGCCCCAGCGGCGGCGATGGGCATGATGCGGGAGTTCAGGGACCACTGGCGTGGGCTCGCGGCCACGGCGGAAGCGGAGAACCTCGAGCTCAACCGCATGGACGATTACGCCCGGATCGTGACCGGGGTGACGGCCTTGGCCGAGGGGATCGACCTGCCCGCCGATCTCGCCGCCTTCGCGGCCGAGGTGCGCGACCGCGACGCGGAGATCGTCGAGCGGCGGCGCGAGGAGATCGAGTTCGTTCAGAAGGCGGACATGCACTGCCGCAGCCGGCCCCTCCTCCAATGGGCCGCGGCGGAGCAGGGCAAGGCGGTATCCGACCTGCCCGAGCACGCGGCATGGCGCGCCGAGGGCGAGGCGCTGGCGGAAACCGGACGCGCGTTGCAGGAGGAGCACGGGATCCCCCGCCTTCGCGGGGGCAGGCTCGGCCGCATTACCGCCGCGCTCGGGCGTATCGTCGGGAGCTTCCGCTTCGACGAGGCGGCGCTGTTCCGCGATGCGGCGGCCGCCCACGAGGCGGAGGCGCGGGCGCTGGACGTCGACCCCCCCTACATGGCGGGGGCCGACGCGCTCGCCGAACGGGCGGCGTCGCTGGAGACCGCCGATCTTCCCGACGATCTCCGCCGCGCGGTGGAGGCGTGGACCGCCGAACCGCCCGCCCCCGAAACCGCGCGTCGGGACGTGGCGCAGCATCCCCGGCACGCGGAGGCGGGGCGCCGGATCGCGGGGTTCCTGCGCGACTGCCGCGATCACCTGGAGCGCGCCGCCGGGACGGGTCTCCCCATGGACGGCGCTTCCGAGGACGCGAGCCTCGACGGGTGGCTGGAGCGGGCGGAGACGCTGCGGATGGACGGGCTCCGGATGCTGGGCGAGGGGGAGGGCGTCCGGCTCGACGACCCGGCCCGCATCCGGCTCGCCGGGCCGGAGGACGAGCGCGGCCGGGTGCGCGATGCCGTCGACGGGCTGGCGGACGCGGCGCTGCGGCTGCGGACCGCGGCGTTCGCCGGCATGCGGGCGGCGGTCGACATGCAGGCCGCGGCGGCGGGTTGCGATCCGGCCGACCTGCCGGCGTGGGACGCGCTGCGGACCTTGGCGGACGGGCTCCGCGACGAGCCGGACCTCGCGCCCGAGGCGAAGGAGACCGTCGACGCGGCGCTCGCCCACGATCTGCGTATCCGGGTCGAGACCGCCCCCGTCGCCGCCTTCCTCGAGGCGGCCGGCCGGCACCTCGACGCGCGCGTCCGGATCGACGAAGCAGCACGCGCATCCGGACTGTCCGAACCCGACGCCCTGTCCGCCTGGCGGGAGGCCTCGCGCGATCTGCGCGACACCGCCCGCAACCTGCTCGGAGAATCCACCCCGGATCGGAGTCCGGGGCAGGCCCAGGATCGGGGTCCGGGGCAGGCCCCGGCTCGGGGTCCGGGGCAGGCGAGCGACATGGAGGAATCCCGCGCCGCTTCCCGGCTCGAAATCATGCCGCATCTGCGGGAGCGGGTCGGCGAGGCTCTCGACCGGCTGGAGGCGGTCGAACTGCGGGACCGGGTGGCAGCGTTCCAGGGAGCCGCTGCGTCGGTCGAGCAACGCGCCCGGGAAGAGAAGACCCTGCCGCTCCATGCCGAGGGCTACGATCGTGCCACCGAGATGGCGCGGGGGCTCATGGACCGCCAGGCGGTCCCGGACATGGCGCGCGGCGAGGCGGGCGCCTGGCTCGACCGCGACCGCGACTGGCAGGCCCAGCTGGAGACGGCGCGCGATCTCGCCGGGCAGGGCGCCGAGCCGTCCAGCCTCCGCGAGGCGGCGCAGCTGCCCGCCGTCGCCGGGGCGGTGCGGCGCGAGACCGACCGGCTCGCCCGGCTGCCGGTGCTGGAGCGCGGCATCGCATGGACCGGCGATGCGCCGCTGATCGCGGGCGACCGCATCGCCTGGCGGATGAACGAAAAGATCGTGGAGGCGGCGGTGGTCTCCCCCGGCGCGGCGAACGGCATGCGCGCGGACGACACGCTGGTGCTCAGGATCGCGGACCCGACGAAGG
>JAPPGP010000054.1 GCA_028821395.1 Defluviicoccus sp.
GGCGGCGAGGGTCACGGTGACGTCGGGCCGGCGGATGCGGATGTCGATCGCGCGGCCGGGCGGCGCGAGCCACATGAGTTCGCGGCGGACCGCCTCGGCGATCGAGGATCGGCAGGCATCGTCGTCCGAGAGCAGCAGCCGGGTCGCGAGGTGCAGCGCCTCCTCGTCGAAACGGTCGCTCTGGGTCTCGTAGCTGTCCGCGTCGATCTCGTCCGAGGGCGAGAAGAAGCCGTTGCGGAGCAGCGCGGCGAGCTGGTGGGGCTGGAGCGTGCTGTCCGCGGTCACCAGCGGCAGGGCGTCGTCGACATGGGACCAGGCCTCGCCGGCGAAGGCGACATCAGCCGGCAGGAAGAGGGCATCCGCCGGACCGTCCGCCGTCCGGACGGCGAGTTCGATACGGACCGTCTCCGGCCTGGGCGGCAGGTCCGCGGCGGTCGGTCCCGACCGTTCCGGCAACGGGGCGTCGTCCAGCGCATGCGGCTTGCCGTCCAGCGTGACTTCGACGGCCATGCCGGCCACCCGGTCGAGCCCGTCGTACCAGCCATAGCCTTCCAGCCTGAGGTCGGCCTCGAACAGGCGCGGCGCGGCGCCGCTGCGTTCGGCGGCGCGCCACAGCGCCTGGGCCTCGTGGGGCTCGGGATGGCAGTCCATGACCAGGGTGTCGCGGCCCACGGCGGCGAGCTTCGGCGGATCGCGCCAGTCGTCGACATGGGCAAGGGAAGGCCGCCAGGGACGCAGCAAGGCCGGCGGCGGCGCGATCTCGATGCCGGTCTCGCGCGCCCGCGTCCAGTCCTCGAAGGCGGGGCGCGGGCACGGATGGGCTGCCATGGCCCGGTACACCGCAAGCCGGGCGGCCGCGCGCATCTCCTTGAGGAAGGCGTTCTCGACCGCTTCCTTGCGGGCCGGCAGGACCAGTTCCAGGTCCGGGCAGTCGTCCACGTCCGCCAGCACGGTCCAGGTGGCGCCGTGGACGGTCTCGACCGTCGGCAGGCGAAGCGCCAGCGTCAGGCCGTGAAAATTGAGGTCGGGAGGGTTGTAGCCGGCATGGCGGTTCCTGAAGACGCCGAACACGAGACCGCGCCATCGCTCGGCATGGACAGCGCCGTCGAGGAAGGCGCGGCGCGGCAGTTCCTCCGGGCCGGCATCGCCGTGGGTGCGGTCCTCGAACATCACCGGCAGCGGGTAGTGCCGGGCGGCGTTCTCCGCCGCGTTGCGGATCGCGGCGGCATGTTCCGTCGCCTTGAACGAAATAGCCGTCCCATGCGGATACGGCGCCTGCTCGTCGGCCCGGACCTCGGCGTCAGCCTCGCCGAGAAAGTGCTCCGGCGCGAGCTCGATACGCCAGCCGGGCACGATCTCCCGGCTGGCCGAGCGCGGCCGGGACGAGACGGCGCAGCCGCGGCGCGCCAGGCTGGCGAAGCCGAAACCGGCGGCGTCCTCGCGGCGCACCAGCTCGTCGGACCAGCCGTTCTCGCCGAAGCTCAGCAGGACGGCCGGATTGGCGATGCCACTGCCGTCGTCGGCGACGGTGACGTTGAATTGCGTCTCGGCGGCCGGGCCGGTGTTCTCGACGTTGGCACGCTCCACCGAAATCCGCACCCGCGCGGCGTCGGCGCGGCGCGCATTCTGCAACATCTCGGTGAAGATCTCCGCCAGGGTGGCGGCATAGGTGCGGGTGACGCGCTTCACGGCGCTCTCGTGGATGCGGGCCCGGATCGTCCGGGGTTCGCTCGGATGGCTCATGGGCGATGTCCTCCATCGATCATGGAAACGGAAACGCCCCGCCGGCCTGCCCCGGCTCCCGGATCGGGTCCGGGACAGGCTCGTGAGCCGGGGGCAGTGCGCCGGCGGGGCGCTGGCTGCCGAGTTGGCGGCGGTCAGTGGACGCGGCGCAGGAACTCGGGGATCGCCATCGGGTCCGGTGGCGCGTCGTGGCCGTTCACCGGCGCCGGCGGCGCGATGCCGTCGGAGCCGGCAGGGTGCTCATCTGACGGCGCCGTCGCGGGCCGGTCCACGGCGCTCTCTGCCACCGGCGGATCGTTGGGAACCTGCCCGGTCTCGGCCGGGAGCGCTTCGCCCTCGGCCGCGGACGCCGCATCGCCGGAGACAGCCTCCGCTGCCTGCGCGACACCGGCCTTGGCGCCATCGGCATCTTCATGGACCCCGCCAGTATCGAAGGCGGCGAAGCCGGGCGGCATCCAGGCGAGCGCGGCCGCATGCGCGTCGGCGCCGATCCCGACCGGCCGGTCGCCCGCCGCGAAGGCGG
>JAPPGP010000036.1 GCA_028821395.1 Defluviicoccus sp.
CGCTCGAACAGGAACGCGTCGGGGTCGCGCGCGCCGGGCAGCGTGTCGATGTGCGCCCGCGCGGCCGCGCCGAGCGGCACGCTGCGCGGCCCCACCTTGGAGTCTTCGAGCTTCAGCGCGTCGGTGCCGACATTCCGCCAGCGCAGATCGAGCACCTCGCCCCTGCGGCATCCGGTGAGCGCGAGCAGCCGGATTGCGGCGACCGCCTCGGGCCAACGGTTCGAGCAGGCGTCGAGCGCGCGGCCGAGCCGTTCGAGCTCGTCGGCGTCGAGGAAGCGGGCGACCTTGTTCCTCGGGTTCGGCCGGATGCCGAGGCAGGGGTTGGAGCCGCGCTCGCGCCAGCCCCACTCCTCGGCGCGGAACATCATGGCGCGCAGGATCTCGAAGGCGCGGTTGGCCGCACCGCGCCGCTCCCTGCTGGCGGCGTCGAACCATGCGGCCACGTCAGCGGGGCCGATCCGGTCGAGCGGCATCGCGCCGAACGCCGGCAGGATGCGCGCGTTCAGATAGATGCGCACGGTCTTGCGCCCCGACGGCTTCCACTGCGGTTCCGAGCGCCGCAGATACTCCTCGGCGAAGGCGCGGAACAGCGGCGTGCGCCGCACCCGGCGGCGCTCCTCGGCGGGGTTCCCGCCGGCGCGGATGCGCGCCAGCATATCGCGGGCGCGGCGGCGCGCCTCGGCCAACTCCATGTCGCTGTCCCGGGCGATGACCATGCGCCGGGTTCGCCCGTCGATGCGCGCCTGGACGATATAGACCTTCCGGCCCGAAGGATGGATGCGGAGCCCGAAGCCGGGCAGCGCCCGGTCGAACAGGATCGTGTCGCGGGTGCCGGGGCCGCTGTCGCGGACCAGGCGCGGGGTGAGATCAACCGTCGGCATGGCCGGCCCCTCCCTCCCGCTTCCGGCCACGTCCCGTCAGCGCCGCCTGGATGCGGCTGGACACGCGGTCGGCGGCATCGGCGACCGACCGGTCGGACAGGTGGGCATAGCGCTCGGTGGTCTCGACCAGGGCGTGGCCGAGCAGCTTCGCGATGGTCACCATGTCCACGCCGTTCATGGCGGCGACCGAAGCCCAGTTGTGGCGGAGGTCATGAAGGCGCAGCCCGTCCAGTCCGGCCTCGCGACGGATGCGCGCCCAATGGTGGGGGACCATCGTGGTCGGCCTGTCGGGCGGGCGCGACGGGAATAGCAGCGCACAGTCGTCGCCGTAGCGCGGGATGGCGTCGATCACCGCGCGCGCGGCGCTCGACAGCCAGACCGTGCGCGGCCCGGACTTCGAGTCCGGCAGCAGGATGCGCTTGTCCCTGATCCAGTCCCATTGCAGGTTGACGACCTCGCCGTAGCGGCAGCCGGTCAGCAGCAGCAGACGGATGACGGCGACCTCGCGCGGGCAGTGGAACTCGTCGCGGGCCAGCACGGCGTTGAGCCGGGCCATCTCGTCCGCCGTCAGGAACCGCTCCATCGGCTTCATCCTGTAGCGGCGGGTGTTCTTGCAGGGGTTGCTGTTGTGGGGGCGGTAGCCCCACAGCTCGGCCATGCGCATCATCACCGAGAGCACCGGCATCGAGCGGTTGGCGCTGCCGGGACGGTCCGCCATGGAGGCGAACCAGTTCCGGACGTGCTCGACCGCGATCTCGTCGACGGCGAGATCGCCGAGCGCCGGGAGGATGTACTTGCGCAGCGCCAGGGTGCTGCTCTCCAGCGTCGCTGGCTTCCAGTGCCGGGCGTAGCGCTCCAGGAACTCCTCGGCGAACTCGGCCATCGGCCGGCCGGGATGCCTGGGGCCGCGTCCCTCTTCCGGCACGTCGAGCAGGGTGGCCAGCACCCGGCGCGCTTCCCGGCGCGCCTCGGCCACGCTCATGCGATCGGCCGATCCGAGCGTGACCGAGCGCACCTTGCCGGTCGGGAGCTTGCGCCGCAGGAAGAACGAACGCTGGCCGGACGGGCCGATGCGAAGGCCGAGGCCGGATACGGTCTCGTCCCAGAGGTCGTAATACTTGTCGAGAGGCTTGGCGGCGCGGATGCGCTTGCCGAAGGTGGAACGGGCGGTCATCGGGCGGCTCCCTGGTCGAGCCGCGCGGCCGTTGGTCACAATAGGAAGCGGCCGCGACGGCGATTGCGCAAGGAAGCCCCGCCACCGGGACCCGACCGGAAGTGCCCTAAGGCACTGTTTCCATGAACCTTTCCATCAATCTCGACAACGGTAAACAGCGACGCCGCCAGGCACTAAAAGTGCGTGGGGTGTG
>JAPPGP010000166.1 GCA_028821395.1 Defluviicoccus sp.
GATGTGCCGCATCGCGCCGCGCGCCTCTCCTGCTCTGTCGGCCGGACAGCGCCGCGCAGACCATGACCCTGGTGAGAAATGCGGGCTAGAGCATGCGGGTTCCGGATGGAATCGGCGCGGCGTCCCTCGATATGCACCCTTCGGGCGCTACCCGGGATGGGGGAGCCTGTCGGGCCGCACTCGTTGAACTTGTCGAACGCCGAGCGCTGTTCCGGGTGGAGCCGGGATGGCTGTGGTCGGACCGTCCGAGCCGCGCCGCGATCGCCACCCGGCCGTCGCCGCGGCGGTCGCGGCGGACGATGCCGGCGCGGAGCTGCCTGGCCTGGGCCTCCCGCGCCACCGGTTGGAGGGCGAGGCCGAGCGCGTTGCCGAGACGGTCCAGGTTCTCCGGCACCGCGTGCCGGGGCAGGAATTGGCCCGCCTCGCTATTCCATAACATCGGCGCCGACATGCCCGGCAGTGTCGGTCGTGACCGGGAAAGAGTGTCGTCCCGGGGGCCTCGGTCGTGCGATTGACCGAGATGTAACATAATATCATTTAAGTAGCAGAAATGTTATATTATTTAATCGTCGGAAATATTGTGATGCTAGATGTTCAAACAGTTACGTCCGTGTAAAATAGCCTATTAACGCGACGTCTCGCGAATTGAGTTGGGCCAGAGTCCGCACGCCGGCGATATTCCTTGGCTTGCAACGGGCGACGGAGAAAGCGCCATGGATCAATTGATTCTTTTCCTCGATTTCCTTTGGAATTCGTTCCTCCTGCTGGGGCCGATGCTGCTGCTCGGACTCTTCCTGGCGGGCTTGATCCATGTGTTCATCTCGCGGGACGCGGTCTTGCGGTGGCTGCACCGGGACAGCCTGAAATCCGTCGCCTCGAGCGCGGCGGTCGGCGTGCCGATGCCGCTTTGCAGCTGTTCCGTGGTTCCGGTGGTGGCGGAAATGCGGCGCAAGGGGGCCTCGCGCTCGGCATGCATGTCGTTCCTGATCACGGCGCCGGAGACCGGCGCGGATTCGATCCTGGTCACCAACGCCTTCTTCGGTCCGGTGGCGGCCGTGGTCCGGCCGGTCATCAGTTTCATCACCGGCGTGATGGCCGGTATCTTCTGCATCGGGACGATCCGGGACGGCGATGCGGTCGAGCCCGAGCCCGCCGCCGGCGGCCATGACCACGGCGACGACCACGATCATCACGGCCACGACCACGACCACGACCACAGCCACAAGACGCTGATACCGGGCGACGACGACTGCTACATCAGCCCGAGCGTGCTGAGGTCGTTCTTCGTCACATGGCTGGGTCGCCTGAACGAGGGCATCGGCTCGGCCAGGTCCATGACCTGGGTCAAGCCCGATTTCTACCGCGAGTATCTCTCGATCCCCGAACCCGCGCCGCCGCCGAAGGACCAAGGCGGGCGCGATCTCAGCGGCCTCTCCTTCGCCACCGTCTGCAAGCACATCCTGCGCTACGGCTTCGTCGAGGTGGCCGACGACATCCTGTTCGCCCTGCTGGTCGGCGTGATCCTGGGCGGGGTGCTCTACCTCGCCATTCCCGACAACCTCATGGCCTACGAATACGCCCGCTGGCTGGCCTATCCGGTCATGGTGCTGGTGGGGATCCCTCTCTACATCTGCGCCTCGGCGAGCACGCCGATCGCCGCGGCGCTCGTCGCAAAGGGGTTCAGCCCGGGGGCGGCGCTGGTGTTCCTGATGACGGGACCCGCGACCAACACCGGCACCATCGCCATCGTCGCCAGCCAGTTCGGCGCAAGGTTCGCTTCCGTCTATGTCGGCTCGGTCATCGTCGTGACGGTGGCTCTGGGCATCGCCGTCGACCTCCTGATGATCGCCCTCGGCCTGTCGCTCGCGGTCAATCTCGACGCGTCGGACTCGCCGGCGGTGGCGGCGATCCAGTGGGCCGGCGCGCTCGGCCTCTTCGCGCTCATGTTCTGGCGCTTCCGCGCGGGGGCGCTCAAGGGCGGCTACCAGGACCTGCTCATGAACCTGCGGCCGGTGTCGGGGCCGGTGAAGGGATGGTGGGCCCGCATGACCGGCGATGCGCCGCTGACGGGCTTGCTGCGCCCCCGCAAGCCCGCCGGGGCCGCGGTCTGGCTGTCCGTCGTCGCCGCGTTCCTGTTGAGCGGCTTCACGGTCGTGCGGCCGGGCGAGGTCGGTTACGGGCGCCTGTTCGGCGCGGTGGCGTGGCGGGACCTGCCGCCGGGCCTCCACT
>JAPPGP010000094.1 GCA_028821395.1 Defluviicoccus sp.
CCACCAGCCCGCCCCAGGGGAGGCCGGGGCGCGGCTCGATGCGGCCGGCCAGGGCGGGCGTGCAGCCGCTCGGCGCGGCGCGGGCGAAGCACGCCGCCTGGTAGTCGAGATTGTCGGCGGGCGAGAGCTCGAACTGGCTCGCCCGCGGCAGGCGCAGCAGCCACTTCGTGCCCTTGACACGCACATGGTCGTGGAACAGGCCCTTGACGGACATCGGCTGGAGGTCTTCGCGCGCGGTGCCGGCGAAGCCGTCGACGAGCCTGAGCCCGGCATGGGCCGCGTCCAGATCGAGTCCCGAGACGGTCGCTCCCTTCGCTGGCATGATCCAGATCAGGTTCCGTGGGTGTGCTCTCAGCCCGGCCGCTTCGCGCCGGACACCCCAGCCGCGCCATACGGTGGACGGACGGCGCCGGCGCGTCAAGCGATCCGTTGCCCCCCCTCGGCCGAACGTCTATCAGTCTCGCCATGAGCGATTCCAACCGCGTCATCGTGGTCGGCGGCGGCCCGGTCGGCATGATCACCGGGCTCGCCCTGGCGAGCGAGGGCATACCGGTCACCGTGCTGGAACGGCTGGCGGAGATTCCGACCGACCACCGCGCATCGACGCTGCATCCCTCGACGCTCGCCATGCTCGAGCCGCTCGGGATGACCGGGGAGGCGCTCAGGCGCGGGCTGCGCTCGCCGCATTTCCAGTTCCGCGACCGCGCGACCGGCGAGGTCGTGGCCGAGTTCGATTACGCCCTGCTGGCCGACGAGACCCCGTTCCCCTTCGCCCTGCAGCTGGAGCAGCACAAGACCATCGGGATCGCCGAGGCGCGGGCCCGCGGCTTCGACCGGTTCGAGCTCCGCCGCGGGCACGAGGTCGCCGGCATGCGCCAGACCGCGGACCGGGTGGAGGTCGAAATCGCCCTCCCCGACGGCTCGACCGAATTTCTGGCGGGGCGCTATCTGATCGGCTGCGACGGCGGGCGCAGCGCGGTGCGCAAGGCGGCCGGGATCGATTTCCCCGGCTTCACCTGGGAGGAGCGGTTCATCATCGTCTCCACGCGCTTCGATTTCGGCGCCGCCGACGGCTATTGCTACCGCAACTACATCGCCCATCCCGAGCAGTGGTGCGCGATCATCAAGGTGCCGGGGGAGCGCGACGAAGGCGTGTGGCGGGCGCTGTTCCCCGCCTTCACCGACCAGCCGGACGAGGAGGTGCTGGCCGACGAGTGGATCCAGGCGCGGTTCGCCGAATGCCTGCCCTACGACCCGCCCTATGCGATCGAGCACCGCAACCTCTACGCGATCCACCAGCGGGTCGCGGCGTCGTTCCGGTGCGGCCGGGCGATGCTCGCCGGCGATGCCGCGCATGTGAACAACCCGGTCGGCGGCATGGGGATGAACAGCGGCATCCATGACGGGATCAACCTGGCCGGCAAGCTCGCCGCGATCTGGCGCGGCGAGGGCGACGACGACCTGCTCGACCTTTACGATCGCCAGCGCCGGCCGATGGCCGAGAAATACGTCCAGGCCCAATCGATCAGGAACAAGGAGATGCTGGGCGAGCGCGATCCGGAGATCCGCAGGCGGCGCTTCGAGGAGCTGCGCCGGACCGCCGGCGACCGGGGCGCGGCGCGCGCCTATCTCCGGCGATCCTCGCTGATCGCCATGGTCGACGAGGCCAACGCCATCACCTGACGGGGGAGACACTATGAGCGACCAGGGACCGCCCTTCCGCGCCGATCACGTCGGCAGCCTGCTGCGCCCGGCGAGCGTCGCCGAGGCGCGCCGCAAGTGCCTCGACGAGAAGACCATGCCGGAAGACGAGCTGCGCGCGATCGAGGACGCGGCGATCGTGGACGCCATCCGCATGCAGGAAGACGTCGGCCTCAAGGCGGTGACCGACGGCGAATACCGCCGCCTGTTCTGGCATTACGACTTCATGGGGATGCTGACCGGCTTCGAGTTCGAACGCCGCGAGCAGGGGGTGCAGTTCGCCGGCATGCGCATCCCGCCGCTCTACCCGACGATCACGGCGAAGCTCGACTTCCCGGACGACCACCCGATGCTGGACCATTTCCGCTACGTCGCCGCCAACGCCACGGTCATGCCCAAGATATCGATCCCGGGCCCGAGCTGCTGCCACTTCCGCACGGCGCCGGAAGACATCCACGTGCCGGAATACGCCGACACCGAAATCCTGTTCGCCGACATCGCGGCGACCTACAACAAGGCGGTGCACGCGTTCTACGCCGCCGGCTGCCGCTATATCCAGCTCGACGATATCTTCTTCGCCTATCTCTGCGATCCCAGGCACCGCGCGGCGAAACAGGAGGAAGGCCACGATCCGGACCGGCTGATCGACCGCTACGCCTGGATGATGAACGAGGCGATCAAGGACCGCCCCGGCGACATGACCGTGGCGATGCATCTCTGCCGCGGCAACTTCCGGTCGACCTACGCGGCCGAGGGCGCCTACGACCCGGCCGCGGATGCGGTGTTCAACAGGACCGGGGTCGACATCTTCTTCATGGAGTACGACACCGAGCGTGCCGGCGGGCTGGAGCCGCTCGGCCTGCTCGCCAAGGGAACCCAGCGGGTGCTGCCGGGCTTCATCACCACCAAGACGCCCGAGCTCGAGAGCATCGACGACCTCAAGCGCAAGTTCGATGAGGCGTCGCGATACGCCGATCTCGACCAGCTCGGGATCGCGCCGCAATGCGGCTTCGCCTCGACCGAGCACGGCAACAAGATCGGCCACGACGACCAGCGCCGGAAGCTCGACCTGGTGGTGACGCTCGCCGAGGAGATCTGGGGCGGGGTGTAGCCTGCGAAGCCCCGGGGCGGCGGAGCGGAGAAATCTTGCGCCGGGCGCGGGCCCGCCGTCACGCCTCCCCGGTGCCCCGGCCTGGCCAGGGCGCGTGGTAGCTCCGTTCGTCGTGTTCGATGGTGTTGATGAAGCCGAGCGCCAGCGGGAGCTCCGCTTCGCCGGCGAGGCGGGGCACCAGCGCGCCGCGCGGGCAGAAATTGCGATAGCCCAGACGCTCGTAGGACGCGCGCTCGGGCAGCGAGGCGCCGTAGACCACGATGCCGCGCGCTTCCCGCAGCGGCGCCGGCAGGGCTTCGGCGAAGGGGAGGCCCTGGCCCGCATTGTTGCCGATCGCAACGCGGTCGACCGTCGCATCCAGCCCGGCCAGCGCCTCGCGGATCGCCGCTTCCGACACCCGGTCCCAGTTCAGCCTTTCGCGCGCGGCCTCGGCGGCGGTGAGCGCGCCCGGATAGCCCGCGCCGACCCGGTAGCCGCCATCGCGCCAGGTCAGCCGCGCCCAGGGGAGCGGCGGCTCGGCGACGAAGGCATCGACCGTGACCTCGTTGTCGAGGATCAGCACCCGGAAATGGCCGGAAAAGCGGCGATCGAGCTCGGCGGCAAGGCCGGTCACCGCGGCGCTATTCGGCCGCCGCCCGGCCGCGCGATGCCTTCCACGCCGTCCAGCCGCGCATCGACTCCCGCGCGGCGGCGCGGTGCTCGTCGAACACCGCCTCTTCCCGCGCCTCCTGGGAGGCGAACTCCAGCCGGTAGCCGTTCGGATCGTGGAAGTAGATCGAACGGCACATGCCGTGGTCGACGGGCCCCTCGACGGCGACGCCCCTGTCCGCCAGCCGCGTCTTCCACGCCTCCAGCGCGGCATGGTCGGCGACCCGCATGGCGAAGTGGAGGTCCATGCCCCAGCGCCGCTTGAACAGCTCGTCCGGATCGTCGCCCGGATGGTCGACCACCTCGAAGAAGGCGATGTAGGACGGGTTGTCGGGATCGGCGCCGCCGATGTCGAAGAAGACATGCAGGTAGTCGACCGGCTCTCCCGTGGTGGGGTGGCGGTCGATGCGCAGCGCGAGCGACAGCGGAAAGCCGACGACATCCTCGTAGAACGCCCTCGTCTCCTCCGCGTCGCGGCAGCGATAGGCGGAGTGGTCGAGGCCGAAGACGTCCGGCCGGCCGGGGATCGAAACCATGATCGGGCTCCTGCTGGGAGAAGCGGTCGGACCGGATGTTAGCCCGCATTTCCCATGAGCGGCAGCGAATTCGAGGGTCGGACGCAAGACCGCGCCTGCGCGACCGGGGCTTCCGGCATGCGTCGGCGGGAAAACCGCGTTACCATGAGCCGAGCTGGAGAATGCTATAGCCCACCGGACGGAGGAGACCGGCATCATGAAGCGCATTACCCGACTGACACTGCGTTCGGCGTTGGCATCCGCGGCGGCCGCCGCCCTCTCCCTCGCGGCGCTCGCCGGCGCCCAGGCGGCGGACAAGGTCAGGGTGGGGGTATTCCCGGTCACGTCGGGGTTGCCCTATTTCGTCGCGCTGGAGCGCGGCTATTTCAAGGACGCCGGCATCGACGCCGAAATGGTGCGCCTCATCGGCGGCCCGGCGCTGATCTCGGCGATGATCACCGACTCCATCGACGTCGCCGCCAATCTGGTGACGATCGAGGGCATGAACGCCAATCTGAAGAAGCCGGGGCTGGTCAACTACGTCTCCATCAACAGCCAGAACAAGAAGTACAAGATGGAGACCATCGTGGTCCGCAAGGGCTTCGACGCCACGAAGATCGGCGACCTCAAGGGGGCGAAGATCATGTCCGCGCCGGGGCCGGCGAACATGGTGATGGCGCGGGCGGTGCTCGCCGCGAACGGCCTCAAGAAGGGCGACTACCAGCTCGACCAGCTGGCGATGCCGCAGCACGTCACGGCGATGAAGGCGGGCACCTACGACGCGGGCTACACGCTGGAGCCCGCGGTCACCATCATGGAGAACCAGGGCTCCGCCAGAGCGATCGAGGCGGGCGTGATCGCGACCTACATCCTCGGCAGCGACGACGCGGAGGCCTGGGTGGCGGGCACCGCGCTCACCGGGGAGTTTCTCGAGGAGCGGCCCGAGGTGGCGAAGCGGTTCACCGCGGCCTGGGCGCGCGCCCTGGCCGACATCGGCAAGGACGCCACGGTGCGCAAGCATCTGGTCAAGAACACCTTTACGCCCGAGGCCATCGCCCCGACGGTGCCGCTGGTGAACTTCACGATGGTCAAGGACCTGTCGGCGCAGGACAAGGCGGAGTTCCAGCAGTTCATCGACTTCGTCGTCGACAACGGCGTGATCTCCGGCAAGATCGACGTGACCGAGTACCTGAAGACTTTCTGACCGCCTAGCGCGAGCGGAAACGCATGGCCGAAGACGCGCCCGCGGCACCCGTGGAGGCGGGCGCGCCTCTCCCGCCGGCAGCTTCCGGCGAGGCGCATATCACCATCCGGGGCCTGTCCAAGGCGTTCGGCGAGGCGGTCATCTACGAAGGCTTCGACCTCGACATCCCGCGCGGGCGCTTCGTGTCCGTGTTCGGCCCGAACGGGTGCGGGAAATCGACCCTGATCAATCTCGTCGCCGGGCTGCTGGAGCCCGATTCCGGCACCATCCGCTTCGCCGGCAAGCGCCTGCGCGACACCAATTTCGGCTACGTGTTCCAGAACTACCGGGAAGCCCTGTTTCCCTGGATGCGGTCGATCGACAACATCCGCTACCCCCTGAAGTTCCGCAACATCCCGCGCGCCGAGCGAAGCGCGCGCGTGGAACGGCTGGTCGACCGCCTCGGCGTGACCCTCGATCTCTCCAAGTACCCGTACCAGCTCTCGGGGGGCCAGCAGCAGCTCGTCTCGATCATGCGCTCGCTGGTGATCGAGCCGGAAGTGCTGTTCCTCGACGAGCCGTTCTCGGCCCTCGATTACGAGATGACGCTGTTCATGCGCGACCAGCTCCAGGCGCTGTTCATGGACACAAAGACGACGATGGTGTTCGTCTCGCACGACCTCGAGGAGGCGGTTTATCTCGCCGACGACGTGATGCTGCTGTCGCGCGGACCCGCCGAGGTCGCGGACTATGTGACCGTCGGCATCCCGCGGCCGCGCACCGCCGCCACCATCTCGCAGGCCGAGTTCGTACGGGTGAAGGCGCACTGCCTCGACGTCTTCCAGAAGACGGTGCGCGGCGCTTGAGATATTTGATGGACAGGCTCGGGCCGTTCACCCCGCTGATCGGCGTGGTGGGGCTGCTGGTCATCTGGCAGCTCGCCTTCTGGGTCGAGGTCGTCGACCGCGTGCTCCTGCCTTCGCCGGTCTCCATGTTCGCCGCGGTCTGGCACGGCATGACGGGCGGGCAGCTCCTGCTCGACTTCTTCCGCACCATCGAGCGGACGTCTCTCTCGATCCTGTATGCGGGGCTCATCGGCATTCCGCTCGGCATCGCGCTGGGGTCGTCGGTTCCGGTCTACCGGTCGGTCGAGTTCGTGGTGGACTTCTTCCGCTCGACGCCGGCCAGCGCCGTCTTTCCGCTGTTCCTGGCGATCTCCGGCCCGGGCGACACCACCAAGATCCAGGTGGCGACCTTCGGCGCCTCGCTGGTGATCCTGTTCAACGTCGCCTACGGGGTGATGAACGCGCGCAAGACCCGCCTCCAGGCCGCCCAGGTGATGGGAGCGTCCAGGCTGCGCGTGCTCACCGACGTGATGCTGTTCGAGTCCCTGCCGCAGACCTTCGTGGGCTTGCGGAACGGCGTCTCGCTGGCGCTCATTATCGTCATCGTCGCCGAGATGTTCATCGGCTCCGTCGACGGCCTCGGCCACAACGTGCTCGACAACCAGATGCTGTTCGAGATGCCGCGGATGTACGCCGCGATCTTCGTCGCGGGCGCTCTCGGCTACGGGTTCAACCTCCTGTTCCTGCTGATCGAGCGGCGCTACGTCCACTGGGCGGGGCGGTGAGACGGCGCGCCGCCGCTCAGTGGTAGAACAGCCGCGGCAGGAAGAGCGAGACCGACGGGAGTCCCACCAGCAAAGCGAGGCGGAGGATGTCGGCGCACCAGAACGGCGTGACGCCCTTGAACACGGTGCTGGTCTTCACGTCCTTGAGCACGCCGGCGAGCACGAAGACGTTGAGCCCGACCGGCGGGGTGATCAGGCTGATCTCGGTCACCACGACCGCGATGATGCCGAACCAGACCAGGATCGCCTCCTCGCCGAGCCCGGCATAGCCGAGCCCCTGCACCACGGGGAAGAAGATCGGGATGGTGAGCAGCAGCATCGACAGGCTCTCGAACACGCAGCCGAGCACGAGATAGATCGCCAGGATGATGACGATCACCATCAGCGGCGACAGATCGTAGCCGGTGACCAGCGAGAGCAGCCCGGAAGGCAGCCCGCCCCGGTTGACGAAGTTGGAGAAGATCAGCGCGCCGATCAGCACGATGAACAGCATCGCCGTGGTGCGCGCCGAATCGGTCAGCACCTCGAGCAGCGAGCGCCAGGTGAGCGCGCCGCGGGCGAGCGCGATCAGGAACGCCCCGCCGGCGCCCACGCCGGCGGCCTCGGTCGGGGTGAACAGCCCGCCATAGATCCCGCCCATCACCAGCACGAACAGGAGCAGCGTGCCCCAGACGCCGCGGAGCGCGGCGAGGCGCCCCGGCCAGTCGGTGCGCTCCGCCCTCGGCCCGTCCGCCGGGCGGCGCCACACCACCCATTGCACGGCGGCGAGGTAGAGCGCGATCCCGAGCAGGCCGGGCAGGAAGCCGGCGGCGAACAGCTCGCGGATGCTGGTCTCGGTCATCAGCCCGTAGATCACCAGGATCACGCTGGGCGGGATCAGGATGCCGAGCGTGCCGCCGGCGGCGATCGAGGCCGAGGCCAGGCTGTCGGAATAGCCGTAGCGGCGCATCGGCGGCATGGCGACCTTGGACATCGTCGCCGCCGTGGCGAGCGAGGAGCCGCAGATCGCCGAGAACCCGCCGCAGGCGACGATGGTCGCCATCGAGAGCCCGCCGCGGCGATGCCCGAGAAAGGCGTGGCTCGCGCCGTAGAGCTCGCCCGAGAGCCCGGCGCGGGACACCAGATTGCCCATCAGGATGAACAGCGGCACCACCGAGAGCCCGTAGGACAGCGCGGTCTCGGAGACCAGCGTGCCGACCATCGAGAGCGAGGGCTGCCAGCCCGACAGATAGCCGAAGCCGACAAAGCCCACGATGCCCATCGCGAACGCGATCGGAAGGCGCAGGAAGACCAGCGCGAGAAGCACCGCGAAGCCGATGAGGACGATTGCCATCGAGCCCGGGCCGTCGCGCGGTCAGACGCCGCTCTGATCGTCGCCGCCGGCCGGCGCCGGACCCGACCCGCTCGCATAGCGGACGACGTTGACCGCGAAGGCCACGGCGCCGCAGGCGCTCAATACGGCGATGAAATAGGTGACCGGCGCGAGCTCGATCTCGAGGAACTCGGTCGCGTCGCCGTACTCGGCCTCCCGACTGCCGATGATCCACACCCGCCAGGCCACGAAGCCGAGCGCCGCCGCCATGATCGCGTTCAGGACCGCCTGGCGCAGCGGCACCAGCCGGTCGGGAAACCAGATGTCGAGCAAATCGACCGAGACATGCTCCTCGCGCAGGCAGACCGAGGGCAGGATGGCGAAGACCAGCACGCCCAGCATGAGCTGGGTCAGCTCGGTCGCGCCGTCGAGCGGGGCGCCGAGCAGCTCGCGCCCGATGACGTCGACGCAGGTCATCGCCATCAGCGCGAACAGCACCGCCGAGGACGCCCCTTCCGGGACGGCGGTCAGCCAGCCGCCGAGGCGCCGCCCGGAAGGGGGTTTCCGGTCAACCGGACCCGCCTCGCTCACTTGGCCTTGTCATAGGCGCGGGCGGTCTGGCGCAGCTCGGCGAGCGCGGCGCGCGCGTCGTAGCCGCCCTTGCCGGCCCGCTCGATCCAGGCCTCCTCGACCGGCTTCATGAGCCCCAGATAGGCCTTCTTCATGGCGGGCGTGGCGGTCTGGATCGTCGTTCCCGCCTCCTTGGCCGCGGCGAGCCCGGCCTTGTCCCCGGCGTCCCACACGGTGCCGGCGAACTGGGAGAGCTTCCCGCCGGAGACGCTCATCACCGCCTTGCGGTCGGCGTCCGAGAGCTTCTTGAGCGTACCCGGGTTGATCAGCAGCGCGAAGCTCCCGTAGTAGAGCCCGCCCGGCATGATCATCACATGCGGGACCACCTCCTTGAGACGGAAGGTCTTCTGCGTCTCCATCGGCATGAAGATGCCGTCGGCGACGCCGGACGACAGCGCCTCGTAGACCTTGGGCGCCGGCAGCTTGACCGCCGTCACCCCGAGCGCCTTGCCGACCAGGCTGCCGACCCCGCCGGGCACGCGAATCTTCATGCCCTTGAGGTCGGAGAGCGCCTTCAGCGGCTTCTTGGTCTGGATCACCGCCGGCCCGTGCGACATCAGCCCGAGCAGCACCGTGCCGCGATGCTCGTTCGCCTTGTGCAGGTATTTCTCGTGGATCTTCCAGTAGGCGACCCCGGCGGCCTCCGCGCTGGTGCCGAGATTGGGCATCTCGACCACCTGGGTGGCGACATAGCGGGTGTTGTAGCCGTGGAAGATCCAGCCGGCGTCGGCGATGCCGTCGCGCACCACGCCGAACTGCTTGAGCGGCGAGGCGAGCTTGTACTCGATCTTGGTCTTGACCCGGCCCTGGGTCGCCTCGGTCACCCATTTCCCCCAGGTCGGCCACACGGTGGCGTTGAGGAAATGGGTCGGCGGCGCCCAGCTCGAGATCCGGAGCACGGTCTCGGCGCCGGCGGGGGCGGCGGCGAGCCCGGCCGCGAGGCAGCCGAGCGGCAGAAGCGCGATACGTTTCGACATGGTCGTCTCCCCTTGGATGGCGGCGAGCCTATCACGCGACGGCGGGCCTCGAAAACCGGATCGGGGCGCCTACGCGGCGCTGGCGAACCCGTCCAGCACCTGTTTCTCGTAGGCGAGCAGCCTCTGCACGCTGTCGCGGCGATGCATGCGCTCGAAATGGGCGGAGGTGTTGGGGAAGGCGGAGAGATCGAAGTCGAACTGCGTCGCGCGCCGGCAGCACCAGAAGAAATGCGCATCGGGGGTGGCGAAGCGCTCGAAGAAGTACTCCCGCCCCGCCAGCATGCCGTCGGCGATGCCGAACGCCTCGGCGAGATACTCCCTGGCGTGGCCGACCACGTTGTCCGCCGTCCCCGGCACGTCGCACACCCGGGGCGGGGCGTTGATGCGGCTGAGATAGGGGTGGATGCCGGACGAGCACCAGGAGTGCAGCGAGATCGCCTCGAGCTCCTGCCACGGGTCGTCGGGCAGCAGCCGGGCGTCGGGGAAGGCGCGCGCGATCCAGAGCTGGATCGCCGTGCTCTCGGTCATCGTCTCGCCGTCGACCGCCAGGAGCGGCACCTTGTGCTTGGGGTTGATCGCCATGTAGTCGGCCGACATGTGCTGCTGGCGGCGGAAATCGAGCGGCCTCACCTCGAACGCCGCCCCGGCTTCGGTCAGCGTGATCCAGGGCGCGAGCGCGCAGGTGATCGGTGCGTAGTAGAGGGTGATGTCCATGACGTGCTCCCGGAGGAATTTGTCGATCCCGGACGGACGTTAGATAGCCCGGCGGGGCGGGGCAACTCGCCCCAGCTCCACGGTCAGCGGGTTGTAGCTGTAGAGCCAGTCCGACCGCTCGCGGTCCATGTTCCGCCCGGCGAAGGCGGCGCGCAGCGCGGCCTCGTCCGGCAGGTGGAACAGGCGCCGGTTGTCGCCGGATTCTTCGACCACGCGGCGGGCACGCGGCTTGCGGTGGCGCTCGTAGAGGGCGAGCGCGTCGGGGATCGAGCCCGCCTCGTCGAGCGACCGGGCGAGCACCGCGGCGTCCTCGACGGCCATCGCCGCGCCCTGCGCCACGTAGGGCAGCATCGGATGCGCGGCGTCGCCGAGCAGGGCGACCCGCGCGGTGGTCCAGCGCGCCAGATGCGGGTGCGCGTTGAGCGCCCAGCGGAAACAGGCGTCGCGGTCCGCCGCATCGACGATGGTCAGGATGTCGGGGTGCCAGCCCGCGAAATCCGCTCGCAGCTCTTCCCACGGCCGTTTCTGGGTCCAGGACTCGTCGATCCGTTCCGCGAGCTCCACCGCGCCCACGAAGTTGAGCAGCGCGCCAGCGCGCAGGAAATAGACCACGGCGTGCTTGCCCGGACCGACCCAGATGGACGACTTGCCGTCCAGAAAGGCTCTCGGCAGCCGCTCGACCGGCACCAGCAGCCGCCATGCCGAGTCGCCGGTGTAGCGCGGCCGGTTCCCGCCCGCGATCTGCCGCCGGATCGCGGACTTGATGCCGTCCGCGCCGATCAGGAGGTCTCCCGCGACGTCCCACCCGCCGGCGAGACGCAGGGCGACGCCCTGGGCGTTCTCGCGAAAGCCGGAGGCCGTCGCGCCGAGGCGGATGCAGCCGGGGGCGAGATCCTCGATCCGGGCGGCCAGCGCGGCGTGGTAATCCGCCCGGTGGAGCTGGAGATAGGGCGCGCCGTGCCGTTGCTCGTGGGTGGCGGCGAGCGCCAGCGCCTGCAGCACCTCGCCCGAGTCGAACAGGCGGAACTCGGTGACCGGCGGCCGGAAGGCCCGTTCCTCGAGCGCATCGAGAATGCCGAGGTGGCGCAGCACATGGGTGGCGTTGGCGCTCTGCTGGATGCCGGCGCCGACCTCGCCGAGCTCGGGCGCCTGCTCGTAGACCTCCACCTCGTGCCCGGCCAGCAGCAGACACCCCGCCGCCGCCAGCCCGCCGATCCCGGCCCCGGCGATCAAGACGCGGGCCATGCGTCACACCCGCCCGAGCGCCCTCAGCACAGTCTCCGGCGTGATCGGGTGGTCCGTCACCCTGGCGCCGAAGGGTTTCAGCGCGTCGTTGACCGCGTTCATCACCGCCGACGGCGCGCCGCCGACGCCCGATTCGCCGACGCCCTTGGCGCCGAGCTCGGACTCGGCGGTGAGCGTCTCCACATGGGCCACGTCGATATCGGGCATCTCCAGCGCCATCGGCGTCAGGTAGTCGACCATGGTGCCGTTCTGGAGCTGCGCGTTGGCGTCGTAGATGCAGTGCTCGTAGAGCCCGCCACCGATCCCCTGCACCGCGCCGCCCCGGACCTGCTCGTCGGCCAGCATGGGGTTGATCACCCGGCCGCAATCCTCCACCACCCAGTGGTTCAGCAGCCGCACCATGCCGGTCTCGACGTCGACCTCGACATGCGAGGCGTGCGCGCCGTTGGTGAAGATGTAGATCCGGTCGCGGAGGCGGAAATGCCGCGTCTGGGTGAGCTCGGGCTGGATGTCGTTGGGCAGCTCGCCCACCTGGAAGTGGCCGATCCGGCCGATCTCGGCGAGCGAGATCCGCGGCGCCCCGCCGCCCGAATCCACCACCTCGCCGCCGGCCACGTCGAGCCTTCCGGGCGCGGTCTGCAAGAGCGCGCCGGCGAGCCGCAGGATCTCCGCGCGCAGCGCGCGCCCGGCGAGCCAGGTCGCCTCGCCGCCGATCGCCGTCGCCCGGCTGGCATAGGTGCCCCCGCCATAGGGCACCGCGTCGGTGTCGCCCGAGATCACCCGGACGCGCTCGATCGGAACGCCGACGGCGGTCGCCGCGATCTGGCGCATCACCGCATCCGCCCCTTGCCCCTGCTCGGTGACGCCGACGGCGCACAGCACGCCGCCGCCCGGCTCCAGGCTCATCGTGCAGGCGTCCTGCGAGGCGATCGGCGCCTTGCCCGCGCCGTAATAGCCCTCCGGCCCGGGCGCGGTGCCCTTGATGAAGCAGCAGACGCCGATGCCGCGGAAGACGCCGTCCCCGCGCAGCCGCGCCTGCTCGGCGCGCAGGCGGTCGTATTCGATGCGCGCGACGAGCTGCTCCAGGCAGGCCTGGTGCGACAGGTCCTGCACGTGCACGCCGGACGCGGTGTTGCGCGGGTAGGAGTCGTCCTCCATCAGATTGCGCCGGCGCAGCTCGACCGGGTCCATGCCGATGGTCCCGGCGGCGAGGTCGAGCAGCGCCTCGCTCGCGGAGATGCCGATCGGGTGGCCGACGCCGCGATACTGCGAGGTCGGCACGCCGTTGAGATAGACGATCTGCGCCACCGCCCGGTAGCTCGGGTGCCGGTAGGGCCCGCCGGCGATATTCAGGATCTGGTTGGCCTCGAACACGCTGGTGCGGGGGTACTGCGAATAGGCGCCGACGCCGGACAGGTCGTCGATCTCGAGCGCGGTGATCTCGCCGTCGGGGGTGAGGGCCATGCGCGCCCTGATCCGGTTCTCGCGGGCGTGGATGTCGGTGACGAATGATTCGAGCCGGTCGGCGACGAACTTGACCGGCCGGTTCAGCAATATCGCCAGCGCGCAGACCGCAACCTCGTCGCCATAGGTGTGGATCTTGAGCCCGAACGAGCCGCCGACATCGGGCGCGACGATGCGGATGTTGTGCTCGTCCACCGGCAGATGGCGCGCGAACACGGTCTTGATCATGTGCGGCACCTGGCTGGAGGTGTAGACGGTGAGCTTCTCCGCTCCCGGGTCCCAGGCGGCGAGCACGGCGCGCGGCTCCAGGCTGACCGCGGTGTGGCGGCCGAACTCGTAGGTCTCCTCGACCGTCACCGCGCCGTCGGCGGCGAAGGCGGCATCGACGTCGCCGGTGTCGATGTCGCGGCGCCAGGCGAGGTTGTCGCCAAGCTCGGGATGGAGCACGGTGGCGCCGGGGCCGAGCGCGCGCTCCTTGTCGATGACGACGGGAAGCTCCTCCCACTCGATCTCGACCAGCTCGGCCGCGTCCTCGGCCTCGGCCCGCGTGCGCGCGCAGACCACCGCCACCGGCTCGCCCTGCCAGCAGGCGCGGTCGGTCGCCAAGGCGTGCTGCTCGGCCGCCTTCATCCCCTCGAAGCTGGTCAGCATCCCCGACCATGGCGGGCAGTGGCGGGCGAGCTCGGCGCCGGTCATCGCGCACACCACGCCGGGATGGGCGGCCGCCGCCGCAATGTCCACCGACAGGATGCGCGCATGGCCGTAGGGGCTGCGGACGAACGCCGCGTGCACCATGCGGGGCAGCGCGATGTCGTCGGTATAGCGCCCCCGCCCAGCCACCGCCCGCCTGGCGCCGGGGCGCGACAGCACCCGGCCGACATAGGAGTTGGGACCGTCGAACGGGGTGACCGGGTTGCCAGACGACACGGCTTGCTCCTGCCAGCGGGATCGGCCGGGACGCTAGCAACATCGGCGGGCCGTGGCTATGGCGGGCGCGGGCGCGGTCGCCATCGTCCTGCCTCCCTCTCCTCGTCATGCCCGGCCCCCGGATCGAGTCCGGGGGCCGGCCATGACGGGATGGGGGTGGAGGTGGCGATGGGAGGGCTGAAAAACGGAAAAGTTACCTGGTATGGAAAATAGTTCTTGACATGGGACGCGTTTTGGGGTAGATTTGGCACGCTAGGCAATGAGGGCGCCGGAACTCCCGGCGCCCTTTTTCGTTGCCCCGAACGGAGACCCGCCATGTCCTTCGCCAGGCCCACCCGCCCCGTCGATCGCGTCTTCCTGCATTGCAGCGCGAGCGACAACCCGGACCACGACGATATCGACACGATCCGCGCATGGCATGTCGACGGCAACGGCTGGTCGGATGTCGGCTACCACTACTTCATCCGCAAGGACGGCACGCTGGAAGCCGGGAGGGCGCTGGAACGGACCCCGGCGGCGCAGGCCGGCAGCAACGCGGGCACGCTGGCGATCTGCCTGCACGGCCTGGCGGCGGAGAATTTCACCGAAGCGCAGTTCCGCACGCTGACCCGGCTCGCCCGCGAGATCGACGAAGCCTATTCCGGCCGCGTCACCTTCCACGGCCATTGCGAGGTCTCGGCCAAGTCCTGCCCGGTCTTTCCCTACGCCGAGGTGCTCGGGCTCGACGACAGGGGAAGGATGGAGCGCCCGCGGGCGAACGATCCGGCCGTCGCGGCGTAGCCTAGCCCGACGGCCGCGCGGCGACGGCGATCAGCTCGATCTTGTTGCCGCCGGCGAAGGTCACCTGCACGCAGGACCGCATCGGCCAGCCGGCCGGGTCGTCGCCGATCCACCGCGCCCACATCTCGTCGAAAGCCGGCTTCTCGCTTACGTCGTGGAGATAGACCTGGACGCCGAGCAGGCGCGAGCGGTCGGTTCCCGCCGCCGCGAGCCCGCGGTCGAGCGCCGCGAAGGCGCGCTCGGCCTGCTCCCGGAACGACAGCGAGAAGTCGTCCGACATGCCGAGCACCCAGGCGAGGTCCTTGAAGGCGGAGCCCCAGCAGCGGCTCGGCACGTTGCCGGGTATGCGCAGGATGTCGGTCATCCGGGTTCTCCACTGCTCTTCGGCCGGGGCGGGCGGCGCATAATGTCGCAAGCCGTGCCGAATCCGGCTAGGCTTGACCGACAAATCGGAGAGCCAGTCATGCAGCAGATGCCGATCGCCGACTTGCAGGCCGTCGCCGACGAGCTCGCCGCCTCGGGCGAGCGGGTGCGGGTGCTGTGGCAGGAGGAGCAATCGCTCGCCTTCGTCGCCCGCGGGCGCGAGTACCGCAGCGAGTTCCACATCGACCCGGCGGACGAGGTGATGCTGATGGTCCGGGGCGACATGAAGCTTCACTACTTGACGCCGGAGGGGAAGGAGGAGATCGCCGAGCTGGCCGAGGGGGCGACGATCTACACCCCGGCGGGGGTGCCGCATTCGCCGCGCTTCCCGCCGGACGCCTTCGTGCTGGTGATCGAGCGCAAGCGGCGCGACGGCGAGGTCGACCGCTTCCAGTGGTATTGCGAGACCTGCAAGGCGCTGCTGCACGAGGAGGAGTTCACCGTCAGCGACTACAATCTCGATCCGGTCTCGAAGGCCTATGCCAGGTTCTTCGATTCTGAGGCGGCGCGGACCTGTGCCGAGTGCGGCACGGTGATGCCGCGCCCCTGACGCGCAACCCGGAAAGGACAGCAATGCCCAAGCAGATCGTCACCTCGGCGCAGTCGCCGACCACCGGCTTCACCGACCGGGCCACCCCGTCCCCGCTCGCGCAGGCGATCCGTTTCGGCAACATGCTGTTCGTCTCGGGCCAGGGCGCGCTCGATCCGGAGACCCGCGAGATCGTCTCCGACGACATCGCCGAGCAGACGCGCCAGACGCTGACCAATCTGCGGAACGTGCTGGCGGCGGCGGGGGCGGATTTTACCAACGTCGTCAACATGCGGGTGTGCCTGCGCGACGTGGCCGATTTTCAGGCCTTCAACCGGGCTTTTACCGAGTTCATGCAGGGCGAGAAGGTGACCCGCACCTGCATCGGCGGGACGCCGCACCGCAAGGGCGTCAATGTCGAGATCGACTGCGTCGCGATGTTCGACTGAGGGGCGTGCTACCCGTCGAAGCGCCTGGTCCCGGGGAGCGCGGCGAGGCCGGCATTGGCGACCTCGAGGTCCTCGTGGCCGGCGCCCGAGCCCACGCCGATGCCGCCCACCAGATGGCCGTCGACGACGATCGGGAGCCCGCCCGGCAGGTTGACGCGCTTGCCCTGGGTGGCGATGGCGAGCTTCAGGTCGACGCCCTCGGCGATATGCCCGGTGGGCTCGCCGTAGGAGGCCGCCGTCATCGCCTTCATCAGCGACGAATCGATCGACAGCACGAACGCCCCGTCCATGCGCGCGAAGGCGAGCAGGTGACCGCCGGCGTCGACGATGGAGATGCATTGCGGCACCCCCATCTCGTCCGCCTTGGCCATCGCCGCGTTGAGGATCGTCATCGCCCCCTCGTTGGTGAGCCGGAGGGCCGGCGCGGTTTCCGCCATGCGAATTTCCCCGATAAGAGTTTCCGTCGGGGCGGGAGGGTAGCACAGCCGGCTTGCCGCCGGGCACCGTGCCGATAGACTGGCGCCACGACGGACGGGAGACGGCGGCATGGCGCGCGATTTCGAGGATCACTGCTGGAAGGACATCGTTCCGCCGGAGGTGCTCAGGGTCTACGAATGCTATCGTCGCGAGCTCCGCATCGGCACGCGGCCTGCGCTGCTGGCGATCGACCTCTACGACCTGGTCTATCGCGGCGGGCCGCACCCGCCGCACGAGCTGCTCGAATACCCCAACACCTGCGGGATGTACGCATGGGCCGCGATCGAGCCGACCAAGGCGCTGTTCGCCGCCTGCCGGGCGGCCGGCCTGCCGGTGCTCTACGTGACCGGCTCGACGCGCAAGTCGCGAGTGCAGTCGACCAAGCGCCGGAAGAGCGACCTCATCGGTCCCGACGCCTACGAGATCTTCGAGGCGTTTACGCCGGAGGACGGCGATGCGGTGTTCCGCAAGGAGCGCGCGAGCGCCTTCGCCGGCACCCCGCTGGCCGCCCATCTCAACGAGCTCGACGCGAACAGCCTCATCGTCTGCGGCGAGAGCACGTCGGGCTGCGTCCGCGCCTCGGTGGTCGATGCCTACTCGGCCGGGTTCCACGTCACCGTCGTGGAGGAATGCGTGTTCGACCGGAGCGAGCTGTCGCACAAGGTCAATTTATTCGACATGCACCACAAATACGCCGACGTGATGGTGCTCGAAGAGGTGCTCGACCACCTGAGCCTGCGGCAGGCGGCCTGACCGGGGCGTCCCTCGAACTTGCCGCGCTTGCCATGCGGAATCAACGAGACCATGTCCTGCACATGCCAACGACGATCCAGATCCGTAACGTTCCCGACAACGTGCACCGCACGCTCAAAGCGCGCGCGGCGCTGGCTGGCATGTCGCTGTCGGACTTCCTGCTCGCTGAGATCAGCGAGGTAGCGGCGCGTTCGACCGTCGACGAGCTGCGCCGGCGCATCGCGCGCCGCGGGGCTGTCACGCCTTCGGTGCCGCCTGCCGAGGCGGTCCGGCGGGAACGCGAGGCCGGTCGATAAACACCGCTTTCGACACACTGGCCGCCGCCCGCGACATGGAAGCGGCGGGCATGGAGCGCGCTCAGGCGGAAGCGGTCGCCGGAGCGATACGCGCCGGGCAGGGCGAGCTCGCCACAAGGACGGACCTGGGTACAGAGGTTTCGCGGCTCGATGCCCGCATGGACGGCCTGGGCGGGCGGATCAACGATCTGCAATGGATCGTCGGCATCGACCTGGCGATCGGCCTGGCGACGCTCGCCGCCGTGCTCGCGGTGGCCTTCGGGCCTTGACCGTTCCGGCTCCGCTCCTACCGGTTCATCATGTGCGACAGGTCGACCATCCTCATGGCTTGCCTCCCCGGCCCCGATTGGCGCGGCCGACCGCAGCTTGCTATCGTCGGTCCGCATGAGACAGCGTTTGCACATGCCCGCGCAAGCCGCCGGCGCCCCGTGACCCCGATCGGCGAGAGCGTCACCCGTCTGGAGGACGGGCCGCTGCTGACCGGGAGCGGACGCTTCGCGGACGACTACAATTTTCCGGGCCAGCTCCACATGCGGGTGGTGCGCGCGCCTTCCGCGCATGGGCGGATCGCGGCGATCCACACGGACGAGGCGCTGGCGATGCCGGGCGTCGTGGCGGTGTGGACCGGCGCGGACGTCGCCGACATCCCGCCCATCGACTTCCGCCTCTCCCGGGTGGCCGGGCTCGAACCGTACCGGCAGCCGGTGCTGGCGCAGGGCATCGTGCGCTATGTCGGCGAGCCGGTCGCGCTGGTCTTCGCCGAGGAACGCTACATAGCCGAGGACGCCGCGGAGGCGGTGCTGGTGGAGGTCGACGGGGAGGCGCCCTATCTCGACTGCACCGCGGCACCGCCCCGGTTCCTTCCCGGGCTCGACTGCGAGGCGGCGCTGGTGGAGAAGTATTATGGCGACCTCGACGCCGCCTTCGCCGCCGCCGACCATGTGCTCGCGCTCGAATTCGCCGTCGGCCGGCACAGCGGGGTGCCGATCGAGACGCGCGGCGCGCTCGGGCTGTACAACGCCGAACGGTCGCGGATCGAGCTCTACGGCGCGGCCAAGGTGCCGCATTACAACCGCAACGCCATCGCCGCCATGCTGGGGCTCGGGCGCACCGAGCTGGAGCTCTTCGAGGGCCATGTCGGCGGCGGGTTCGGCATGCGCGGCGAGCTCTACCCGGAGGACGTGCTGGTCTGCATCGCCGCGACGCGGCTCGGCCGGCCGGTCAAGTGGATCGAGGACCGGCGCGAGAACCTGCTCGCGCTCAACCACTCGCGCGACCAGGTTCACCGCATCCGCGCGGCGATCGACGAGAGCGGCTTCGTGCTCGGGCTCGACGACGAGATCTTCTCCGACCAGGGCGCCTATGTGCGGAGCCACGGCGTGACCGTGGTCGACCTCGCCACGGCGATGCTGCCCGGCCCCTATCTGATCCCCGCCTATCGCGCCCGCGCCCATGTCCGGCTGACCAACAAGACGCCCGCCGGCACCTACCGAGCGCCGGGACGCTACGAATCGACCTTCGCGCGCGAGCGTCTGCTCGACGCGGTGGCCGACCGCGTCGGGATCGACCGCATCGAGGTCAGGCGGCGCAATCTGATCCCGGCGGACCGGATGCCCTATTCGCGCTATTTCCAGGCGATGGAGACCCCGGTGCTGCTCGATTCGGGGCTTTACGAGAACTTGCTGGACCGGCTGCTGGAGCGGGTCGGCTACCCGACGCTCCAGGCGGAGATCGCCAGGCGCCGCGAGGCCGGGGCGTGCGTCGGTCTGGGGCTCGGCTATTTCGTGGAGAAGAGCGGGCTCGGCCCGTTCGACGACGTGCGGGTCGAGATCGCGGCGGACGGCGGCATCGAGGTGATCACCGGCGTCGCCTCGGTCGGCCAGGGGGTGGAGACCGCGGTGGCCCAGATCTGCGCCGAGGCTCTGGGGACGGACTACCGCAGCATATCCGTGACCCACGGCCAGACCGACCGGATCGAGCGCGGCATGGGCGCCTTCGCCTCGCGGGTGACGGTGATGACCGGCATGGCGACCCATCTCGCGGCGACCCGGCTCAAGGACGCGTTGCGCCCGGTCGCGGCCCGGCTGCTCCAGTCGGGCGAGGACGGAATCGCCTTCGCCGACGGCATGGTGAGCGCGGGCGGGGACGGTCCGTCGTCGCCGCTCGGCGCGGTCGCGGCAGCGCTCGCGGAGGAGCAGGGGAACGCGCGCGCGACCGCCGAGGCGACCTTCGAGGTCGAGCACATGACCTACCCCTACGGCATCCACCTGGTGCAGCTCGCCATCGACCGCGAGACCTGCGGGATCGAGATCGAGCGTTTCGCGGTCGCCTTCGACATCGGCCGCGCGGTCAACCCGATGCTGGTGGAGGGGCAGATCCACGGCGGCGCGGCGCAGGGGCTCGGCGGCGCGCTTTACGAGGAGTTCCTCTACGACGATTCGGGCCAGCCGCTCTCGGCGAGCTTCGTCGACTATCTCATCCCCGGCTCGGAGGAGATCCCGCGCATCGAGTCGCTGGTCCGCGAGGACGCGCCGTCGGGCACCAACCCGCTCGGCCTCAAGGGGGCGGGCGAGGCCGGAATCAACGGCGCCGGCGCGGCGGTGGCGGCGGCGATCGACGATGCCATCGGGCGTCCCGGCGCGATTGCCCGCCTGCCGGTGACGCCGGCGCGGCTCCACGCATTGCTCAACGAGGAGGCTTGAATGGGACGGCTCGACGGCAAGGTCGCCTTCGTCACCGCCGCCGGCGGCGGGATCGCCGGCGCGACGGCCAGGCTCTACAGCGCCGAGGGCGCGGCGGTGGCCTGCGTCGACATCGCAGCCGACACGGCAGGGCAGACGGCGGCGGACATCGAGGCGGCGGGCGGCAGGGCGATCGCGCTCACCTGCGACGTGACCGACCCGGACGCGGTCGCCGCGGCGCTCGACGAGACCGCCGCCGCGTTCGGGCGGATCGACACCGTGTTCGACGCCGCCGCCTATTCCGAGCCCAAGCACAGCGTCGCCGACATGCCGGTGGAGACCTGGAAGGCGGTGATCGAGGTCAACCTCACCGGAATGTTCATCGTCGCCAAGCTCGCCATTCCGCATCTCAGGGCGGCGGGCGGCGGGACAATCGTGCTGGTGTCGTCGATCTACGGCCATATCGGCGCCAGCGAGCGCCCGGCCTATTGCGCCTCGAAGGGCGGGGTCAGGATGCTCGCCAAGGCCATCGCCATCGACCACGCCGACGACAACATCCGCGCCAACGCGATCCTGCCCGGCCCCATCGAGACCCCGCGGCTCCTCCAGCGCAACGCCTCGATGGACGGCGTGCGCGAACGCCACGGCGCCAGGCTGCTGCAGCACCGCCTCGGCCAGCCCGACGAGGTGGCCAAAGCCGCGCTCTACCTCGCGAGCGACGACTCCACCTTCACCTCGGGCGCCGACTTCTTCGTCGACGCGGGCTACACGGCGATATAGAGGACGGTTTGGACATGAACGATCATCTCAGGGACCTGATCGAGGCGAGCGCGCCGCTCTGGGCCGGCGAGGCCGAGGTGGTCAGGACCTACTTCGATTCGCCGTCGCGCAGCGCCGAGACCGACCGCGTCTGGCTCAAGCGGCAATGCTTCAAGGAGTTTTACGGCTCGGGATACGGCGAGCCGGAGCACGGCATGCTGGTCGAATGGGGCCGCGAGATCATCGCGCTGCGCCCGGAGCTCGATAACGGGCTCGACCGCCACGAGCTGCTGGAGCTGGTCGAGGCGCACTACGCCGAGTACCACCATTACTGCCTGTTCGCCGACATATACGACGAGCTCGGCCCGCCCGGCGCGCCGCCGCTCGCGCCGCTGATGTGCGAGAACTGGGCCGAGGGAAAGGCGCTCGACGACTTCCGCCACGGGATGCGCAAGACCCATGGCGCGTTCGGCCAGGCGGCGATGGACTTCACCGAGGGCGGCTACTGCACGCTCTATTCGGAGGGAGCGAAGCTGGCCGGGCGCGGCGGGATCGACGACCGGATCGCGGCGGCATGCCAGCGGGTCTATGACGACGAGGTCGACCACATGCTGAGGGGCGTGGTCGGGCTCGGCGACCTCGCGCCGGAGGAGACCGACTGGGAGCTCGCCCGGGAGCTGGTCGCCGGCCAGCTGCGGCGCCGCATCCACATGCGCAACGGCCAGTTCGGCCACCCGGTCTCCGAGCGCCGCATCGAGGAGATCTTCGCCGGCGAAATCGAGCCGATCGCCTTCGACTATTCCCTCGCCGACCGGGCGGCCTGACCCCTCAGCCCCCGCCGATGCGCTCGCGGGCGAGTTCGTTCCGCGCCAGCACCCTGCCGCGCTTGATCACCCAGGGCGGCGGCTGTTGCAGGCGGAGCACGTGCTGCACCGTGGGCGCGGCGAGCACGTTGAAATCCGCCTTCGTGCCGACATCGAGACCGTAGCCTTCGAGCCTCATCGCCTTGGCGGCGTTGCCGGTGATGAAGTCGAATACCGCGCGGATCTCGTCGGGATAGGTCATGTGGCAGGCGTGGCAGACATGGGCTGCCACCTCCTGCTGGTCGTTGCGCCCGAACGGGTAGTAGGGGTCGTTCACGTCGTCCTGCGAGGCGAACACGTTGGCGCCGATCTTCCACAGATCCTTGGTGCGGGTCACGCCGCGCCGCATGTTGTTGGTGTCGTAGCGCCCCTGCGCCACCAGGCTGATCTGCGGGTTGGACGAGATCGAGACGCCGGCGTCGCGCACCAGGTTCATCACCTTGTGGGCATGCACCTCGTCATAGGCGGCGAGCGCGCCGCAATGGCTCGCCGACACCCTTCCCTGGTAGCCCTCGCGGATGGTCCTGGCGGCGAGGTATTCGAGCGAGCGGCTGTTCGCGTTGTCGGTGTCATCCACCAGCATGTGGATGTCCTTGTCGTATTTCTTGGCAAGCTCGAAGCAGAAGTCGATATGGGCGCGCGCGTCCTCGTCGAGATGCTCGTGCCAGGGCAGGCCGCCGACCACGTCGGCGCCCATGCGCATCCCCTCCTCCATCAGCTCGTCGGTGCCGGGGTCGCGGACGATCGCCTCCTGCGGGAAGTCGACCGCCTCGATCTCGACGATGCCGGCGTATTTCTCCCTGAGCGCGATGATCCCTTCGAGCGGGCGCAGCCCGCCGATCGAGTCGACGTCGGCGAACACGCGAAACACCGTCGAGCCGTTGAGGATCCCCTCCTCGATCGCCCGGCTCGCGCGCTCGACGATGTCGTCCACCGTGTAGGTCCGCTTGTGCTCCCAGGTGATCTCCAGGCATTCCTGAAAGCTGTTGGTGAGGTTGGGGCGCATCACGTCGCCCAGATTGCACTTGTCGAGATGGACGTGCCCGTTGACATAGGTGGGCGCGGCGAGATTGCCCGCGGCGTCGATCTCGCTCTCCGCGGTCGCCTCGATCCCGCGGTCGATGGCGGCGATCCTGCCGTCCTCCACGCCGATTTCCCACGCGCCGTCGCGGTCGAGAAGCCGCGCGTTGCGAACGATCAGGTCCATGATTTCTCCCCCGCCGGCGTTTCAGCCCTGCTTTATCTTGCCCTCGTCGTCGAGCTCGAGGCCGGTCTCGCGGGCCGCCTCGATGACCTTGTCGTGCCAGTGCACGCCCGGCGGGTTGCTGCCTTCGATGACCCCGATGAGGACGGCGTATTCGTCGCCCGCGTTCTTGAAGCCGCGCATCACCCCGGTCGGGATCGAGATCACGTCGCCCTGCTCCAGGATCGCTTCGTTCTCGCCGTCGTCGCCCCAGTAGATCGACCAGCGCCCGGTCAGCGGGATGAACACCTCGATGGTCTCGTGGCTGTGGAGCGCCGATCCCTTGCCGGGCTCGCAGCCGTTATGGGTGACGGTGAAGCTCCGGGCATCGGCGATGGCGGGCTTGGTGTCGGGGTCCTCGTTAACGCCGTAGCCGATCATGTTGAAGATGTCGCGCTCGT
>JAPPGP010000062.1 GCA_028821395.1 Defluviicoccus sp.
GGACGGCAGCGGCGCCGGCCGGGCGCAGCATCAGCGCGGTCACCCCGCTGGAAGCGGCGGCGTGCTGCAGCCGCCGGCTCTCGGTCAGCGAGACCGCGGCCAGCGCGCCGACGACCGCGGCGAGCGCGCCGCAGCGAAGCCCGTCCTCCATCGCCCACAGGGTTTCGGCGTCGCCGTCGGTGCGGGCGAGGACCAGCCGTCCGGGGTCGAGCCCGAAGCGCCGCAGCCCCGGCGGGTGCAGCGCGCCGGAATCGAGAATGCGGCCGCCTTCGCACCAGAGCACCGGGCCATCCCCCGAAAGCGCGGCGAGATGGGCGGAAAACGCGCTCGCCGTCCCGGCCATGGCGCTGTCCGCGGCGACGATCTCGTGCAGCGCGCCGGCCGGCAGCCCGCCCCAGGGAAGGTGCCGGTCGATCTCGTCCAGACCGAGCCTCAGCACGGCCGCCCCGCCACCGGACCAGCCCGGTCCGACCCCCTCGATCCGGCGGATCGCGGCGCGCAGCCGCTCCAGAACGGCGGGGTCGCGCAGCGCCGGCCTGGGCAGGGGCGTGCGCGGAGACGGATCGACAAGGCGAAACGCAGACCTCACGGGGCGGCTCTTCGTGTTTGTCCCGCAAATGTTCTATATTTGTTCTCATCCCGGGTCAAGCTCCCGGACCCCGCTTTTGCCGCCCCGCGGCCGAATTCGGTGCGTCGATGTCGTCCCCGGATGCGCGAATATGCTATAGGCTGGGTCTCGGCCCAGGGCGCAACGAGGAGCCGGCTGCCCCGTGTCCAGATTGCAGTTCTACGTGTTCAGGCAGATCGTGATCGTGCTCGCGGTCGTCGCCGCCGGCATCTTCGGCATCATCTGGCTCACCAAGTCGATGTCGCTGATCGACCTGGTGATGAACCGCGGCCTGTCCTGGTCGATGTTCGCCTGGATCACCACCTTGCTGATGCCCGCCTCCTTCGCCGTCGTCGGGCCGGTCTCCCTGTTTATCGCGGTCGCTTTCATCTACTACCGGCTGACCATGGACAGCGAGCTGGTGATCATGCAGAACGCCGGCATCGGCCGTCTCCAGATCGCCCGCCCCGCGCTGCTGGTCGCGGTGGCGATGGTCGCCATCGGCTACCTGGTCTCGCTCTATCTTCTGCCGCTCGCCTATCGCGACTACCGCGATCTCAAATTTCAGGTCAGCAACAACTACTCCTCGGTCCTGATCGAGGAGGGGGTGTTCTCCGAGATGGTTCCGGGGGTGACGGTGTTCGTCCGCCAGCGCGATCCCGACGGCGCGCTGCTGGGCATCCTGGTGCACGACAACCGTCGGCCCGACAGGCCGGTCACCGCGATGGCGGAGCGCGGCGTGCTGCTTCCCGGCGACAACGGCCCGCGCATGGTGATGATTCGCGGACAGCGGCAGGAACGGCGCGCCGACCGCAATGTCGCGCGGCTCCAGTTCGACCGCTACGAGATGCAGTTCACCACGCGGTCCAAGTCCGGCTTCGGACGGTGGCAGAGCCCGCACGAGCAGTTCCTACACGATTTATTCGATCCGCCCGAGGCGGTCGGCGGCAAGTCGCGCTACCACCAGTTCCGGATGGAGGGGCACGATCGCCTGACCGCGCCGCTGATGAACCTGGCCCTGCCGCTGGTCGCGCTGGCGCTGCTGCTCGGCGCGGAGTTCAACCGGCGCGGGCACATGGTCCGCATCCTGCTCGCGGTCGCCGTGATCGCCGCGCTGGAGGTGTCGATGATCGGGTTCAAGAGCCTCGGGCGGCGCGTCCCGGAGCTCGCGCCGCTCATCTATCTGTGTCCGCTGGCGACGATCTCGGTCTGCTTCCTGTCCCTGTGGCGCGGCCCCTTCGGCCTGTGGCGGCGGCCGGTTCCGGGCGCCGCCGGCGCATCGTAGCGACACCCGCAGGACGGCATGCGCATTTCGCTCCACCTGTCGCTCTACGTCCTGCGGTTGTTCTTCTTCTGGATGATCGCCGTCCTGTTCGCGCTCGGGGCGGTGATTCTGATGTTCGACTCGGTCGAGCTGTTCCGCAAGGCGGCGCAGAACCAGGAGGCGACCTTCGGGGTCATCATGTCGATGAGCCTCATGAAGGTGCCGCATCTGCTGGAGCGCGCGCTCCCGGTCGCCACGCTGATTGCCACCATGCTGACGCTGTGGCGCCTCAACCGGCACCATGAGCTTGTCGTCGCGCGCTCGTTCGGCGTATCGGTGTGGCAGACCCTGCTGCCCGTCGCCGTCGGCGCCGCCGCCATCGGGGTGGCGGAGCTGCTTGCGGTCAACCCGATCTCCGCCGCGCTCTACGCCCAATACCAATCGCTGGAAGAGACGGTTCTCAAGCGAAGATCCGCATCCGCGGCGATCAGCGGCGGCAGCGTCTGGTTCCGCCAGCCGACCGGAGACGGCCACTATTTCATGCACGCCAACCGGATCGAGCCGGCCACCGGCCTGCTGACGTCCGTGATGGTGCTGACGATGGAGGAGGGGGACCGCTTCGTCCGTCGGATCGATGCCGATCGCGCCCGCCTCGGCTGGGGCTACTGGGCGCTCTACGACGTGACGATCGAGACGCCGCCCCACCTGCCGCGCCGCGCGCCGGCCTACCGGCTGGAGACCGATCTCACGCTGGAGAAGATCCAGGACAGCTTTGCCGACCCCGCGACGCTCTCCTTCTTCGAGCTCCCCGAATTCGTGCAGGTGCTCGAAGCCGCCGGAGTTTCCGCCATAAATCACCGATTGCACTGGCACATCCTGCTCGCGCAGCCTTTGCTGATGGTCTCGATCGTGCTCGTCGCCGCGACGTTCTCGCTCCGCCCGGTGCGTCGCGGCGGGACCCGGCTGATCTTCGTCACCGGCCTGGTCTGCGGTTTTCTGCTGTTCATCGTCATCGACGTCATCACGGCGCTCGGCGCCTCGGCGCGCATTCCGGTCTGGCTGGCTGCGTGGAGCCCGACGGCAATCGCGACGATGCTGGGATCGGCGATGCTGTTGCACCTCGAAGACGGCTGACCCGCAATGCGCCCGCGAGTCCGGGACGCGTTGGTCGTGGCGGCGTTGCTCGCCGGCCTTCCCGCCGCCGCCTGGGCGCAGGGCGCGGCCACGTCGCCGCGGTCTGAGGCGCCGGTCACCCTGAAGGCCGATACGGTGACGCACAGCCGCGACGGCAACATGCTGACCGCGACGGGCAATGTGGAGATCGTCGAGGGCGGACGCGTGCTGCGCGCGGAACGGGTGGTGTACGACCGCGTCACCGGACGCATGAACGCCTCCGGCGGCGTGGTCATCGAGGACCCGGACGGAAATGCCTTCTTCGCGGATTCGATGGAGGTCTCCGGCGATCTCAAGGACGGCGCGGCGGAGCGCATCCGCATCCGGTTCCGCGACCGTGCCCGTCTCGCGGGAGCGGCCGGGCGGCGGATCGGGGGCGCCAGGACCGAGCTCGACGACGCGGTGTTCACCACCTGCCCGCCCTGCGCGGACGACCCCGGGGCGCCGCCTCCCTGGCGGATCGCGGCGGGCGAGGTCGTCCGCGACACCGATGACGAGACCATCACCTACCGCGACGCGGTCTTCGAGCTGTGGGGCGTGCCGGTGTTCTACACGCCGTACTTCCAGCAGCCAGATATCGACGTGCGCCGCAAGACCGGATTGCTGGTCCCCGTCTTCGGCGTGGACGGCGAGCTCGGGATGATCGCGCGGCTGCCCGTATTCTGGGCGATCGCGCCCGACAAGGACGCGACCGTCACGTCCTTCCTGACCGAGAAAGAAGGCGTCGTCGGGTTGCTCGAGTACCGCCAGCGTTTCCCGGGCGGCGTCTTCGGCGCGCAGGGCAGCATCACCAGCGGCAGCACGGACACCGAGGCACGCGCCACCCGCGGCCATCTCGACGCCGAAATCGCCTATGACATCGACGATGCCTGGCGCGCCGGCGGCGCGCTGAGCATCGCCTCCGACGACACCTATCTGGGCCGCTACGATTTCTCGGACCGGCGGACGCTGACCAGCAGAGCCTTCGTGGAGGGGTTCTGGGGGCGGAACTACGCGGCGGCGAATTTCTACCGGTTCCAGGGATTGCGGCCCACCGACGAGCCGGACAAGGTCCCGCTGGTGGCACCGGAGGTCGACTTCAACTTTCTCGGCGCGCGCGACCGGTTCGGCGGACGCAGCAGCGTCGATGCCAATCTGCGCAGCCTGGTTCGCGAATTCGGCAGCGACAGCCTGCGGCTGTCCCTCAACTCCGCCTGGCAGCTCCCCTATACCAGCCCCGGCGGCCAGCGTCTCAACCTGTTCGCGCGGCTGCAGACCGACGCGTACTGGATCGAGCCGGAGGACGAGGCGACCGGGGGGGACCGCACGCTCTTCGAGGTCGCGGGGCGCGCCTTCCCCCAGGCCGGACTCGACTGGCGCTACCCGTTTGTCCGCGCCGGCGGGCGGTTCTCGCAGATCGTCGAGCCTATCGTGGGCATGGTGGTCGCGCCGCGCGGCGGCAACCCCGACCGCATCCCCAACGAGGACAGCGTCGATCTCGAGCTCGACGACACCAACGTGTTCGATCGTTCGCGGGTCACCGGTCTCGACCTGGTGGAGGACGGCGCCAGGATCTACTACGGGCTGAGGGGGTCGCTGCTCGCACGGGACGGCACGAGCGCGCACGCGTTTCTCGGACAGAGCTATCGTCTGGGCGGGACCGACCTGTTCCCGGCCGGTGCCGGGCTCGACAACGATTTCTCCGATATCGTCGGCCGTTTCGATCTCAGGCTCGGCGACTTTGTCCGGCTGCTCTACCGGTTTCGCTACGACCACACGGAGAGGATGGCGCGGCGGGACGAGGTCGGCGCCGTTCTGGGACCGGAGCGTTTCAGGATTTCGACCGACTACCTGTTCATCGACAAGCAGGGAGCGCCGGCGGCGTTCGACGAGCGCAGGGAGATCAATCTACAGCTGGAGACCCGGATCACCGGCTCGGTCACGCTGCGCGGCGAGACCCAGCGCGACCTCGCCGGCGGAGGCTTCCTGTGGCACCGGGCGAGTCTCGGCTATCGCGGCGACTGCTACACGATCGACGTCAACTTCAAGCGTTCGTTGACCCGCGACCGCGACATCCGCCCGACCGACACGTTCTTCGTGCGCATCGGCCTGACGGCGGGCTGACGCGCGACTCAGTCCGGCAGAAAGGCGGCGAGCTCCCGCTCCACCGCCTTCGCGTCTGTCGCCAGCCCTTCGGCGATGCCGCGCGCCATGGCGTCGGGGTACAGGTCCTCGACGCCGCCCGCGATCGCTTCGACGACGGCAGCGGCCACGTCCTCCGGCCTCGCGTCCCCGCCGGGAGTCATCTCGGTGTCCACCGCCCCCGGCAGCACCCCCACGACGCGCGTTCCCTGCCCCGCGAGCTCCGCGCGCACGCCCTGGGTCATCGAATATTCGGCTGCCTTGGACGCGGCGTAGCTGCCGATGGCGGGCAGGTTCACCCGACCGATGGCCGACAGGATGTTGACGATCGTCCCGCCGCCGTTCGCCTTGAGCAGCGGCGCGAAGGCGCGGCACATGGAGAGCGTGCCGAGATAGTTGACCTCGATCTCGGCGCGTGCATTGGCGAGCGCCTGGGGCTCGCCGATCAGGGGGCGGTTGCGGTTGACCCCGGCATTGTTGATCAGCAGCGTCACGTCACCGCATCGTTCGGCCGCCCGCGCCACCTGTTCCGGGCGGGTCACGTCGAGCGCGAGCGGGACGATGCGCGGGTCGTCGGCGAGCTCGCCGAGCTTCGCCGGTTCGCGCGCGCCGGCATAGATCCTGGGCGCCTCCGCCGCCAGCAGGCGGTCCACGATGCAGCGTCCGATTCCGCGATTGGCGCCCGTGACGAGGGCGATCGCGCGCGATACGTCCATCGCGCCTATTCCGCCGGCTCGCTTTCCGCCCAGCGCGCCATCAGGCGGTTGGACTCCACATCGGTGGCATCCAGCATCTTGTGCGCCACGTCCCGCCCGCCGACGGGCAGCCCGGCCGGGTCGAGCAGCCCGATCTGCACCAGCACCGAGGCCTGATCCCAGTAGATGTGCTCGTGGTAGAGCTTGTCGCCGCGGAAGTTGATGATCGCGACGACCGGCATTTCGACGTATTTCCCGGTCGGCGCCACGCCCGGCAGCAGCCAGTCGATCTCGGTGTCGTGGGTGAAGCAGAACAGCATCTCGTCGACCACGCGGTCGGCGCCGACGGTGCGCGACACCGGGACCAGCCTGGTGTCCTCCGGGTTGGCGTGGACGAAGTGGTTGAGATAGAAGCGGTGGAGGTTCCTGTAGCCGACCCCGCCGGTCATCGTCGGGATGTGGTTGACATAGGGCTCCGGCACCATGGTCGCCATGGTGGCGTCGACGTCGCGGGTCATGAACTCGTACTCGCAATGCTTGTCCCAGAGATGGCTGAGGTCGTAGACCGGGCCCAGGCTGCGCCGAAGCGCGGCGATGGTCCGGCTGTGCGCCATCGACGACGACGGCTTGTCGAAGACCTCGCGGTCGGCGTTGTAGAAGCCGTGGTCGGCGCCCGGATAGGCGTAGATCTCGACGTCCGTCCGGTCGCTGAAGGCATCGCGCAGGGCGGCCACGCCTTCCGGCGGCATCCACTGGTCGAGCTCGGGGCAGTGGAACACCATCGGGCAGGCGATGTCGCCCGCCTCGCCGAGCAGCTCCGGCAGCCCGACGCCGTAGAACGAGATCGAGACCGCGGGGTCGAGCCGGGCGGCGGCGAGAAAGGCGAGCTTGCCGCCGAGGCAGAACCCCATGAAGCCCACGTCTCCGGTGCATTCGGGCAGCGCGCGCAGCGCCGCCATCGCCGCGCCGATATCCTCGATCGACCGGTCGACGTCGAAGCGCTCGAAGTAGCCGAACGCCGTGGCGAACTCGTCCTCGCTGTAGCCGAGCTCGATTCCGGGCTCGATGCGCCAGAACAGGTCCGGCGCCAGCACGACATAGCCTTCCTCGGCGAAGTAGTCGGCGGTCGCGCGCATCGTCGCGTTGATGCCGAAGATCTCCTGCCCCAGCACCAGGCCGGGGCCGGACCCCGCCTCCGGCACCGCGAGATACCCGCTGAACCGCCCACCGTCGCCGGCGGCAATCTCGATCACCCGCCCCGCCATGTCTTCCTCCCCCTGGCCGCGTCGATATCCGCCGACACTATAGAGCAAGCCCGCCGGTCTCAGCCCTCGTCGAGATAGAGCCCGTGCGCGCGGTGCCAGTCCTCGATTCCCCGGTCGGGATAGATCTCGAATCGCGAGACCTCCGGGCCTTCCGGAATCTCGACCCAGCCGGGCGCGTAGCGCGTCATCAGCACCGTCTTCTCCGGCGGTCGGGGAAGCGGCGTGTCGATGGCCGAGGCGAAGGGGTGGATCAGCTCGGCCCAGCTCGGGTCCCAGACCCAGAGGGCCGAGCCGCACTTGCCGCAGAAGCTCCTGCGCGCCTTGCTCAGCCCGTCCTGATCCAGATGGCCGCGCTCGTTGCCGGCGGCGCGGTAGATGGTGATGTTCTCCTCGCCCTCGATCTTGAGGGTGTCGGCGAGGCCCATGATGTTGATGGCATATCCGCCGCCGCCCGCCGTCTTGCGGCAGATCGAGCAATAGCAGAGGTTGTACGGGTAGGGCGTGTGCGAGGCGAGGCTGAACCTCACCGCGCCGCAATGGCAGGATCCGTCGAGCTTCACCGTGCGATCTCCCTGTAGCGGCTCGCGACAATAGGGCACGGCCGGCCGCTTGCGGCAACCCGGCGCCCCGATCATCATCCGCTGCGCCCATGTCCATCGAATCCCTCGCCGTCGTCATCGCCGCGCTGCTGCTCGGAACCCTCGGCAAGGCGATCACCGGGTTTGGGCTGCCGCTCTTCGCGGTGCCCGCGATGGCTGCCTTCATCGACGTGCAGACCGCGGTGGTGGTGATGGTGCTGCCGTCGACGCTGTCAAACGCGTGGCTGATATGGACCTACAGGCGCAGCGCGGCGGCGATCCCCGGGCTGTGGACGGGGCTCGCCTGCGGCGTGGCGGGGATCGGGATCGGCGCCTGGCTCCTGAGCGCGCTCGATGCGGCGGTCATGGCGCTGGTGCTGTCTGGCTGGATCGCGGTCTATCTCCTCACCGAGCTCGCGCGCTACGAGATCCCGCCCCGGCTGACCGGGAGCCGGGGCATGCTCGCCTCCGTCATTGGCCTCGCCGGCATCTGCCAGGGCGCGACGGGGATCGCCGGACCCATCCTGGTCACCTTCATGTACGCGATGCGGCAATCCCGCGAGATCGTGGTGTTCGGGCTCGCCGCGGTGTTCCTGTCCTACGGCGTAATCCAGGCCGGATTCTACCTGTCGCTCGGGCTGGTGAGCGAAGAGCGGCTGTGGCAGAGCGCGGCGGCCACGATACCGGTGGTTCTCGGCATGCCGGTCGGTCTGTGGATCGCCCGCCGCATCGAGGGGCGGGTGTTCCGCTATCTGGTCCGCGTCTTGCTGCTCGCCGCCGGGGTCAAGCTGTTCGCCGACGGGCTCGGCGCGCTCGCCTGACCCTCAGGCGGCGTCGAGCGATGGCTCGCGGCTACGCCCGAACAGGGCGAACCAGACCATGATCGCCACCGCGAGCGCGAGCGCGGGCAGCGCGACCAGGTTGACCCAGCTCCAGCCGAAGAAATGGTACAGCGCCCCGGACGACAGCGAGCCGATGGCGACGAAAGTGTAGACGATGAAGTTGGACGCACCCTGCGCCCGGTTGCGCTCGGCCGGCGTATAGGCGCCGGCGAGCAGAGTAGTTCCCGCGGTAAAGGCGAAGTTCCACCCGATCCCGAGCAGCAGCATCGACAGCCAGTAATCGAACACCGCTTCGCCGCTCAGGGCGACCGCGACGCAGACGAGCTGGAGCAGGAAGCCGGTGAAGATGATCGCGATCTCTCCCGCCTTCTTGATGAACCAGCCGGTAACGAATGCCGGGGCGAACATGCCGAGGCTGTGCCACATGATGACGAAGGCGGCTTGCTCGAAATGGTGGTCCGAGTGCTTCATGGCGAGCGGGGCTGCGGTCATCAGCATCGCCATCACGCTGTGCGCGATCAGCACCGACGCCGTGGCGGCGACGAAGATCGGCTGCACCGCGATGGCGCCGAGTCTGCGCTGCTTCTGCGCCGCCTGGGACGCGGTGAGCGGCGGGATGTTGAGGAACATCAGCACCAGCGCGCTCAGCAGCGTGGCGGCGACGAGGAACAGGTAGGAGCCGAGGAAGCTCGCCCCGGAGAACAGGTCGTGGCCGAGCTTGGCGAACTCGGCGCCCACCACCGAGGCGGCGACCCCGCCGGCCAGCACCAGCGACACCGCGGTGCCGCGGAATTCGCGCGACGCCGTGTCGGTGGCGGCGAAGCGGTAGAGCTGGGCGAAGCCGGAGAAGAAGCCGAACACCAGATTGCCGACGGTGAAGGTCCAGAAATCGGCCTCCACGATGCCGATCATGCAGATGACGCCGCCGACCGCGCCGATCAGCGAGCCGACGACGAAGCCGGCCCGCCGCCCGATTCGGCGCATCAGCATCGAGGCGGGGTAGGAGGCCGCCGCGGTACCGACGATCACCAGCGCCGCTGGCAGCGTCGCGAGCCCTTTCTGCTCGGCGAAGCTGTAGGCGACCAGCGCCGCGGTGGCGACCAGCAGCGTGCGGCCCGCGCCGAACAGCATCTGGCAGATCGCCAGCACCAGCACGTTGCGCCGCTCCCGGACGGTGAACACCGACCAGATGGCCGACAGGACCCTGTTCATGCGGATGGGTGGCTCCCGCGCGGACGCAACGCGTCCCGGTAGGTATGATGACGCCCCATTCTAGCTGCCCCCGCGCGGACGAATCCAACCGGAGACCGAATCCCCAAATGTCCAGCAGCGCCGACAGGCTGATTACGAACATCGACTGGCTGATCACCGTCGACGAACGTCGCCGAATCGTCCGCGACGCGGCGATCGCCATCGCCGGCGGGAAGATCGCGGCGGTCGGCAAGACGGCGGCGGTCGAGGCGGAGTGGCGCGCCGATGCGGTCACCGACGCGACCGGCATGGTGGCAACGCCGGGGTTCGTCGACAACCACCTCCATTCCTCGTTCCAGATGGCGCGCGGGCTCGCCGACGAGGCCAACGCCCAGTCCTTCCTGTTCGACCACATGTACCCCTATGAGGGCGCGATGGAGCGCGACGACGTGCTGGTGAGCGCGTCGCTGACCGCGATGGAGATGCTGCGCCACGGGGTGACCTGCTTCGTCGACCCCGGCAACTACCATCCCGACGCGACCGTCGAGGCGGTGGGCAAGGCGGGGATGCGGATGGTGATCGCGCGCTCCTCCTTCGACCGCACCAAGTCGGTAATGGGCATCCTGCCCGAGGCGATGATCGAGACCGCCGGGGATTGCATCGACCGCACGGCGGCGCTGATGGAGCGCTTCGCCGGGGCGCATGACGGCAGGGTCTCGGTGAGCGCGTCGTTCCGCGGGCTCAACAACGCCTCCGACGCGCTCATCACGGGTCTCAAGACGCTGGCCGACCGGCACGACGCGATGCTGCAGACCCACGCCTGCTTCTCCTATTCGACCCATGACGGCTGCCTCGCCGCCTTCGGCGCGCCGGAGATCGAGCGCCTGGAATCGCTCGGCGTGCTGGATGAGCGGATGCTGCTGGTCCATTCGGGCTGGCTGGAGCCCCACGAGGTGGAGATCGTCGCCCGGCGCCGCCCGACCCTGGTCGCCGCGCCATCCTCCAGCATGCACAACGGCTACGGCAACTTCGTCATGGGCAAGCTGCCCGAGCTCGCCGCGCTCGGGGTCAACGTCGCCATCGGCTCGGACCACGCGTGCTCGGGCATCACCGACATGGCGCAGGAGATGCTGCTGCTCGCCGGCGGCTACAAGGAGGCCAGGATCAACCCGCGCGTGCTGCCGCCCGAGCAGGTGGTCGAGATGGCGACGATCAACGGCGCGCGCGGTGCCGGGCTGGCCGATCGCATCGGCAGCATCGAGATCGGCAAGGAGGCCGATATCGTGCTGTTCGACACGAGCTTTCCGGAATGGCAGCCGCTCTACAACCCGGTCTCCAACCTGGTCTATGCCGCGACCGGCAATTCGGTGAGCGAGGTGTTCGTCGGCGGCGCCCTTCTGGTGTCGGGCGGACGCTGCACCACGATCGACGAGGCGGCGGTGCTGCGCGAGGTCGCCGCGACCGCCGAGCGGATCGCCGGGCGACTCGACATGCAGCGCATCGTCAAGCTGGCCTGGCCGGTGGAGTAGCGCCCGGCACGGCCAGCGCCTATGCTCGCGCGAACGTCACCCCAGCCGGACGGGCCGCAATGAGCACCATTCTGGAACGCCCCACCGAATCCACCGCGCCCGATTTCGTCGAGGCGGAGGTGAGATACGTCGTCGACGACGGAACCCCGCCCTATCGCTACATCGACTGGCCCGAGATGCAGGACCGGGACCGACCCCCGAGCTACGAGCCCAGGCGGGTGACGATCCGCAACGGCCGCACCTCCGGCGAGACGTTTGCGCTGGTCACGCACGGCTTCACCCTGGTCGAGCATCCGACCGCGGTGAAGGATTTCTACGACGAGGAGGAGATCCTCAGCGTCTACTACCCGGAGACCGAGGCGCTGATAAAGGCCCAATCGGGCGCCAGGCGGGTCATCGTCTTCGACCACACGGTACGCACCGCCGACAAGTCCAGGCTCGCCGAACGCTGGGTGCGCGAGACCGTGCATGCGGTGCACAACGACTACACCGAACGTTCGGCGCCGCAGCGGGTGCGCGACTTCCTGCCTGCGGACGAGGTGCAGCGGGCGCTCGAAGGCCGCTACGGCATCGTCCAGACCTGGCGGTCGATCGCGCCCCGCGTCGAGTCCGAGCCGCTCGCCATGTGCGACGGCAAGTCGATCCCCGAGGTGGGGTTCATCCCCTATCAGCGGCGCTACCGGGACCGCACGGCCGAGACCTATCACCTTGCCTTCAGCCCCGAGCACCGCTTCTACTACTTCCCGCTGATGACGCGGGACGAGGCGATGGTCTTCAAGGTGTTCGACACCGACGCCTCCGCCGGGGTCCGCTTCACCGCGCACACCGCGTTCGACGACCCGACGACGCCGCCCGACGCGAAGGGCCGCGAGAGCATCGAGATGCGGGCGCTCGCCTTCTACTGACCTTGCCGCCGGCCCCCCACCCGTCATGCCCGGACTTGATCCGGGCACCCACTGGCGCCGCCGCTTCTCCCCGCCGGCCGTCCTGCGCGCGGAGGGGCCGCATGGGTGCCCGGATCAAGTCCGGGCATGACGAGTGGAGAAACGGCAGACCAGCCTTGCCGCCGGTCCGGGATGGTCCTAGCTTCGACACCGCGACCGGCCGCCAAGGAGGAGCGAGAGGATGCCGCGCTTCAAGGACTTCGAGCCGACCGGGGTGATCCCGGCGACGCTGCTCGCCTTCAACGAGGATTTCACCATCGACGAGGACTCGACGCGCCGGCATCTGCGCGACGTCTGCTCGGTCGACGGCATCGCCGCCGTCGCGGTCAACGCGCACGCGTCGGAGGTGCACGCCTGCACGTTCGAAGAGCAGGTGCGCATCCTCGACCTCGCCATGGAGGAGGTCGGCGACCGCCTGCCGGTGATCAACGGGGTCTATGCCGACGGCAGCATCGAGGCGGCGCGCATCGCCCGCATGGCGGAGGCCGGCGGCGCCTCGGCGCTCTTGGTCCTGCCGCCCCATTCGATCGGCCTGTTCGGCGGGCAGAAGCGTCCCGAGAGCGCGATCGCCCATTTCAGCATGATCGCCGACGCCACCGACCTGCCGATCGTCGTGTTCCAGTATCCCGGCGCCTATGCCTATCCGCTGGACACGCTGCTGCGCATGGCGGACGCGGTGCCGACGATTCGCGCGATCAAGGACTGGTCGCCGCCGATGGAGCACGAGCGCCATATCCGCGTCCTCCAGACGCTGCCGAGGCCGGTGCACGTGCTGAGCACCAACAGCGCCTGGCTGATGTCCTCTCTCGCCATGGGCTGCCACGGGCTGCTGTCCGGCGCGGGCAGCGTCATCGCCGACCTCCAGGTCGCTTTGTTCCGGGCGGTCGAGGAAGGCGATCTGGCGCGCGCGCAGGCGATCAACGACCGCATCTACCCGGCGGCGGCCTGCTTCTACACCGAGCCCTTCGGCGACATGCACAACCGCATGAAGGAAGCTTTGGTGATCCTCGGCCGGCTGCCCCGCGCGGTGGTCCGCCCGCCGCTGGTCAAGCCGGAGCCGGACGAGATCGCGCGCATCGGTCGGGCGATGGCGGACGCCGGGATCGAACGGGCCGGCGCGGTCCTCGAAGCCGCCTGACCCGCCGAGGCGGCGGAGCGCGGGACCGGGCGCGACCGCCATGCGTGCGAAGGCGCTGCATGGATGGCTGGATCAAGCCCGGCCATGACGTGATGGGGGGGCAGCGGTGGAGGAAGGCCGCGCCGACCCCCGGACATCGCTCCAGGGGCCGGGCATGACGGGTGAAACGACGCGGTAGGGCGCGGCTCAGGCCAGCGCCTCGGCGAGCAGCCTGCGGACGTGCGCGTTGACCTCGCGGCTGCGATGGCGCTGGACCTTGCCGGTCGGGTGCAGCGGCTCGTCGAAGAAGAACTCCGGCAGCTCGTCGTCGTCGTCGGTGAAGCCGGCCTGGCGGTTGAACTCCCACTCGTCGCGCAAAGTCTCGTGGCCAATCCGGCGGTAGAACGATTCGTCGAGATCGGTGCCGTGCGCGTCGTTGAGCGCGTTGATCATGAAGTCGATGTTCTCGTTGGTCACCGTGCGGCCGAACACGCAGAGCCCGAGCGAATCGGCGGTCGCGCACAGCGTCTGCACGTCGAAGCTCGCCTCGGTCAGCTCCTCGGTGGTCTTGCCGTCGCAGACGAAGGCCGGGATGTTGCCCGTCGTGTGGTCGGCCCCCTGGGCGGTGACCATCATCGAGATGCCGGTGACCTCGATCACCCGCGGGTCGTAGGCGCTGATGCCCTGGCTCTTGATCACCGGCACCCGGGCCACCCTGTAGTGCTCGCCCACCCGGCGGGTTCCCTGGGCGAAGATCTTTCCCCGTTCGGTCCCGTCGCGGATGTCCTGGAGCACGTCGGCCATGAAGCCGGGGTCGCCGAAGGCGCCGAGCCCGGCCTCCATCAGCACGCCGATGGTGGCGCCGATCTCGATCGAATCCACGCCGAGGTCATTGGCGATGTGGTTGAGCCGGGCGACGTCGTCGGGGTCCTCCAGCCCGCAATTGGTGCCCATCAGCCCGAGGGTCTCGTATTCCAGCGGCGAGACGATCTCCTCGCCCTCCGGGCCGGCATAGATGTTGGAGCAGCGGATCATGCAGCCCGGCATGCAGGCGTGGGTCGGCTCGCCGCCGCGGGCGAGGTTGCGCTCGCGGATGTGCTCGCCGCCGAGCCTGAAGGTCTCCTTCTCCTTGTCGACCTGCTGGCCGGAGGAGAAGTTGCGCGTCGGCAGCCCGCCGATCGTGTTGGTGAAGTCGCCCACCATCGCGGTGCCGAGATTGCGCAGATTGTTGATCGCCGCATCCGCGTCCAGCATCTTGTTGTAGTCGCGCACCGAGCCCATCAGCTTCTTGCGGTCGTGGAAGGTGGGCATCCGGTCGCGGTCGCAGACGATCGCCTTGACCCTCTTGCTGCCCATCACCGCGCCGACCCCGCCGCGCGCGGCGATTCGCACCGGGCGCCCCTCGGGGTCGGTGAACGAGATTCCGGCGATCAGCCCCATGTATTCGCCCACCGGGCCGCACAGCCCGAGGCTTACCTTGTCGCCGTATCTCTCGTGCAGCAGCCTCGCCGCCTCGATATTGCCCTTGCCCATATAGGGGCCGGCGTCCTCGAAGGTGATCCCGCCGTCCTTGTGGATGTAGATCACCGTCCAGTCCGGCGAGGCGCCGTAGAGGTTGAAGCCCGCGATCTCGAGCTGGCCCAGCGCGAAGGCGAAGGTGCCGCCCGAGTTCGCCTCCTTCACGCCGCCGGTGAGCGGGCTCTTGCAGCCGATCGAGAGCCGGTTGGCGTTCGAGAAGTTGGAGCCCGCGAAGGGGCCGGCCGAGAAGATCAGCGGGTTTTCCGGCGACAGCGGGTCCACCTTGGCCGCGCCTTTCTCCAGCAGCGTCCTGGCGATCAGATGGCGGCCGGCGCGGATGATCGCCTCGCCATGCAGCTCCTCGGTCTCGATCGACCGGTCGTCGAGATTGATGTGCAGGTATTTTCTCATTCCGTCCGCATCCCGTGCTACTCGCGCGTTCCCGCCATATTGCGGGATTTTGCCCCGTCGGTGCCAGCGCTTTCGCCGCCTGTCACGCCTCGGCCGCGCGTTCCCGCCACAGATCCTTGAGCGCGTCGCGCCGGATCTTGCCGCGATCCGACTTCGGCAGGGCGTCGACCACGAAGACCGATTTCGGCAGCTTGAACGCCGGCAGGTGCGGCGCGCAGCCGGCAATGACCCCGTCCGGCTCGACCGTCTCCCCGGCGCGGGCGACGACGAAGGCCGCGACCTCCTCGCCGTAGATCGGGTCGGGCACGCCGACCGCCGCGGCGTCCTCGATCCCGGGCAGGCGCAGCAGCACGGAATCGATCTCCAGCGGCGCGATGTTGACCCCGCCGCGGACGATCAAGTCCTTGACCCGCCCGGTGACGGTGACGAAACCGTCCGCGTCGGCGACCCCGATATCGCCGGTGCGGAACCACTCGGCGAGCCGGGTCGGGCGCATGTCGCGGTACTCGCCCGACGGCGCGATCGCGGCCACCGCGGTCTGCGGGCCCCGGATCGCGATCTCGCCCTCGACGCCGGGCGGGCAGGGCGCGCCCTCCGGATCGAGGATGGCGAGCCCGATATGCCGCGCCGGCCGCCCGACCGTCCCGAGCTTGCGCCGGTCGTGGCGGTTGCCGCACAGCCAGCCGCCTTCCGAGGCGCCGTAGAACTGCAACAGGGTGATTCCGTAGAGCGCCTCGAAGCGCCGCCAGCGGTCGGGCGAGAGCGGGGCCGAGCTCGACGTCATCAGGCGCAGCGAAGCGATCTTCCCGGGCTCGATCTCGACCGGACGGTTGAGCAGCATGTTGATGACCGTCGGCACGCCGATGGCGACGGTGATGCGATGATGCTCGATCCAGTCGAAGAAGCGCCGCCGCGAGAACCGCCGCGCCATGTGAAGGGTGAGCCCGGTCTGCAGGAACGGCATCAGCGCGAGGATCTGCGGCGAGAGCCAGCTGAAGGTGCGGTATTCGAGCAGGCGGTCGTCTCCGGTCATGCCGGTGAAGTCGAGGCTGGAGAGCCCGCATAGCCAGAGCCCGAGATGGTCCCATTCGACGCATTTGGGCCGGTCGGTGGTGCCCGAGGTGGAGAAGATGCAGGCCGTCTCGCCCGCCCGATTGCCGCCGGCGGGCGCCGCGCCCGCCTCCAGCGCGGCGGCCGATGCGAAGACTTCCCCCGGCCCCGCATCGCCCTCCGGCCAGGCGGCAAACCGCGCCTCGGCGCAGCCCAGCCCGGACAGGATCCGCTCGCCGTCGAGCTCGCCCTGCCAGAGCACCAGAAGCGGATCGATATGGGCGATCATGGCGCGGAGATGGGGGATGCCCGTCTCGACATGGAACGGGCAGGCGATCGCGCCCAGGCGCCAGACCGCGAGGAACACGAGCAGCTTCTCGATCCGTTCGTCGGACAGCACCACCACCCGGTCGCCGCGGCCGACGCCGCGGGAGGCGAGCCAGGCGGCGATCCGCTCCACCGCCGCGCGCAAGCCGGCGAAATCGATCTCCTTGCCCCCGTCGAGGTCGACGATCGCGGGTTTCTGCGGATGCGCCGCCGCGTGCCGCGCGAGAATATCGGCGACGCTCTGGAACGGAATGGCGAGGTCGGGCGCGGGATCGTGCATGGCGCGAAGCTAAAGCCTCTGCCTGCCGGATGGAACCGCCGCGGCGTCCTCAATACGGCCCCGCCGGCCCATGGATGATCCGGCCATCCATGCGGCCGCTCCGTCCGCGGCGCGAATCGGGCACGGTCCGGGCGCTCTTGCACACGGTTGACTGGCGCCAGCCAAGCCCTATAATCCAGCGCCCCGGATGGGAATGCCCATTTTCGGAACCCCGAAGTCTATGCCGAAGCAGGAGACCGCGTCGTGGCGCGCATAGCTGGCGTTAACCTGCCCAACAAGCCGATCGAGATCGCGCTCACCTATATCTACGGAATCGGGCGCACCAGCGGCCGCCAGATCTGCCGCAAGGCGAGTGTCGAAGGGACGATGCGCGCCAACGACCTGGCCGACGACGAGCTCGGCCGGATCCGCGAGATCATCGACCGCGACTACAAGATCGAGGGCGATCTGCGCCGCGATACCGCGATGAACATCAAGCGGCTGATGGATCTCGGCTGCTACCGCGGGCTGCGCCACCGCCGCAACCTGCCGGTGCGCGGCCAGCGCACCCATACCAACGCGCGGACACGCAAGGGCCGCGCCCGGCCGATCGCCGGCAAGAAGTAGCGCGATCTACGCCGATCGGGAGACACGATGGCTCGACAGTCCACCACGCGCGTCCGCCGCCGCGAGCGCAAGAACATCACCGCCGGCGTGGCCCACGTATATGCGTCCTTCAACAACACCAAGATCACCATCACCGACGCCCAGGGCAACACGATTTCCTGGTCCTCGGCCGGCTCGCAGGGTTTCAAGGGTTCACGCAAGTCGACCCCCTATGCCGCGCAGATCGCCGCCGAGGACGCTGGACGCAAGGCGATGGAGCACGGCATGAAGACGCTCGAGATCCAGGTCAAGGGGCCGGGCTCGGGGCGCGAATCGGCTTTGCGCGCGCTGCAGGCGGTCGGCTTCTCGATCACCTCGATCCGCGACGTCACGCCGATCCCGCATAACGGCTGCCGTCCGCGCAAGCGCCGCAGGGTCTGAGACCCGCGCAATCGCAGAGGCGCGGCCCGACCGCGCTTCGCCCGGCGGCCCCGGCGCCGCCGCAATTTTGAACGCCGCCAAGGATCGAAAACATGTCGATTGTTCAGAAAAACTGGCAAGAGTTGATCAAGCCCAGCAAGCTCGAGATCCTTCCCGGCAGCGATCCGTCCCGCTTCGCCCGCATCGTCGCCGAGCCGCTGGAACGGGGCTTCGGCGTCACCCTCGGCAACGCGCTCAGGCGGGTGCTGCTGTCCTCGCTGCAGGGCGCCGCCTGCACGGCGATCCAGATCGACGGGGTGCTGCACGAGTTCTCCTCCATCCCCGGCGTGCGCGAGGACGTGACCGACATCGTGCTCAACGTCAAGAGCCTGGCGCTCCGCATGCACGGCGACGGGCCCAAGCGCATGTATCTGGAGGGTACCGGCCCGGGCGAGATCACCGCCGGCATGATCGTGGCCGGCCACGACATCGAGATCGTCGAGCCCGACATCGCGATCTGCACCCTCGACGACGGCGCCAAGCTGTCGATGGAGCTCACCGTCGATTCGGGCAAGGGCTACGTGCCCGCCGCCCAGAACCGCGCCGCCGACGCGCCGATCGGGCTGGTGCCGGTCGATGCCGTGTTCAGCCCGGTGCGCAAGGTCGCCTTCCAGGTGGAGAACACAAGGGTCGGCCAGATCACCGACTACGACAAGCTGTCGCTCGACATCGAGACCAACGGGGTGATCACCCCGGAGGACGCGCTGGCGCTCGCCGCGCGCATCCTGCAGGACCAGCTCCAGCTCTTCATCAATTTCGAGGAGCCCTCGATCCGGGCCGAGGAGGCGCTGCCCGCCGAACCGTCGTTCAACAAGAACCTGCTCAGGAAGGTCGACGAGCTGGAGCTCTCGGTGCGGTCGGCCAACTGCCTCAAGAACGACAACATCATCTATATCGGCGACCTGGTGCAGAAGAGCGAGCAGGAGATGCTGCGGACCCCGAATTTCGGGCGCAAGTCGCTGAACGAGATCAAGGAAGTGCTCGCCCAGATGGGGCTTGAGCTCGGCATGGAGATCCTCGACTGGCCGCCCGAGAACATCGAGGATCTCGCCCGCCGCCTGGACGAGCCCTACTAGGCGGCGGCAGCGGGGAGACAGGCCATGCGACATCGCCTCAAGGGGCGCAAGCTCAACCGGACGAGCGCCCATCGCACCGCGATGTTCCGCAACATGGCGGCGGCGCTGGTGAAGCACGAGCAGATCACCACCACCCTGCCCAAGGCGAAGGAGCTCAGGCCCATCGTCGACCGGCTGATCACGCTGGGCAAGCGGGGCCCCGAGGATTTGCACGCCCGCCGCCAGGCGATCCGCCGGCTGGGCGGCGACGCCAAGCTCGCCGACAAGCTGTTCACCACGCTGGCCGAACGCTACGCCGAACGCAAGGGCGGCTACACGCGGGTGCTGAGGGCCGGCTTCCGCTACGGCGATTCGGCGCCGAAGGCGGTGATCGAGCTGGTCGACCGCGACCCCGAGGCGAAGGGCCTCGACTCCGGCCCGGTGCAGGAGCGCGCGCCGGTCGAGGAGGAAGAAGCGGTCGCCTGAACCGGATATCGTCGTGATAGCGGGGCTGGCAGGCTCCTTCGCAGTGAGCGAAGTCGCGACCTTGACTCGGGTCTTCGGACACGCGCGTAGAGAGGGCGCAATGGAGCCCGACCCGTTGATCGATCCACTCGTCGGAGCGACGAGCCAAGAAGTGCGGATCCGACGGGCGTGGCAGGAACTGTCCGGCGATCCGGATAAATTGATGTGCCGGTTTAGGGTCCGCGCCTTATGCTGATGGGGTAGGTCAACCGGAGCCGCTGGGCGGCGAAGTTCGATGTGCCGAAATGAACGGTGAAATCATTGCTCTCATCGCTGTCCAGGTGGCCGTTCTGGGGTTCCTGTGGGCTTTGCATCGAGACATCTCTTCGCTGCGCGAGCGGATGGCGAAAATGGAAGGTCAGATTGACGGAATCCGCACGGCCGTCGAGGCGTTCGAAGGGCAGATCAACACGCTAAGAGGGCTGGTGATCTCCCGTGCCGTCGGGCCGCAAACGGGGGAATGATCCATGAGCCAGACCGCGGACCACTCCCTCATCGAGGTCGGAAGCGTGGTGCAGATCAGATCGGGCGGGCCGGTCATGACAGTTATCGCGATCGAGCCTCCGGCGATTGCGGTCTGCAAGTGGTACGACATGATCTGGAACACCGAACGCTTTCCGGTAGCCGCATTGCGTGCCGTTCCGGAACCCGCACAAGCGACCCGCCCCGGCCTCTCGTCCGTCCGCTGACGGACGTCGAACTCCGCATGTAAGGTCCTTTTCATTTTGCCGGCGGCGCGGCATGGTGCCCCGCCTGAGGGGAGCGCCATGACGATGACGCGGATCCGCCGCGCGTGCCTGCTCGCCGCCGTGCTGGCGCTGGCGACGGGTGGCGCCGCGCCCGCCGGGGCGGAGAAGCGGCCCCCCTCCGGGCGCGCCGAGATGCAGCTCTCCTTCGCGCCGCTGGTCAAGCGCGCCGCGCCCGCCGTGGTCAACATCTACGCCAAGCGCGTGGTCAGGCGCGCGCCGCTCTCGCCGTTCTTCACCGACCCCTTCTTCCGCCGCTTCTTCGGCGAGGACTTCTCCTTCGGCCGGCCCCGCGAACGGGTGCAGAACTCGCTCGGCTCCGGCGTCGTGGTGCGCGGCGACGGGCTGGTGGTTACCAACCACCACGTCATCAAGGAGGCGAGCGAGATCACCGTCGTGTTCGCCGACCGCCGCGAGTTCGACGCCGCGCTCGTCGGCTCCGACGAGCGCACCGACCTCGCCCTGCTGCGCATCGATCCCGGCGGGCAGAGCCTCCCGTTTCTGCGGATCCGCGATTCCGACGATTTGGAGGTCGGCGACCTGGTGCTCGCCATCGGCAATCCGTTCGGGGTGGGGCAGACGGTGACCGGCGGCATCGTGTCGGCGCTCGCGCGCAACGCGTCCGGGATCTCCGATTTCGGCTTCTTCATCCAGACCGACGCCGCCATCAACCCCGGCAACTCGGGCGGCGCGCTGGTCTCGCTCGACGGCCGGCTTGTCGGCATCAATACCGCGATCTATTCCCGGAGCGGCGGCTCGGTCGGCATCGGCTTCGCGATCCCGTCCAACATGGTGGCCATGGTGGTCGATTCGGTGGACCGGACCGGGCGGGTGGTGCGGCCGTGGCTCGGCGCGCGCACCCAGGACGTGACGGCGGCGATCGCCGCCTCGCTGGGCCGGGCGCGGCCGCAAGGGGCGATCGTGCGGCGGGTCCATCCCGGCGGCCCGACCGACCGGGCGGGGCTTCGCGTCGGCGACGTGATCCTCGCCGTCAACGGGCGGCCGATCGACGACCGGGCGGGACTCGCCTTCCGCGTCGCCACGCTTCGCCTGGGCACCACGGCGGAGCTCACGGTGCTGCGCGGGGGCAAGGAGCGCAAGCTGCGCTTCGACGTCGCCCGGGCGCCCGAGATCCCGCCGCGCAACGTGACCGAGTTCAAGGGCCGCCACCCGTTCTCCGGCGCCGCGATGGCGGATCTCTCGCCGGCGCTCGCCGAGGAGCTGCGGATCGAGAGCCCCGAGCGCGGCGTGGTGGTGATGGACGCGCCGCGCGGCACCACCGCGGGCCGGCTCGGCTTCCGGCGCGGCGACGTGGTGCTCAAGATAAACGGCCGCGAGCCGCGCTCGGTCGCCGGGCTCGACCGGCTGCTCCACGCCTCCGGCGACCGCTGGCGGATCTCCGTGCTGCGCGACGGCAAGGCGCTGTCCTTCGTGTTCGGAGCCTGACCGGTGAACGCCCCGAGCGAACGCGAACCCGGCCTGTTCGAAGCCGAGGCGCCGCGCCCGCTGGCCGACCGGCTGCGCCCGGCCCGGCTGCAGGACGTGCTGGGCCAGGACCATCTGCTCGGCTCCGAGGGGCCGATCGGCCGCATGGTGGCCGAGGGAAGGCTGACCTCGATGGTGCTCTGGGGCCCGCCGGGGAGCGGCAAGACCACCATCGCGCGGCTCTTGGCGACCGCGACGGCGCATCACTTCGAGCCCCTGTCGGCCGTCTTCTCCGGGGTCGCCGATCTCAAGCGGGTGTTCGACGAGGCGCGCGGGCGGCGCCTCGGCGGGCAGGGGACGGTGCTGTTCGTCGACGAGATCCACCGCTTCAACCGCGCCCAGCAGGACGGCTTCCTGCCCGTCGTCGAGGACGGCACGGTAATCCTCGTCGGCGCGACGACGGAGAACCCGTCCTTCGAGCTCAACGGCGCGCTCTTGTCGCGCTGCCAGGTCTTCGTGCTCGACCGGCTCGACGAGGCGGCGGCGGAGACGCTCTTGCGCCGGGCCGAGGCGGAGTGCGGCCGGCGCGTGCCGCTCGACGATGCCGCGCGGGCGGCGCTGCTCGCGATGGCCGATGGCGACGGGCGCTACGTGCTGAACCTCGCGGAGGAGCTGCTGGCGATGCCCGACGGCGGGACGCTCGACGTGGCCGGGCTCACCCGCGCCGTGCAGCGCCGCGCGCCGCTCTACGACAAGTCGCGGGACGGGCACTACAATTTGATCAGCGCGCTGCACAAGTCGATCCGGGGATCGGACCCGGACGCGGCGCTCTACTGGCTCTCCCGCATGCTCCAGGGCGGCGAGGACCCGCGCTACGTGGCCCGCCGCCTGACCCGGCTCGCCGCCGAGGATGTCGGCCTGGCCGACCCGCAGGCGCTGGTGCAGGCAATCGCCGCCTGGCAGGCCTATGAGCGGCTGGGCTCCCCCGAGGGCGAGCTGGCGATCGCGCAGCTCACGGTCTATCTCGCCAACGCGCCCAAGTCGAACGCGCTCTACCGGGGTTTCGGCGCGGCCTGGGCGGCGGCCGAGCGGACGGGCTCGCTGATGCCGCCGAGCCATATTCTCAACGCGCCCACCCGGCTGATGAAGGATCTCGGCTACGGCGCCGGCTATCGCTACGACCACGACGAGGAAAGCGGGGTCTCGGGCCAGAGCTACTTCCCCGACGGCATGGAGCGGGAGGTCTACTACCGGCCCACCGACCGCGGGGTGGAAGGCGACATCGCCGCCCACATCGAGACGCTCAGGGCGCGGCGCAGGTGAGCCCCGCGCGCATTCTCACCGTCGGCCCCGACGACGACGACATCCGCCTCGACCGCTGGTTCAGGCGCCACTTTCCCGCGCTCGGTCACGGCCATCTGGAGAAGCTGCTGCGCACCGGCCAGATCCGGGTGGATGGCGGACGCGCCAGGGCCTCGATGCGCATCGCCGCCGGCCGCGCGGTGCGCATACCGCCGGGCCTCGACGACAAATTCGCCCGGCCCGGAATTCGCGCCCCGGTCTCTCCGTCCGACGCCGAGCTCCTGCGGAGCCGCGTGCTCTACCGCGACGCCGGGACGATCGCCATCGACAAGCCTGCCGGACTCGCGGTGCAGGGCGGCTCGAAGGTGAAGTCCTCGGTCGATGCGATGCTGGATGCGCTGCGCTTCGACGCCGACGAACGGCCCCGGCTGGTCCACCGGCTCGACAAGGACACCAGCGGCGTGCTCGCGCTCGCGCGCTCCCGCAAGGCCGCCGCCGCGCTGGTCGCCGCGTTTCGCGAGGGCCGGGTGGAGAAGGAGTACTGGGCGCTGGTCGTGGGCGTGCCGCCGCGCGAGAGCGGCGTCGTCGACCTACCGCTGGCCAAGGCGCCCGCGCCCGGCGGTGGCGAGAGC